>NZ_JBMKHB010000013.1:0-123922 GCF_049238285.1 Enterobacter cloacae complex sp. IR53041 | reverse complement strand
TGTCGTTCTCAAAATCGGTGGAGCTGCATGACAAAGTCATCGGGCATTATCTGAACATAAAACACTATCAGTAAGTTGGAGTCATTACCCGGGTTCTGAGGCCGCTGGCACAAGGAAGTGCCTTTGTCTAAAGGGCAATGCGGATGTAAAATAGTTGGCTATAGTGGATCAATGATGTAAAATTACCTCAAGGGTAAATCCCGTTTGATGAAGTTTCTATATTATGAGGTGATGTCATGCGAAATGAAAGATTGCAGATGCGCAGAGCGCAAGCTGCCGCAAGACGTTCAGCTAGTGAAGGCGCTGAGTACGTAAAAGTAACTATGACAAAAGAACACGCCGCGCGTGTATCTCGCGCTTTCTATGATTCTCGTAATGATAAGGGGAACTATGAGTTCGTCTGCGTCGCAGAATAATCAAAATCAAGTCGTTACATACAGGGGTCGAGTACTGCATACGCAGAATTTCTCGGCCCTTTGTGCATCTGATCCTGAATTGAAAAAAATTGCTGAGGCATTTAAGCAGTTTTGGAAAACAGGTTACCACCCAGATATGGGGAAAGATGCGGCTTTTGCGCGGCCAAAAGAGATCCTTAACCTGAACGTAAGGCACACTCATTCCGACCTTAAAGATTACGTTCCGGAAGATAGCGTTAAAGATCACTCTGGAAAGAAATCTTCGTGGGATGCCTGGAAAAACATTGCATCTGTCAAGGTTAGGTATACCCCCACTAGTGATAGCTTTTTAGTCTATTCGGTAAATCACAATCGTGATGCGCTTGTCATGTTTTTTGTGAATGCTGATGCCCATAACGAGACTGAAAAAGATGAATTCACAGAGGCTGCAATCGCGGTTAGCTACGCCTTTTTTGAAAAAACAAAAACTCACCCAATGCCACTGGAAGAAGACCTTTTCGATGAGAAGTGGGAAGAATAAGCCCGCGTCGCGGGCTTTTTTGTGGGTGCCTCAGCCTTTGTGACATGTCACGTTATTTCATTCCCGGATCAACCTGATTTATCAGCGGGGCAATCCAAAACAGGTTGTTGCCTGGAAGAAGTGTACGCACGTTATGCAGAACCCGGTCACCAGCGTCGCCATTCAGCACCCCGGCAGTCACATCAGTAATAGTGTCCAGCAGACCGAACGTTGGCCCAAGGGCAGAGCCAATAAATCCACGGCTGGCATATCTCGACTGCGTGCCGGTGCCAAGTAGCGCCCCAAGACCAACCATACCCCCGGTAGCCTTCTCAGCCATATTATTGTATTCCATCAGAGGACCAAGGATACCGGATCGGTCAATCCCCTCAATAGCAAGTTTCTGCGGCGACCAGTCTACCTCTTTGCCATTTGCAGACTGTTTAAGCGCGTACGTCAGTGCGCCCAAAGCAATCTGGAATGCGGTGCCGTAATAAAACTGACCGGTTCCCTCCTGTAGTCCGCCCAACGTGGCACGATTATAGGAAGCGGTCGCGAACGATTTAAACTGGAATATGGTTTTACCCAGCGGCGTACTGGCCCACAGCGGTGTATCGCCAATCCCCGGGGTGATAACGGTATTGTTAACGTCTTTGAGCACCGCAGACTGGAAAACGCCTGCAACGTGCTGATCGTCCCATTTTTCAAAATTGCCGATATGCCAGCCGTTGATCACCTCACCGTGCTTTTCGAACTCGCTGCGGATACGCGCGGCCATATTGTCGTTAATGCCGAGCTTAGCCAGGCGGCGGCCGGTGAATGCGCCGGAAAGAATACCGTCGGACGTGATCATACCGTTTACCGATTTGTTCATGTCATCGAAGTGACCCATCAGCGTGAGCTTGCCGAACGCATCGGTAACACGCTCCATACCCGCTTCCACTGCCGTTGTCCGGGCGGAACTGTCCACAAGGTCACCCATCGTGCGTGCGCGGGTGTGGAGGATGGTTTCCAGCCCGACGGCCATTTTTAACTGTTCGGCCCGGCTGGCCTTGAATGCAGGTGATCGGGTGATCAGCGAAGAGTAACCACGCATGGTATTGCCAAACCCGTTAACCATCACACCGCGCGCAAGATCAGGAATAGCGGAAACGGTCATACCGCCCAGCTTGGTGACAAAGTTAGCACTGCGTAGAAACGCACCAGCGCGCACAAAAAATGATGATGGATCGTCAGGCATGCCATAGGTGCCAGCCAGGCGGTCTCGTAGCGCTGTGATATCCCGGATATCGTTATCGCGGGCTTTCGCCAGTTTTGCCTGGTCTTTGGGATTCTGGCGCATTAGCGCATCGTATTCGTCCTGAATATCCTTGAGCTGCTTTTCCAGGGATTTGTTACCGAATGCACGGGTAAGCTCAACCTCTGCCGATGCCTCGCGAATGTGTCGCTGTAACACATAGTTGGCGTCACTCTCCAGATAATCTTTCATCAGGCGATCTGGAACGCTGAGCGTACGCGACCGGGTACTGCCGGCCGCTTTTACCATAAAGACGTTTGCGAAATCCTGCGGGATTTTTGCCCCGACGATTTTATTGATCGTGGCATCAGCAGTAATTTCCGCCTCTTCGCGGGACATTGTTTTCTCGCCGCGCGACCACCAGTCGACCAGCATGTCGCGAAATTTATCGCGCTCGTTAACAATTTTGCCGACTTTGTACACGCGCGGGAAATAACTCTCCTGGCCGATGGCTTTCAGTTCCTCGTCAGGGGGCAGCAGGCCAAGCTTTTGCTGCGCCACTTTCACCCGATTAACTACCGTGCGCATTGCCTGCGCCGCTTCCTGCACCACCGGATTAGCATGCACATCACCGCTGCGCATGGCGTTACCTACCTCCTCACGGAACTGTGAAAAACTCAGGTCGCCCCCGGCGGCTTTATACTGGCTGTAGGCCTGTTTGTTCGTCACCACGACGGCCGCCTCTTCACGACGCCACCCGCGAACACGGGTTTCCGCCGCAATTGGTGTCTCAATGCCGCGGGCATTGCCCTGAAGTGTGTAATTATTCTCTGCCAGCTCAAGAGCCGTACGGCGGGATGTCTTTGACGGTGACTCCATCAGGCGGGTGAATGGTGTCAGATAGCTACCCGCCTTACGCGCCAGTTTACCAACCGGGCCGCCAGCTGCCGGAGTGAGATCTTCGAGCGTGGCTTCGTTGATTCGCGCCGCGCCGACGCTGCCCCCTTCGGGAAGCGAGGCAGCAGCCGTGTCCGTCGCAGACGTGATACTCATATTATCGAGCGCGTCAGCCACCTCACGCGTGGCCGCTGTACGAACTGATGGCGATAGCGCAGCACCGGCGGCTGCAAATACGCCGCTCATCAACGCACCGGCTGCGACGTGGGAAGCACTTTCCCCCCACGTGCGGGTAATCTGCTGGTTATTCAGCGCAACCTCGCTCGCTGCTGTTGCAGCTGCGCCAATCGCAGCCTGTGACGCTATACGGGCCACTGTTCCGACCTGAGCACCAGGAATGAACATCGACGCGACGGTGACTGGATCGACAACCCCGGCGGCAATACTGGCGAGAACGCCCTCCCCGCCCGCCTCTGAAAGTACCCGACGGTCCTCGTTTTCGTCGTCAATCTGCTGTTTAAGCCAGGCAGTTTCTTCCGGTGAACGGGAATCAGCAAAAGCAGATCCCCATTGTTCGTACCCGTGCAGCTCGGTTTTATCAGCATAAGGGTTATACCCGTCTACCGACTCAAACTGCTTGGCCGGGCGGAACATCTCGGCCAGAAGGTTATTCTGACGGAAGGCGGCGCCCCATACCGATGGCTCTGGTTGCTGCGGCTCCGGGTTGGTTCCTTCAGGCAAAGGTACATCAAACCCAGTCGTCTCTGGCAGAACATTGCCAGCAGGAGTAAATCCGTTGCTCAGTTCTTCTGGCGAGGAATACACAGGCATTATTCATTACTCCATGAGAAATAGTTTTTGAAGCGATTAACACGATCATCGTGGAACCTGCGATACTGTTCATCAATTGCACGGTGTTTATCTTTAAAGCCGCGAATTTCCTGACCCTTGATGATTTCTTCCTGATCTTTTTGCTCTCTTTCCTGTATAGATTTTTTATATGGTTCCCATTCATCCAAAGAGGGTTTCCACCGCATTGGCCTGCCGTAAGAATCGTAGAACGGCTGTACCGCCTCAATACCATCCTTATCTTTTGTTCGCACCATAATGGCGTAATCGCCATTGCGGGCCGTCAGCACATCAGGTGTAATTTCCAGATCGCCGCCAATACGCGATTCCGGCGTTTTACTGGTAACAGGCACTGCGTTACCGGAGGTGATCCCGAGCTGTGTCGGGATTGTTGTGATATCGTCATTACGGTCGCCATACATCAGTTTCTCTTTTTCTTCTTTCCACTGTGCCGCTTGCCAGCCTGACGGACCGTAGTTATAGAGTGCCTCTGGCGCATATTTCATAAGTTTGGCGTTGCCGTTAACCTCGCTGATACTCCATGTGCGGGCGATCTGCTGGTTGGTCATTTTTTTGGCCGCATCCGCATTACCGCCGGTGGTGCGGTAATTGATGTCGTACAGCGACTGATAATCGTTGCGGAAACGTGCGGCCTCCGGAGTCTGGTCGTCGGCTGATGGATTTCCCCAGCTAAAGAAGCCTGACATACTGCTCACTGCGGAACCCATCGCCTCGCTGCGGTCTTTTTTGTACTCCTTGGTGCTCTGGGTTGAGGCCAGTTGCGCTTTGAGTGCATCGGTCTGGTTGTAGGTCAGATTCTGCGCCTGTTCGATAGCGGTTTCGGACGCCATGCCAGAATCGGTAAGCTGTTTAACGGTGAGATAAAATCCCTGCATATCCTTTGGCATGTCGCCAACAGACGCGGGATCCGTGTCATAGAGGCGATTAAATAACTCAGCCCCCTGACGGACCGCCTCAGGACTGTGCGCGCGGGATATCGCCGATAACTGGGTGGTTACCTGCGAAGGAATGATCCCGGTCTGGGCCACCTGCTGCACAATCCCGTCATGGGTGGTGGCGTCGTTAATCCGGAAGTTTTGCGCCGTTGGCGTGGCGTCGGCGGCTTTTTGCATGGATTTATTGGTGGGGTCGAGTTTCTCGCCCATAGACAGCGCTTCGTTAAAACGACGGGCATCACGCTGCGCCTGTATCGCTTCATTACTTTTCTGCACCAGCGCGCCGAGCTTACCATACGCATCGAGTTTGAGCGCATATTCAGGGTCATTTACCTCTGGTTTCTTTTTGATTAATTCCTGCTGCTGCTGTTCAGGAGAAAGGTACTGAATTGCCTGGAAAGTTTTTGCATTGTCCATAGCGATATCGAGCTTCGATACCATTTTTTTCCCTTGCTCACCGTAGCCAAACATAATCGCCGGGATAGAAGGAACGGCATCAGGGACTTCGCCATTATTGAGTTGAGCCATTGTATTGTTGAGCAGCGGTTCGAGCTCATTAAGTACCAGTTTTCTCTGCTTCTCAATCTGAGCGTTTGCAAGATTATCAATTTGATTAACGGTAACTGGATCCATACCGGTTTTATTTTTACGGTATCGTGAAATCCAACCCTGCGTTTCAGATGGTAGTTTTTTTATGAAGTCGGCTTGGGATATCTCTCCTTTTCTTGGATCACCGATCTTCTCAATAAGTTTGTCAACATTGCCCTGCCCCCAGTTATATGCTGCTCCAGCCAGTAATTCAGAGCCATACTTGTTTGACAGTTCCTGCGCGTAATCCGAGGCCAGCATGGTGTGTTGCTGCTCGTCTGCCGGGTTGTACTTCAGCCCACGCCGTGCGGCCAGTTCTTTGCCTGTTTCAGGCATTAACTGGAAACGGCCCTGAGCACCAGCTGAAGAAGTGACAATTGACCCGTCTGAATTAAGATGCTTACCACCTGACTCGACGATACCTACAGATCGCATATCCAGACCACCAGTATCATCTGCTGAAAACTCACCGTTCATCCACCCAAGCGGGTTATCAACTGCATAGTTTTTAGCTCTCATCTCAGTGGCGGCAAGGTTATCTTTTTCAATGGCAGCCAGAATCTGCTCCTGCGACCAACCCCTTGAGGCACCGAATCTCGCTGTTGCTACTGTGCGAATATTCTTTGCGAGAATAGCTTCCTGGGGATTATTCCACGCATCAGCCTCTTTCTGGATTTGCAACTGTCTGGTGGCATCGTATTGATTGCCTTCAAACTCGCTGACCTGCCCCTGCTCGTAGCGGCCAACGTTTCCCTGAAACTGGATGCGCTGCTGCTGCGCCTGCTGCATGAACATCTGGCGCGATGCGTCATCAGGTAGCGACGAGGCCAGGGATTGGATCTGCTCATCATATTGCTGCGTAAACTCCTGACCCTTACCGATGGCGTTTTGGCCCTTCAGGCTGTAAAGCTGGGTCTTTAAATCCTCTTCGGCCTGACTGAGCTTTAAGCTGGCCTCCTGTGAAAGAGCCACGTTTGCCCGCTGCTTGGCCTGGGCGAATGCACCAGCATATTGCTCAGCAACTTGCCCAAGAACATCAGCGGTTTGAGGCGTGTCGAATGCCTGAAGACCAGGCGACTGGAATCCCCTGCTCTCTACCTGACGACCGTTTACAGTTGGTACTGTTGGCATGATATCTCCTTATCGGCCGGTTGGCGTGCCGACAGCAGCGCTGATAGGAGCTGCTTTCTGGGTGAAAGGCGACCATGTGCCGCCGCCCATCTGATACGCGCCATATGCTTTTAACGGTGTTGTCAGCAGCGTCTGGGTTAGCGCCGCGCTGTTAGCGCTGCGAGTCGCATCAGCCTGAGACTGGAAATTACTGCCCTGCACCTGATAGCCATACGCCTCGCGCTGGGCGTTATTAACGGTAGTCAGAGCATCAAGCGCGCCGAATTGAGCTGTATCGCCGAAGATATCCAGAGCGTTACCAGTGGAGAGTTCTGCGCCTGTTGCGCCCATCGTGGCAGCCTGGGTGCCGGCAGCCTGCCTGTTGCGGCGGCGAATCTCATCCGCCTGAGCATTGCCTCGGTTGATGGAGTCCTGCGCCTGAGCTTCAGCAATATCTGCGTTCTTCTCAGCTACAGCAGACGTATATTTTGCCTGCTGGTTCTGGCTGTACGCGCTGGCAGCAGCAGATGCTACCGTGACTGCGACCAGTGCAATGGCTGGGCTACACATTATTTTCTCTCCATGTGGAAACGGTGGAACGGGAGATTGTTGATGCCATAAGGCTTAGGATCTTCGATGGTGAAACCAAGCCAGTGCAGCCATACGCGCGCGACGTGGTTGCGGGCATCAACGTAATTTTCAAGATACGGGTAAACGGACAGCATTGCATTGACCACTTTCCCGCACCGGCGCAGGAAAGTGCGCTGGTATTTCTCCAGCGCGTCAGTGCCTACCAGCCAGGGAATGCCGCTGCCGCCGATCATGGATGCTGGTGCCACGCCAAAGATGGTGACTACCTCACCGTTGACCAGCCCGGCACAGCAAAATGTTGACGTGCGAAGCCCGGTTTCAAGAACGCGGCGCGGGCTCCAGCCGTTTGTCGCCAGGAACTCTTCAACGTCTGCCTGTCTGACATGTGGCAACATGGCTTCGATGTGATCTGCAGTGGCAGGTACGATTTGCGCGTTAAGCATCAGAATCCCCCTACGGTAAGGCGCGGGATTACTGCCAGAACGGAAAGCGGCAGAGGGTCGAGTTGACGCACCTTAACGCGCCCGTTTTTATCCCAGTTGCTGTCAAGCTTCACCTCAACCTTGCCGGTGGCGTCATCAACCGGGTCATCGTAAAACTCGAACTCTCGCTGCGGATATTCGTACCATTCTCCGCCAGGCGTCGTTGCCCATATACCTCGGCTGGCGTTGACGACCATCGTTACAGTCGGGATTAACTGCTTTTTATCCAGCAGCGTTTCCTGCCCGTTGATGTTGATGTCCAGCGTTTCGAATTCAGCCGTAATCGGCAGCCCGATATGCACCACCGCGCCAGGTGATTCCAGCGTGACGGCACCACCCGAGACGGTTTTCTGTGGCTCTACGCTGGCGTCGGAGAGGATATTTACTGTCTGGCCTTCAAGGTGTGACAGGCCGCTGAAAGTCTGACGCGCCATTTGCCAGTTTGTCGTGGCCGCATTCCGCAGCACCGCTGGTACATTACGGTTAAAGCGCACAACCACCGCCGTGCTGCTGGTTACCGAAACAATATCGCCGCGTAACTCTTTCGCCACCACCGAGCCAGTGTCAGGATCCGATTCTGAGTACGGGAACTGGATCTGTGCACCGACGTCCGTGTTGACGAAATAAGCCCCGCCAGTAATCGTTACCGGGTAGTCGACCTGGTAACTCCAGTCTCCGGTGCCGCCGCTGATGGTCATCGTCCTGGTAGATGCGTTTCGTCCGTCATAGCTCAGGCCGCAATCGACAAAGAAAGCATCTTCGTCACTGGTAAACAGTCGGCTTGACAGGCGCTCAATGTAACGTTTCGTCTGTCCGTTGATGGTACGGTTTACCACGAAGTAAACAGCGTCCTCGCTGCCTTCGCTGATAGAGCAGGTGCTTTCGTACTTCCCGGTGCTGGACTGTGGTGCCCAGGCGAAAACCTGCTGATCGCGCAGATAGGTCAATACCAGCAGTTTGCCGTCGTCGCGGATGCAGAACGCGCTGCTGTACGGCACGATGCAGAATGACCAGTCGACAATGCTACGCTTCTGGAAAAGGTGGTTTGCCAGTATGGTCAGGTCAGTTCCCTGATACCCGTCCACGTCGAATGAGTAGGCAAGATCACGGACCACGCTCCCCTTCTCCTGGATGAACAGCGCGATGTTTGCCACCGCGATCGGAGGCACATTGCTGGAGCCGTTATTCCCCTGAGAGCTGAACGAGAATGCCGAAGGCGTCAGCACCTTATTCTGGTCTCCGGATATCGTATACTCACCGCCTGATGTCAGCGCGACCAAATTTCCGACGTCGATAAGATGGCGGATCTCATTTACCTGGCGACCGGCGTATGTGTAGATGATGCGATCGTCATCCTGGATAGGGTTGCTCTTGCCGAAATCTTTATAGTCACCGGTACGGCTCGCCCATATGGTTTGCGGGTACGCGGTAGATGCTGCGAAATACAGTCGCTGCTGGTAATAGACAACAGTGCTTGGGTAGCCGTTTACGCTATTCCATGCATAGCGCGCCCACTTGTAGCTTCCATTGGCGGATCCGACTACCTGAGACGGGATATAACTGATCACCGTTGCGGTGGCGCTCAGTCCATCACTTGCCACTGCTGTGATGCGTACGATGCCAAAACCGCTGTGCAGATATTCCCACTGAATTCCTGTACTTCCACCCCACCCATCCCACGACATACCTTCGGTGTGAGACGGGCGAAGCGTGCCAGTGGTGCCGCCTGTATTTGCCCGGTAGTAATTGCTGTCAGCACGGCGTACATCATTGATAGCAGTGCTCTTACTGGTCTCCCATACTTGAACAGAATCAACCGCAGGCTGCTCAAGGTAAAATAGTTTGCCTACCTGCTCAGCACCAAAGATGGCAGAGCTGGCTGTCAGAGTAATTGTGCCGGTGCTGGCGCTGGCGTACACCTTGATTGACTGATCAACGTTGATGTCTTCGAACGGTCCGTTTTTGGTGGTGACATCGACGATTTGCCAGTTGTCGTGCGCGTAGCGTCGCAGCTCTTTCGGTGGGTATGCCGGGTGCACCAGCGTAAGCACATCTGCGCTCTGCGTGAATTTGATGCGGAACAGGTCGGCTTCTGCATATGGCATCGCCAGTTCGTAAATTACATTGCTGCTGTTAAGCACATACGCACCGTCTTTGATAACGCGCATGTAGCCGTCTCCGAACTCCAGCGCATAGGTCTGAACGGTCGAGAACTGGAACGGAATAAGGCGACATTTTTTGTTCGAATATTTTGCCTCTCCGACGAAGCGCGTTCCAGGGCGATTCTCCACGCCGCCATACTGGCGGACTATGAAGTTATCGCACTTGCGCAGCGCCACCTGATACTTCGACATATCAATGCGCCCGTACAGCGACGGGCCAATCTCACCGCCGGCAAAGCTCGGCTGGATCCAACTGAAAGCCATTATGACAACCTCGCTGCGGTAAACTCATCGACTGGCGGCTGCGGCTCCTGAGATTCGTTCTGGCTGTGCGAGCCAGCACTCAGGATGACGCTGCGGTACATAGTCAGTGCGTTGTTACCGAGATCTGCGCTGCCGGTAAGCGGCATGTTGATGGCGGCCGCCAGGCGCCAGGACAGCGCTTCCATGAAGATTGCATCGAACATGTTCACGTCGGTGACGCGCGCGATGTACTTCAGCCATGCCTGAGGCTGATCTGTGTAGATCAGCTTTCCGGTGCCGTCGGAATCAGCCCCAACCTCATAGTTGATGCGCATGGCAGCCGTCGGATTACGGATACCGGGCACCATAATTTCGGTGATGCGCAGGCAGTCAGTCGGATACTGGTAGGAATAAGCCCAGTCCGGCGGCGGATTATTGGTATCGGCCAGCGCCAGGCGTTTGGTGGCAAAGTTCCAGTCGAAGTCCGCCAGCGCAGCATCGCGGCATGCATCGAAATGCAGGGAGCATTGCCCGGCCTCTTTGCTGGCCTCGGTCAGGCTATTAATGCTGCGGCTGTTGCCGATATTGCTCAGCGCGCGGTTGCAGATCTCGATAACGGAGGCCATTAATCATCCTCCCCACCATAGAGAGTTTGTGCTGCCGTCTTTGGCGGCTCGCTGGAATCAGGCGCTATAGCCATATCGGTGATCTGCAATTCAGCACGGCGGCACACTTCGTTTTCATCCTGGCGTTCAGAAGTTGATTTAACGAGCGCTTTTGCAGTAATCATCACCATTCCACCAACTGGCAGAGTGGTAATACCGAGTCTGTTCAGCGTGTCATTGTCCAGGCTAATGCACAGGCCCCAGGGATAATCATCGCGAGTCTGAGTATTCCCTTCCTCGTCCTGATAGGTATCGGTGCCGGTTTTGAGATTTACCAGTTCCATAACGGACTCCTGCAAGAAGGGGGCCGAAGCCCCCTGTTTGATTAGCGAGGCTCAGACGCCCAGTTTCTGCCGTTCTTCAGCAATACGCTCTTTGATCGTTTCAACATTCATGTTGCCAGGCTTCTTGTTGAAAAGTTCTTCGTACTGCTGACGTAACGAGGCTTCATCTTCACTGAAGGTATTGGCATCGTTACTGCCGGTCTCTTCAGCGCTATCATCTTCAACCTTTGGCTCAGGTTGAGAATCAACGGGCACGATTCCACGCTTCTGGTCTGCCTTTTTCTTTGCCGCCTTCGCCGCTGCGTTGATCGGCTCCAGCGCCGATCCTGGCTCACCGTCATATTCAATTTCTGAGCCTTCAGGCCAGAGGTTGTTATGAATATGTGATAAGCGCAGGACGCGGTATTTTGCTTTTTCCATCGCAGCCACCTTAGCCTGTCACTTTGGAGCGGATTGGGTAGTATGGAGTGTTGTTGTCAACATCCAGGTTAATACCCGAGGTGAACGCACCAGCGGTCAGCGGGCCGGTACCGACCACGTAGTTGACGCGCAGATAGCGCTGGACACCGGCCGGAACCTTGGCGGAGAACAGACGCTTACCAGCAGTCAACGCCGCCAGTGCCAGCGTGCCGCTGTCGTACAGCGTGGTCCAGGTTGAGTTATCCGGGCTGGTCTGCAGCTGTACGTTCAGGGTAGCGGCACCAGCTGCGGTTGCAGTGGTGTTCACGTTTGCCCAGAACTCCAGTGGTTGGCCAACGCCGATATCGCGGCGGGTACCGTCGATAGGACCGAGGTCGATAACGTCAGTTGAAGCGCCGCCAGCAGTAACCGCCTGCGCTTCGGAGAACATCAACAGTTTGTCGGTGATCATTTTCTTTCTCCATTTATGGGCCGGTTAAGGCCCATCAGTTAATGACAGGCGTTAAACAACGCGCGCTTCTGTTTCCAGAATCGCATCGGTTTCACGGATTGGGATGCCACGGAACGTGGTCCAGAATTCGCCTTCAGTTTCTTTTACGGACAGAGCCAGAGAGGCTTTATCAAGAGACTGGAGGTCAAGTGCCTGACCAACGGTTCGGTTCATGTAGAACACCGGCTTACCCATGCCACGGTTAGGGATGCGGTGCAGCGCTTTCACCATCAGACTGACGATGTTTGCTGCAGAACCAGGAACCGACAGATCGCTCACATCGATGTTGGCGATGCGGACAACGTAACGCCAGTCGCGCAGGGAAAGTCCGTTATCCCACTTGTAGTGGGTGCGGTAGCCTTCATAACGCCAGCCATTGGCATCAAACAGGGTTTCCTGGCCTTTATCTTCCATCTGCAGGCCAGCCTTCTGACCTTTAGGGAAGATGCCATGCACGGTGTTTTCACCCCATACCACAAGCCAGATGGAGGTGTTATCGGTACCGGTACCGCCAGCGTCGATAATGTTCTGGCCGTTGCCAGCAGACTTGCTGGAGTAACGGGAGGACAGCCCCATGAACTGTTGTGGGTTCACGCTGGTGTCACCATAGAACAGCGTCTGCGCCATCTGCTGGTTCATGCCTTCGATGAACGCACGGTCTTCAGACAGGCGGAATTCAGCGGTGTTGCCATTCAGATCGGCCAGAGACTTATCGACTTCGGCATAGGTTTCCAGCATGCCGACTGAGTCGGTCACCTGGACGGTGGTTGATTTGCTTGGCTGCACACCATAGTTCAGCAGTCGCCAGGTGGCCTGCGGCAATCCTGAGCGAATGGTGGTGCGGTGACCGGTTGGCAGGTTGCCTTCAACGATCAGCATGTCCTGCAGGATCGGGTTGGTTTGACCGAGAAGCTCGATAATTTTATCGATTTTCCCGTTTGGGTCGATGCGCTTACCCCAGTCTGCCAGCGTCAGCGCAGTTAAGCCTTTAACAGCCATGGTTATATCCTCTCTTATTTGCCATAGAGCACTTCGGCCGCACTACGCTGGCCTTGATTACTGCCATCGACCATGCCGTCTTCAGACATGGCTTTACCGATTTTCACGAACGTCTTAACCAGATCAGGGTGGTTACCAAGACCGGTAGTGTTCAGGTATTCTTTGAGCTCAGGCGTGCCGAACTGGTCCAGAGCGCGCTGCGCTGCGCTGAGGTTTGCGGTCAGCTTGTCGCCGCCGATCTCTTTGTCAGCCTTCACGTCAGCGGCCCACTGTTCTGTTTGTGCCTGCCAGGCTTCTGCCTGACGCTGCTGAACACCGGCCAGAATTTTCGGGTACGCGTCCACCAACTTCTGCGCCTGCTCATTGGTCAGGTTCAGATCGCGGGCAACCGGCTCAAAGTCCTTCAGCGCTTCGGTGTCCAGCTCAACGCCTTCACCAGCTGTAAATTCGTATTTCTCCGGCGCGCCTTCCTGCTTCTGGTCTTTTTCTTCAGCAGGCTTGTCTGCTGGCTTTTCACCATCAGCGGGTTTGTCGTCCTTAGGCTTGCCAGCCTGGGGCTGTTCGCCTTCTTGTTTCGCCGGTTCGCCTGCAGGTGCTGGAGCTTCGGCGGAAGGTGCTGCTGGCTCAGACGGCGCCGGTGCAGCGCCACCATCAGCTGGTTGCTCATTGCAAAGACGGCGATGCAGCAAACGTTCAAATAAATTCATGGTTACTCCTGTTCACTGGCCTCTGCGGCCATCTTCAGATACTGATCGGGGCAGTGCGTCATGACGCGTTGCAGTAACACCAGCGCCAGGTTGCGCTGCCCTTCGTTGAATGCGGTGATGTACGGGTCTACTTTGAAGCAGGTGCCGAATACCTGGCCTTTCTCCAGCAGCGACCATATGACCCGGCGACCATGCTCACTACCCATAACAAACTGGATGTCGTCGATGTCGCGCTGAGCCAGCAACTCCTGCTTAGCTTCCAGTTCCGCTTTGCGTTCTTCATCGTCGATATACGTCATTGCTGCGCCGCTCCTGCTGCGTTAGTGAGAGCGGTAAGCGCGCTTGGGTCAGTGGTCTGCGTCTCGCTGAGCGTCTTGGCACCCTGCGCCGCTGCCATACCCATCTGCATGGCCTGTGCCTGCTGAACCTGTTTGGCGCGCTCTTCACGAATTCCCTGCACCTGCTCCTGCGGAACGATGACGGTTGGCGATACGCCTGACATTTCAGAGAACGCGTCGATAGCCTGATCCACGTCGAGCTTGTCGAGCGCTTCAGGTTTGAACTGTGCGAGCTGTCCGATGAATCCAACGGTCTGCGACAAGCTGGTGAGCCCGATAGATTTCTGCGCCTGCGCCATAACGGAGATGTACTCGATGCGCAGCGGCATGCCCTGCATAACGTCCGGAGGCTGAGAGAGCATGTTCTTGCGCGCCATGATGGAGAACACGCGATCAATAAGCGGGTTAAGCGCTTCGTCGTTCAGACGCTCCAACACCGGGCCGAGCATCAGCAGCTTCTCTTCCTTCATCTCGATCACCGCTTCCACCGGCATTGAGCGGGTGTTGATGTTCTGCAGCATCATGAAAAGGTCTACAAAGTAGGCGCTGTTGATGGTCTGGCGGGTGTCCTGAATGTCAGCCAGCAGGTCGGCGGTATTCGGGTTGACCAGATAAGCAGGCTTGAAACCGTCCTGGCCACTCACCACGTCGATATAAGTCACATCACCTGGCAGCAGGGAAACGCGCTGATTCTTCAGCGACGACGGCGCAACCATTGGCGGGTTAGTGGCTTTGTCGATGAGCTGAGCCTTACGTTTCTGCTCAACCTGCAGTGCTTTAACCTGACCGAGTGCCAGCATGCCAGGGCACGAGGACGCATAAACGTCTTCACCATTAACTTCCCAGCGCGGCGCCAGAATTGGGAATTCATCGAAACCAGATTCACGCAGCAATTTGTCGGCGTCGCCGCCTGTCTCGAAATAGACAGAGCGATACGGTTTGTTCTTGCTGTCCATCTTGCCGCTGTCGCGGTTGATGTTTGGCGTGATGCAGTGGTTAACCTCTATCCACGTCTCATACGTGCCGTTATCCCACATGCTCCTGACTGACGTGCTCACGTTGTCCAGGCCGAATTCCTGCACCAGCTGGCGCACGGTCATGGAGAACTGGCGGAATGAGGTGTCGACGCTGCCGCGCTGGCTGTTTGCCAGGTAGTAGCTGCCAATCGGGAAAGGCATTGTGCGGATCACGTCCTGGTCATCTTCCAGCACAGCCATGGCGGCGGTACCGAAAGTACCCAGGCTGGCGTACATAACGGGCAGAGACTGGTACAAATTCGACTTGTTGAACACTTCGTTCATGCGGCGCTGTACGACTTCCAGCCAGATCTTAACCGGGCCGTAATCCATCATGTCAGGGTCAGGCGTAGCCAGCTTGAACCATGGACGGGCCGGGCTGGTGATGCCGGACATCATGCCACTGGACAGAATGCGCTGAGCCATTGAGCCTGTCGGGTCAACAATTCTGGTGTTGCGGCGATCGTCACGGTTAACGTCTGACGTCAGGAAGCGGGAACCGCGCGGATTGATAAAGTCGCTCAGGTCGCGCCAGTGTGGCTCGAACGATGTGCGCTCATTCTTCAGCTGTGCGAGCTGCTTCAGCAGCCGCTCTTTTTCGGTCTCCGCCATCTCTGCGCGCTCCGTTACTGACCGAGCAGCGTTTTACCGCTGGTGTTGGCTGCGGAGGTGTCGCCCTGAGCACCGGTCAGCATTGTCGACTTGGTGCCTGCTGCTGCGCGGCGGCGGCGCTCTTCGTCATCGCGGGCACTGACCACAGCAGCGTCCTGCTCCTGAGGTGCGGCCTGAACTTCTGGTGCCGCTGGCACTGATGGCTTGCTGCCGATACACATAGCGATAACCTCACACACGATTAAATTATTACCAATTTAACCATATACGGATTATTTTACGTAGTGTATTGACAGAATGCCGTGCAATTATTACCCTTAAGGTAACACAACATGAAAGCGCACTTCGATATCGGTTTGTGAGGTCTTGTCGCTAAATCAAAACTGGTGAGTGCGCTTTTAGGTGTGAGCAGTACGGTATATGGCACATGTGCCGCAGCGGTCCGGCAGGGTTCCTTGGTTTCCTTATCCCCTGAGCGGGTAACCGGAATGTGCAAGTCAGTGTTATCGGTATGCACGACATGACGACTCACCATCGTGGCGATACGGTGTGACACCTCGGAAGAGACGAGGATGCAACTGAAAGAGCGCGGGCGTGAAAAACTGTACCCTTCGACTGCTGAAGTAACCAATCCCAATGGTGGCAGGCAAAGCATGGTGAAGGTGGACCGCTCTTTTTCAGTTGTGGTGAATGGCGGGGCTGACCGTCAAACGGTTGAGAAAAGATAAGCAGGCGAAACGTTCTAAGCGAGCATATGGACTGATCGAACGCGGATGGAACGGGCGGTTACGATATTGAAACACCGCGCCACTGAGCTGGAGTTCAGCACCAGCCACCACAAAAGAATCACGTTAGGACCGTGATACGGCAGTACCAGGCAATGCGTGTAGCTTTGGCGGTGGCAGTTGCTCCCACTTCTGACCACCGCCCTTTTTACAGCAGAACGCCATTCCGATGACGTTGCGCTGTAAACCCGTAACTGCTAAGGAAGGCACTCCGTTGATCATTCGCCCGGTTCGTCCGGGCATTTTTTTAAGGTGATGAGAATGAAATTTGGTGAAGCTCTTGAGGCAGTTAAATCCGGCGCAAAAATTTATCGCGAAGGATGGAATGGCAAAGGTCAGTTTGTCATTAAAGCAGGCGGATATACAGTCAGCGAACCTCGACCAGGTAGTGACTATGCTAAGGCTGGAATTACTGGTGAATTCACTATCGCGCCACATCTCGACCTGAAAAACGCACAGGGAATTATGCAGCCTGGTTGGGTTCCATCTCAGGGTGATTTGTTCGCTGATGACTGGCTGGCAGAACCAGCAAAATAACGCCGTGACATGTCACAATCAGCCCGCCGATGCGCGGGCTTTGTGTATACTGCCTGAATGAGATTAACGGGAACCGAATATGCAAGAGCAACACTTCTCACACGAAAACGAGTTGTTAGCAATGGCGCCGCTTAACGCTGATGGTGACCAAGAGCTTTTCACAAAGCAACGTGTTCACCTTACTGGTGCGGGATACGTGCAGTGGGATTTCATCCTTCCTGATGGTATTGACTGGCATTTTACCCAGGAAAGCATCTACCTCAGAAGCAATCTTCAACTGAAGGAATTTAAATAATTTATCCGCGATGAGCTGAGGCAAATCATTGCCAAGAGATAGGTTCCGCCGTGTAACCAGCTGGCAGTAAAAACCACAGATTAGTGGTTTTTCTCCAGCTCGGACAGAACCTATTTTGTCTGTTTGTTTCATCGAACAAGCCCGCTAATGCGGGCTTTGTTATTTCCACGGGTCGTAATCTGTGACCGCTTTCCCCTGCTGACTCTCCTGCCCAGGGATGCGCAGGCGCTTCGTGACAGGGAAAGCAAACGTCAGCAGCAGAGCGTCACCTTTGCCCGGCGAGCGGCCCAAGCGCTCTTTGATATCTTCCTTCGGCTCAATGACGATCTTGCCATCCACCCTGACTTTGTACTCTGCCGCTGACAGGTCGTCCGCCGTCTCCTGGTCGTCCAGCGCGCCGCCCAACTTCAGCCACGTTTTGCAGCTGTTGAACATCTCGCCGCGCTTATTGAGCATCTGCGGATCGGTAGAGCCGCCACCGAACGGTATTAACTGCCACATCCGGCCCCAGCCGTCACCGATGGACTTCAGCCCGGTACCGTAGCCAAAGTCGATGAATACCGCGTCAGCCTGGTACTGGTCCTCAAAGTCAGCGATGCGCTTCGCCATAATCAGATCGTCGGTGGTCTTGTTGCCGGTCCAGAGCACTTTGCTGTGCAGCCCCTGGCGCAGGTATATCACCGCATCATCCACGCCGGAATATGCCGGGTCGACGCCGATAATCACCGGTGCGTGCGCCACCTGCCCGGCGGTCACTACGCGCTTTATAGCCTCGTCAGTGAGCCCGGTCGGGATAAACTGGAGTTCTGACGCATCAGGGAATATCCCCCGCACACGGACCTTCACGAAGTCGCTGTCCTCGCCGTAGTCGTCCACCCATTTCTGGAGTTGCTGTTTGTTCGTGCCTTCCACGGTGCGTGAATCAATCTGCGCGCACTTCCAGCGGTGTTTATATTTACGGAAGCACTCGCGGAAACGCCCGGTGTTACGGGTCGGGTTCCCGAACGCCACCCAGATAATTTCTGTGTCCTCATCCGTCAGCGCACCTTCGGCAACCTCCCAGACCAGATCGGCAATATTGGACGCTTCGTCGAATACCACAATGATGCGCTTGCGCTCGTTGTGCAGCCCGGCGAACGCTTCGGTGTTGTGCTCAGACCACGGGATTGCGTCAGCGCGCCAGCGTTTATCGTGGCCCGGATCGTTGCTGTACATCGCCGTGGCGGTGCAGGTGAACCACTCTTTCGTTATGGCCAGGTTCGACCATTTGATGATTTCCGGCCAGGTCTTGGTGCGCAGCTGGTTGTCGGTGTTGGCGGTCACCACCACCTTGCAGTCCTCGCAGGTAGACATACCCCAGTTAATCAGCATCGAGATGAAAGCGGACTTTCCGATGCCGTGGCCAGATGCGCGGGCCAGCATCAGCGGCTGGTGACGCGTCGCGGGGTTCTGAAGGTGATCCCGTATCTCGCGGAATGCATCAGCCTGCCACTTACGCGGACCGGTGGCGTGTGCTAGCTCTGTTCCTTCCTCACCCCACGGGAACGCATACAGCGCATACCCCAGCGGGTCATACGTGAACGAAGCAATATCCTCGACGAGCTGCTCTTCCGGCGACATGGCTGCTGCTGTCATTCTTCACCACCAGCCTGCTCTTTGACGCGGCGGCGCGCTGCGGCCATGCGGTCAGCGATGGTGACAGTGCCAGAAACCTCCAGGCGCTCTTTGAACGCATTAACGTCGACATGCTTACCAATCAGCTCGAGGTTCTTCACCTTGTCCGGCCATTTGATTTTCTGCAGCGTAGACTCGATATCATCTTCGTCATCCTTGCCGGCCATCCGAATCCGGTTGATATCCATAGCACTGAGCGAGGTGCGCCATACCTTAGGCCACTGACTAATCGGCTTCAGTCCGCCTTCATCGTCGAGAATGTCGATCACATCCATCTGGTCGATTTCCACCAGGCGCATGAGGACGTAATCAGCGCTGACGCGGTTTCGCTTGTTGCGTTCCTCCATCAGCTCGGCGATTCGTTTCTGGATTCTTTCGTCGCGCATCATCACGCTGGCTTTGACGGCTGCCGTATTAGGCGAAAATCCTGCGTCAATCGCCGCCTGAGACTGATTTTCAGGTGACTTAATGTAGGACTGGCAGTAAGCCTCCTGCATCGCTGTAAGAGGCTTATATTGCGTTGATTTGCGTTTGTGGGTTTTTGGCGTTGCGGGCATCATTACCACCTGAGTAATTTTATTACCATGAGGGTAATACTATCACGCCCGCGCAGATGTTACATGACTGGTATCGGGTCGGGCCGCTGATTGTCTACCCGGTTCAGGAAGTGGGTCACCACGCCATATACTGTCGTGTCGTCGAGCGCCTCGCCTTCCAGCGCCTCACCGTCAGGAGTGATCAGCGCCTTGCCCTGCACAACGGCGAACTCCGTGCGGCCGCAATACGAAATCAGCACGGTGTCACCCGGATGTGGTTTGTGCGAAACGTTGATGATTGCATAGCCCGCCGACGTCTCGATGGTGCGGCAGTTGCCGTCGTAGCCGCACAGGCTGGTGATGGTGAGAGTTGCTTCTGCGTAGTCTTTTGCCGGAGATGGAAAGCCCATAATAGAACCTCACATAAAAATACTGTACATTTAAACAGTATAATCATGTGAGGATTTAGTCAACATTTGCCGCTATGAAGACAAATAGGTTGGTAACGTGGATTTATTGGTGCATAATCCCAACTGCTTTACTGAGTTCCGTTGGCTATCAGAATCCTTAGTTTCCTAGGCCAAGATCTGATAGCCACCCTCTCTCCAATTCGTGACCTGTCACACTGCAAGTTTCGTTTCATGCCAGCCAAGTCTTGCCCAGCAGGATTCCTCCTCCTTCAGGCAGCAGTCAGCAACCGGTAATTTGTCACCGCACCTGCCGCACCGATTGGCGCTGATAGCTTTGATGCGGCCACGCACCCGCGCATCATCCTGGCGGATAAGCAGCGCTATATATTCGCTCAGTTCGTATGGCTCACGGCCTGGTCGGCGCCCGGCGCAGTTGCGCGCCAGCATTTCCATTTCCTGCTCGTCGAGCACCAGCTCCAGCTTGCGTTCACCGGCTTCAGCCTGGCGCGCGCGCTGCGCTGCTTTGCGCTCTGCTGCTGTCTTAGCCATTGCTCACCCCGACAAATTTTCTTTTGAGGTAAAAAGTTTCAGGCTCGTGACGACTTCTGGGTCCTGTTCTGCGTGCAATCGTCTCGCCATCAATTTCGAATGCAACATCATCCATGTTCAGGTGGTACATATTTGCTTCCAGGGCATGAACAGCATCATAGAATACCGGCCCGCAGACCTCTGTGAACTCATTCGGGTCCGCGCTGATATGCGGCAACAGCATCCGGTACGCCTGCAACGCAAAATCCTCTTTCAGCGAGCGCGGGCCGGATTCCAGTTCCGCGATGCGGGCGGCCAGCGATTCCTGGGTTACGTTAACCATCACCATCCTCCTTCTTCGCCAGTTTCAGCATCGCGTCGCTATAGCGTTCGATCCCCATGGCAAACGCACCTTTCACGTTGATGCGCTGGTTGATCTCCGCTGGCACCACCACCGGCATCGGCACGTGTATAACTTGCTTTTTGAGCCTGTCGATTTCCCCGGCCAGCTCCATCAGGCGGGAGCGGCAATACTCAGCCTCTTCGCGCCACCATTCCACGTCGGCTTTAAGGCGGCGCAAGCGCCGCTGTTTGAGTTTGCTCACCATGGCAGCCAACCATAAATCACTGCCATACACAGAATGGCCAACATCACTATGTAGAATGGGTTAGGCATCAATCATCATCCTCATCCCAATCATCGTCGTTATCGTCAACAGCCCACAGAAGCGGGTTAGTAGCTTTGCTTATCTGGCTTGCATATCCGCTGCGTCCAAGACTTCTCAGCACGTTGTATATCTCGAACATCTCAGTACGTTCATCGCCAAGATCCAATTCACAGGCCAGTGCGTGACACTCTGTAGCAAGCGAGGCTAACTTTTGAAGTAATTCTGATTTGCTCACGGCTTCACCTCCTGCTGCGGTGCTGCTTTGATATGCAGTCGCGGCTCACCGTCTTTGGGCTCTGGCCACTGGCGAGCCATATTCACCTTCAACTTTTCTTCCATCGCTGCTGTGATTTCACCATCACTGATACCGGCGCGACGCTGGGCATCCCACAACAGGAACTGCATATCAGCCCACTCGCTGAGGTATTCAGGCTCCTCCGCTGCTTCCAGTGCTTCTTTACTGAGGTGTTTAAGCGGACCTACTGGGCCAACATCGCCGAACGTGGCCTGTGACCACTCAGCATGGCGCTGCCGGATGAGATTGCGTAACTGCAGCGATGAGCCTGTTTCTTCCGGCAACTTGTAAGCCTTCGTTACAGGATCGGCACCCTGAAGCATGGCGGCGCGGCAGGCGTTCCATCCATACGATCGCTCAATCGCCTCTTGCGATGTCATGCCAGCGTACTGCTCCATGAAATCCATGTAGGATTTTTGGGGAGGTACAGATACCGGCGCTGGCGGGGCGGTGTAGAGCGGTGTTGCAGTTAACTCATGCTCGTTAATATCTCTCTCATGATATTGCTCGACTGATTTAAAGCTTAATTGTCCTCGATTTCCTTCTTTTCTGTCTGCTTTATCCTGAATGACATACGCCACCGGCTCCACTTCGAGCGATGCCAGCAGCGCATCCATGGCTACCATGCCGAGTTCAAACATATCGTACTGCTCTTTGTCTTCTACCGGGTCATAGTCCTGCTGCCAGCACTCGAATGCATTTCGGAGGTCTTTGGCCTGTTCTTTGGTAATAGTGCTCATGGGTTATTCCTCAACCTTGCGCGGTGCTCCGCGATATTCTGGTGCCGGAACGTGCTTAGGCGCGGCAATGACATGCTTCAGCAGTTCTTTCCAGGTCGCTGCGTTATTACGAAGCCAGCGACCATCGTTATCGTCAAAGAAGCCTTTAGCGACCGAGTGAGACAATGGCTCGGCGACATCGCACGGAACCGCCACAGTCTGAACGCCGTTGTTGTAGTAGCCGAGGTTGGATAGCACATGGCTTTCAGCATAACGCCCTGCTGTGTGGCATCGACACCGGTAGCCGCTATCATCCGCTGCCCACAGCGTGATGTACGGGTCGCCACGCTGGGTGTGTGCAGTGCTCAGAATGAAATATTCACGTTCCATATCACGCGCCTTTTTGTCGATGTTGCTCATTGGGCGGCCAGTCTCAGTAATTTGAGGAATATTCATCTCAGGTCGCTCTGGCTTGTAAATCGGCATACCACCGAATAGCTCATCGGCTATCGCTTGCTGCTCTGGGGATAATTTCCCGTATTTTGGTTGAATGCTCATGACTGCACTCCTTTGCGAAGCTGGGCGGCGAATTCACCGCAGATAGTTGCTGCTTCATCAAGCCCGACCATTTCATCTTGATAGCAATTAATAATTGCGTTGCTAATTTTCAGGCAAACTTCGTCTACCGCGGCGGCTCGCACTTCAGCCAGGAAAGCCTGGTACGCAGGAATCTGCAACACCGCCAGTGAACGAATCATTTTCTGCACTTCCGGCGGGCATTGCTCATAGTGTTCGTCTGTGATGAACACGGCGTCGTTGTGAATTGTTTCAACTGCACTCAGCTCCGCAGCCAGCGCCGCGCATCTGGCTTCAAGTTCTTCATAACTCGGTTTCATCTTTACCCCCGCTTACCCGTATAAGTTATTGATTACGTTGATATGAAAAAGGATCGTCGATTTAGAAAACTTCGACATTCCATCCGCCACCGGCTTTCTTCGGCTTCACTGTCACGCCGATGATGCGGAACGGATACTGATCTGCTGCGACTTTGGTTTTCACCCTGGCGTCGTCGGTCCAGAAACCTTTCACCTCGTGCAGTTCCATCTCACCGGTGGTAAGCATCACTGCGAAGTCAGGCGTGTAAAACGTGTTGTCAGCCAGTCTCAGCTTGATACCTTCGAACCTGTACCAGACCACTTCCCCGGCATGTTTGCGCTGCTCTAGGTGCTGGTAGTACGCAGATTCCGTCTTGTTCATCTGGCCTGTCTTGAGTCGACCAAGAGCCTGTAACTGCTTTCTCATGATTTACCCATTAGGTAATTTAAATCCACATTAGAGTTAAAATCAATAGCTATGCGCATTTTTTGTTACCTGTAAGGTAATTATACTGGCGTAAAAAAATGCGCTGCCGCGCCGGTGCTACCTGATGAGTCCTGCCGCTTTCCCTCGCCGGTACTCCTCCATCAGCCACTGGGCCGATGTCAGTCCTCCCAGGGTTGCGGCATTCGGCATGCAGCCGAAGCTTTTTCCTGGAGGGTGGTAAGCATTCCCCCCTGTGTCCGCTGGCGTTTGTATCGGCTCTGGCTTCGCCTGGATGCTCAGAACCGGATCCGGAATCTGGTGACCGGCCGCCACTTTCGCAGCCCATTCCTCCAGCAGTTTGCGCGCATGCTTCTCGACTTCAATCTCGCTCAGCTGGCGCTGATACATCGCACGGCGGGTATCGCACACAATCCAGTACATGACCGGGTGGCGCCACGGGAACCGTTCCGGTCCGCCAGGCTGGAGGCTTTTCTCTTTGGCGTAACGGTGGAACTCCCCCATCACGTCCTCGATGCTCACGCCCAGCACCATCTTGCTGTCCTTGCACCACTTGATGAACTGTCCGGGCGACGGCCAGAACGGTGATTCACTGGCGCGGGCATGGCGCATACCTGCTGATACCTGCTCGCGGGTACGGATCCCACCTTCGGCAAATGCGGCGATCCACTGGCGCTTCGCGTCGGTTTCCTGCTGCACGGTCTTCAGGTTGGTCTGCTCTGCCGCCGGGAAAAGTTGCTTAAGCTGTTTGAACAGGGCATCGACGAGACGCTCTGCGCTCATGTTTACAACGTTGTCCTGCTGATCGTGGTGATTATCCGGTCCCATCATGCGAGCCATTGCACCAGCATCACGATTCTGAATTGCTGCGAATACGTTATTCATAAGAAATCCTTCCAGCCTTCAGGGCTGTTCCAGTGTGGTACGTCATCGTCAGAGCTGTCACCGCGCTTTCCTGCCGCTCTTTTTCTCCTGTTCATCAGCAGCCGGGCAAACTTCTGCTCCCACTGCACGTGTTGCATCACATTGCCTTCCGCCATCCAGTAGGTGATGAATTCAATCAGGTCTGATTTCTTGTACCCGTCAGCTGGCAGTGCGTGCCCCCACATTCTGGCGCGCATGACAAAGTCATCTGACGGTTGCCAGTTTTCATGCATGGTGAATTTGCCGATTGGCTCTCCGATACCTGAAATGACAACGGGAGGGATTTGAATTTCTTCGCGCGCAGAGAGAGGGGTTTTATTTATATCTTCCTCTTCCTCTTCCTCTTCCTCTGGTAACTCTTTTTGTAACGCTGTGCGCGTTACATTTTGCGTTTCACGTTTCCGGTGTTCTGCGACTCTTCTGTTTGTAAGTGCCCGTTTTTTCGATGATTCACCGTTGTGACGCTCAAAGTTAGGCAGTACCAGCTTTTCGTCGACATATGCGAGCCAGCCAACAGTGATCAGTGCATCAGCGAATCCTGTAATAAAAGCGAGTCTGTCCAGTACTCCCTTTGTAACGCTGCCAGCGTTACCGTCTATTGTCTGCTGATCGGCCCATGCCCAGATTCGAACCAGCTTCCCGAGAACGGCATCCGGGTCGATGTTCAGTAGCTCGGCTATCTGAAATATTTCAGGCTTATCAGGGGTGATAACCTCGACCTTAATCCAGCTGCTGGCCATCAGATCACCTCCGGCACGTTGCCTTTCGCAGCTTCATCCATAATCCGTTTAATTTCCGCCTGGCGGCGCAGGCTGGAGTTGATGGCGCACTCAACGCAATGACCGTTGTAGACGTAGCGCTCACTGTCATGACCGTGCTTGCACTTTTTACCGGTGTAATAACGCTTAAGACCTGCCTTTGCAGCGTCCAGACGAGTGATAATCTCCATTGCGCGACCTCATTGACGTTTACTATTACGGTAATTTTGTGCGATGGCCGAAAAAAGATCAACCATATTCGGATCATTATTACCTGAGAGGGCTGAATAGATATGAAAAGACCGCCAGAAGGCGGCCTGATGGGGGTTTGAAGGAGGTTTTATTCGTAGAAAAAGATAGCCAGTTCCGGCTTTGTTCTTACCCAGCCGCGTAGTTTGCATGCCTTAAACAGTCCATTCATCAATGTCTTACCGGGCATTTTCCGGCGGCCTGTCAGATGCGTCTGGATGTAATGACTGGTCGTTCCGGCCTCGTCAGCAAAGGCATTTCGCTCATCAGGAGTGAGTTGCAACCAGTGTTTTTTGAAGTCGAATTTTTCGTTCTCGCTCATAGCTATTGCCTGATATTAATTTCAGATAACAAATATTCACCCAGAAGGTAATAAAAATCAAGGTTTGTTACCTGTCGGGTGCATTTACCTGTGAGGTAAATTCGCTTTTAATTGAACCACTAACTAATTCATATATGAGGCGATTCACCAGAACATGAAAAGTATTCAGGATATCCGCAGGCAGAATATTAACGATATCATCGACCGTGACTTTAACGGGGTGCAGACTCGTCTGGCGGAAAAACTGGGAACTCAGGCAAACCTGGTGAACCGCTGGGTCCGCGGGCAGAAGGTTGTCGGCGAAACGGTGGCGCGAAAGATTGAGAAGGCGGCCAACAAGCCGTCAAACTGGCTGGACGTTGACCACTCTTTATCTGCTGTTGCCATCCCCCAGGAGGAGATCACCCCATCCGATATCGGCCAGCTGGCGGCCCATAATCTCGAAGCGTGGATGCAGAACAACCGCGACCTGTCGTCTCAGGGCAAGGTGTCGAAAGCGTCCGGAGTTGCCCAGGCGACAATCCAGCGCATGCTGAACAATGAGGTTAGTGTTTCCATCTCCACCCTGGAGGCGATTGCCAGCGCGTTCGGGCGCCGCGGCTATGAGCTGCTCATCCATCCCCGCGACCCGGCGACTATCCATTACGACCGGGCCCGCTACGCATTGTTACCTGAGAGTGAGAAAAGCAAGATTGAGAGCTACGTCGATTTTGTGATTGTTCAGAACGGTAAATCACAACAGTAAAACTATAGATTTCAGACACTAAGCCGCCATTGAGCGGCTTTTTTATTGCCCGCATCATTACCACACGGGTAATTTTTTATAATCATACCTATTGACTTCAAACCACATAGGGATAATTATTACCTCAACGGTAACACTGAGGTAACGAATTATGCAGTGGAAAATCATCAACGGTTGGTACTGCGTTACGGCGTGCGGGCTGATGAGCACCAAGTGCCGCACTCTGCATGAGGCCATCAATTGGGCGTTTGTCACCAAGATGGCAGTCAAAACTGAAATGGATATGGGGGTGAGCAAGTGAGTGAATTGGCAATCATCGAAATCGCGCCGGACCTGGCGCCAAGCATTTACGTTGAAAACGGTCTGGATAAGTTCCTTGAACAGATTCGTGAAGGCGTCAACGAAGTTCCTGACCTGAGCACTGCTAAAGGTCGCGCCCGTATCGCATCACTGGCCGCCCAGGTATCGCGCAGCAAAACTGCCGTTGAAAAGCCAGGCCGTGATTACCTGAAACGCCTGAAGGAACAACCGAAAGTGGTTGAGGCCGAGCTGCGCCGCTTTGTGACTGAATGTGATCAGCTTCGCGATGAAGTACGCCGCCCACTCACCGAGTGGGAAGACGCGGAAAAATCACGCACAGAAGCACTGCAGCAGCGTCTTGTGGATTTGCGTTCACTGGCTGACGTGACAGACACCGCCGGTAACTACCTGCCATCTGCTGATATACAGGCTCGCATTCAGGAAGCTAAATCCGTGGTGCTGGATGAATGCTGGCAGGAACGTACAGCCGAGGCTGGTGTTGCGAAAGACTCAACCATTCAGCAGCTGGAAGCATCGCTGGCAGTGGCACAAAAGCGCGAGCATGAAGCAGCTGAGCTTGAACGTCTGCGCAAAGAGGCTGAAGAAAAAGCACGTCTCGAACGAGAAGAGGCTATTCGCCGGGAAGCAGCAGAGCAGGCCAGGCGTGATGCAGAAGCAAAAGCACAGGCCGAGATTGATGCTGCTGTACGCCGTGAAGCTGAAGCCCGAGCTGCAACTGAACGAACAGAGCGTGAAGCAAAAGCTGCTGCGGAAAAAGCGGAGCAGGAAAAGAATGACGCTATCGCAGCTGAGCGCCGCCGTCAGGAGGAGGCTGAAACCGCGCGCCTGGCAGAACAGAAACGCATCGCCGACGAAGAAGCTCGCCGCGCAGCTGACAAAGAGCACCGCCGCGCCATCAACCGTCAGGCTATTGCAGACCTGATCGAAAGCGGTCTTCCGCAGGAAATGGCAGAGAAAGCGCTGATCGCCATAGTCAGCGGGAAGGTGTCTGCAGTTTCTATCAAGTATTGAGGTGCGTATGAACATTCAGCAGATCAATAACCTGAAAAGCATCATGACCAGCATCGACAGCGACTACCAGCTGAGCCAGTTGCACTACGAGCGCCAGGTAGAGCTGATCGATGCTATTAAGCACCACCAGCTGCAGAAACCTTTCTACGAGCTGGAGCGCAAAGGCGTGCGCACCGAGATTCTTGAAGAGCTGATGATGAGCCCGGAGTTTGAAGAAACTCTCGCTGCATTCCAGAGCGCGCTCACCAGCATCATCGCTAAGTGGGATCTGGCTGACCAGCTTGACACGGCGAGGAACGCGGCATGAAGCCAGGCATTTATTTCGACATCAGCAACGAGGATTACCACGCAGGCGACGGCGTGAGTAAGTCGCAACTGGATATGGTTGCGTTGAGCCCGGCCCTGTTGCAGTGGCAGAAGGCAGCACCGGTCGACACCGAAAAGCTGAAGGCGCTGGATATGGGTACTGCCCTGCACTGCCTGCTGCTGGAGCCGGAAGAATTCGATAAGCGTTTTATTGTGGCGCCGCAGTTCAACCTCAGAACCAATCAGGGGAAAGCAGATCAGGAAGCCTTCCTGAAAGATGTTGAGAACATGGGCATGACGGTGATGGATGCCGAACAGGGCCGCAAGCTGAAACTTATGCGCGACAGCGCGATGGCACACCCGGCTGCGCGCTGGCTGCTTGAAGCGGAAGGTTTCTGCGAAGCATCGCATTACTGGACGGATCCTGAGACTGGCGAACTGTGCCGCATTCGCCCAGATAAGCGCCTGAAGAATCATCCGGTTCTGCTGGACGTGAAGAAGGTTGCAGACATGGAGAGGTTCGCCCGCCACATCGAGGAATTCCGGTACCACGTTCAGGATGCCATGTACCGCGAAGGCGCGCAGCAGACCACCGGAGAACCTCACGGATTCTTCTTCCTGGCAGTGAGCGAAACCATCGACTGCGGGCGCTACCCGGTTCGTGTGTTTGAACTGGATGCGCTGGACGTAGATGCCGGGCACACACTGTTCCGCCTGGATCTGAATACCTACCACCAGTGCCGGGAGTCAGGCGAATGGGGTGGATTTGAAATTATTAAACGCCCTGAGTGGGCACGCAAACAGGATATGTACGTATGAGCAACGACATCGCAAACATCAATGCACCAGTAGACACGGCAATCGCTGGAACTGCTGCAACAATTTTCAGCCCTGAGGGTTTGAACCAACTGATGAAGTTCGCCGAAGTTATGGCACAAAGCCGTGTGGCGGTACCTGCTCACCTCGCCGGGAAGCCAGCTGATTGCATGGCTGTAGCAATGCAGGCTGCGCAGTGGGGAATGAACCCGTTCGCCGTGGCACAGAAAACTCATGTTGTGAGCGGAACGCTAGGCTATGAAGCCCAGTTGGTAAACGCAGTTATCTCAACCATGTCCCCAACAAAAGATCGCATCAACTATGAGTGGTTCGGTCCGTGGGAACGCGTGATCGGAAAGTTTGTTGAGAAAACATCCAAAAACGGCAACCCATATATCGCACCTGGATGGACCCTTAAAGACGAAGAAGGCTGCGGTGTTCGCGTATGGGCAACCATGAAGGGAGAGGATCAGCCTCGAGTGCTTGAGTTAATGCTGTCTCAGGCTCAGGTAAGAAACTCCACGCTTTGGGCAAGCGATCCGAAACAACAGCTAGCATACCTGGCGACAAAACGCTGGTCACGCCTGCATTGCCCAGACGTCATTATGGGCGTGTACACCCCTGACGAATTGCAGGAGACAGCGCCGCGCGTTGAGCGCGATATCACGCCAGTACCGGCCACCGCATCAGGCATGAACAAGCTGATCAACTCCAAGCCTGAACAGCACCAGGAAGAGAAACAAAAGGGCAGTGATGACCGCGATCCGGAAGAAATACTGTACGCATTCACTGACGCAGCGATGAACTACAACACGCTGAAGGATCTCGATAAGGCATACAAATACGTTGCCAGCAAGCTCGCCAATGATGATGACCGACTGGCTAAAGCCACTGACGTGTACACCATCCGCCGCGATGAGCTGAACGAAGTCCCTATGTAATCACCACCGTGGCGCCACGGCGCCACACCTGCAACCAAGAGAGGTATTTATGAAAGGTGCATTGAGTAAGAAAAAACTCCTTGAGGTGGTGCCACTGTCATGGAGCACGATTGACAGACTGGAGCGTGATGGCGAATTCCCTAAACGCTGGTACATCACTGATGGGAAAGTGGCATGGACCCAGGAAGAAGTGGAGAAGTGGCTTGACGATCGCAGAAAGAACAGCCCGGACGAATTCCAGGGAAAAAAGCCACCGGTTGAGCTGCGGAAGTATCGGCCAGTGAAGGGTGCATCAGTGAGTGCAGCAGCATGACGGAGCTGAAGAAGCATATCGGAAGATGGTCAGATGTGTACATGTGTCTGGCCGTGGTCGCCTACCTGATGTGGCTAGCGGCGGTAATCAGTTTAGAGGTCAGGATCAGATGAAAAAGACGAAGCTTGAGCGCTATCACGAAGACTACGTGTCGCAGCGCCGTGTTGAAAGAGTGGTGGCAGTAACGCCGGAAGCAATGGAGATCGAAAGCCGGGCCATCGAGCGCGAGCGCCGCGGGCACTACCGAATCGCAGCCCGTCTCTGGCTACAGTGCCTGGATGCGGCTGTTGGTGAAGTTGAGCGCGCCCGTATCGCGGTGCGCCGACAGCAGTGCATCACCAAAGGGAACCGCACACCGCATCTGGACTACAGCGGGATCGGATGTCGCGGGGTGGTTTATGACTAACCCGCACGACGGGATCACCGTGGGCAGTGTGACGCTGCCCTATTCCATCATTCGCCGTGGATGGGTAGCACCGAACGGCGACGTTATCAGAAACCCATTGAAGGCTCAGCGCCTGGCTGAGCTGATGAACAACGAGAAGGTGGCGGCATGAACAAAGCATCACCAGCAGATTTAAGAAAGTGCCTCGAGGCTGCAAATATGCTCGCCTCGTTCGGCATCCGATTTGTTCCAATGCCAGCAGCCACAGACGCGGAGTACGCAATGCTGTCCGCAATGTTTATGGATAAGCTGGAGTCTCTTGCTGTAGAATCTGAGAAGTCGGAAGGCGGTGAAGCATGACTGATTTCGCCGGAAGTAATACGCCAGCTGATCAGCGTGATTTATGGCGCACGCCACCAGCTATCTTCTCAGCGCTAGATGCCGAGTTCTGCTTCCAGTTGGATGCAGCCGCGGCGCCACATAACGCACTGTGCCGCAAGTTCATCACTGTCGAGCAGAACACCCTGGAAACGCCATGGGCTGATTACCTAAATGTTCCTGGCTACGTCTGGATGAATCCGCCGTACAGCGACATTATGCCGTTCGTAAAGAAGGCCGCAGTCGAAAGCGCTAATCAGATCGGCACTGTCATGCTGGTTCCGGCAGACACATCGGTTGGCTGGTTCAAAGAGGCAATCCAGACCGCCAGCGAGGTTCGATTCATCACCGCCGGGAGGCTGGCATTTATTAATCCGGTCACCGGCAAACCAGTATCAGGAAATAACAAAGGATCCTTACTGCTCATCTGGAAGCCATACCCGAGAACCCATTGCGAGTTTACAACGGTTGAACGCGATACTCTTATGGCATATGGCAACTCCCGCCTGGCAAGACGGGAGGCAGCTTAATCCTTTCCTTCCAACCACTTCTCAAATTTAGACGGGGAGAACGGCACCAGATCGGTGTGCTCCCCGTTAATCCAGGCATCAACCATATCCGCCCACTGCTGCAACATATAGGCGCGCTGACGGGCATACTCCGCTTTGTTGTACACCGCACGCACGCCCTTCTGCTCATGAGCCTGCGCCTTCTCTATCCAGTCTGACGGATAATCCGCTTCGTGCAGCAACGTGCTGGCCGTCCGCCGCAGGTCATGTACGGTGAAATCCTGTATTTTCTCGCCGTCTTTGTTTATGGTTTCCACGGTCCGGTCTATCAGCGAGTTCAGCGCGGCATTCGATAATGGTTTGCGGAAGTTGTAGCGACCGGGCACCAGGTATTCACTGCCACCAGCACACATCTGCAAGCCGACCAGCAGATCCTGCGCCTGCTTCGGCAGGTAAATCACATGCGCGCGCCTGGCCTTCATTCGGTCTGCTGGGATCGTCCATGTCCAGTTCTTGAAATCGATCTCCTGCCATGTCGCGTAAGTGAATTCGCTTTTTCTAACCAACGTCAGCAGCACCAACTTCAGCGCCATCTTCATGGTGCCCATAGCGCCGACGTCATCCAGCGCGCGGAAGAATATGCCGATCTCCTCAGGCGACAGCGTCCTTTCGCGCGCCCTAAACATGGCAATTGATGATGGCTTAATGTCGGCCGCCGGATTGAACAGGCCGTGCCCGCGGTCGTTGGCGTACCTGTATACGCTGCTGATTATCTCCCTGACCTGAATCGCAGTCGCCCGGCCGCCACGCTCTACGATACGATCGCACAGGTCTCGCACCACTCTGGTGGTGATCTCAGTCATCATCTTGTTGCCGAGAGCCGGAATGATATCCCGTTCAATCACCGCCTGCTTCATGGCGCGGGTGCTGTCGGCCAGGGTGACGTGTTTCATGTAGGCGTCGGTATATACCGCGAATGTTTCGGCACCGGCGATCTGCCTGATACCGTCACGCTTCGCCGCAGCTGGCGACTGGCCTGCCTTCAGCAGCTTTTTGGCGGCAATGAGTTCCTCGCGTGCCTCCGCCAGGCTGATACCGTCACGACCGTACTGGCCAATCACCAGGGTTTCCCGGCGGCCGTTAATGCGGTAGTCGTAGCGGAACGAGACAGAGCCTGACGTGAGCACGGCGACATACAGCCCGTCACGGTCGGAAACCTTATACAGTTTCTCCTGCGGCTTGAGGTTTTTCAGTTTGGTATCGGTAAGCACAATTCACCCGTAATGCATCCATGTTTTTGTCGGTATGAGAGTATACCTTTCGGGTAATACCGTCACCTGTACCGTCGAAAAATGTGGTGTAGATTGAATAGATATGAGTAGATATAAACAAAAACCCTCTGTGATTACAGAGGGTTAGAGATGAGATTGAATAGATATGATGTTCTATGAACTAGCTATACATCATTCCCACTCAATCGTAGCCGGTGGCTTACCGCTGATGTCATACACCACGCGGGAAATGCCGTTCACTTCGTTGATAATGCGGTTAGACACGCGGCCCAGGAAGTCATACGGCAGGTGCGCCCAGTGCGCGGTCATGAAGTCGATGGTTTCCACCGCACGCAGGGAAACAACCCAGTCGTACTTACGGCCATCGCCCATTACGCCGACGGAGCGAACCGGCAGGAACACGGTGAATGCCTGGCTTACTTTGTTGTACAGGTCAGCTTTGTGCAGCTCTTCGATGAAGATCGCGTCCGCACGACGCAGCAGGTCGCAGTACTCTTTCTTCACTTCACCCAGCACGCGCACGCCCAGACCCGGACCCGGGAACGGGTGGCGGTAGAGCATGTCGTACGGCAGACCCAGTTCCAGACCGATCTTACGCACTTCGTCTTTGAACAGCTCGCGCAGCGGTTCAACCAGGCCCATCTTCATCTCTTTCGGCAGGCCGCCCACGTTGTGGTGAGATTTGATGACGTGTGCTTTACCGGTTGCGGAGGCCGCAGATTCAATCACGTCAGGGTAGATGGTACCCTGCGCCAGCCACTTCACGTCGTCCAGCTTCAGCGCTTCTTCGTCGAACACTTCAACGAACACGCGGCCGATGATCTTACGTTTCGCTTCCGGATCGTTCTCGCCTTTCAGCGCGTCCAGGAAGCGCTGCTCGCCTTCCACGTGAACGATGTTCAGACCGAAGTGGTCGCCGAACATGTCCATAACCTGCTGGGCTTCGTTCAGACGCAGCAGGCCGTTGTCCACGAAGACGCAGGTCAGGTTTTTGCCGATGGCGCGGTGCAGCAGCATCGCGGTCACGGAGGAGTCCACGCCGCCGGAGAGGCCGAGGATCACTTTGTCATCGCCAACCTGCTGGCGGATACGCTCAACGGCGTCGTCGATAATTTTTGCCGGGGTCCACAGGGCTTCACACTGGCAGATGTCGCGCACGAAGCGCTCCAGCATGCGCATACCCTGACGGGTGTGGGTCACTTCCGGGTGGAACTGCACGCCGTAGAAACGTTTTTCTTCGTTCGCCATGATGGCAAACGGGCAGCTCTCGGTGCTGGCAACGGTCACGAAGTCAGACGGGATAGCGGTGACTTTGTCGCCGTGGCTCATCCACACGTCCAGCAGCGGTTTGCCGTCTGCGGTCAGGGAGTCTTCGATACCGCGCACCAGCGCGCTGTCGTTAACCACTTCAACCTGCGCATAGCCGAACTCGCGCTCGCTGGAGCCTTCTACGTGGCCGCCCAGCTGCATGGCCATGGTCTGCATACCGTAGCAAACGCCGAATACCGGCACGCCAGCTTCGAATACGTACTGCGGCGCGCGCGGGCTGTTTTCTTCGGTGGTGCTTTCCGGGCCGCCGGACAGGATGATGCCGCTTGGATTGAATTCGCGAATCTGTGCTTCCGTGACATCCCACGCCCACAGCTCACAGTAAACGCCCAGTTCACGCACGCGACGCGCCACCAGCTGAGTGTACTGAGAACCAAAGTCCAGGATGAGAATGCGATGTTTATGAATGTTTTCCGTCATTGACGCTAATTCCGAGGCAAGTGAAACAAAAACAGAGCGCCCGGCAGAAGCCGGGCGCGGAAATTAATCAGGAGCCCAGACGGTAGTTCGGGGACTCTTTGGTGATCGTCACGTCGTGAACGTGGCTCTCCTGGATACCCGCACCGCTGATGCGTACGAATTCCGCTTTAGTACGCAGCAGGTCAATGGTACCACAGCCGGTCAGACCCATACAGGAGCGCAGGCCGCCCATCTGCTGGTGAATGATCTCTTTCAGACGGCCTTTATAGGCAACGCGACCTTCGATACCTTCCGGCACCAGTTTGTCTGCGGCGTTATCGGTCTGGAAGTAACGGTCAGAGGAACCTTTGGACATCGCGCCCAGGGAACCCATACCGCGGTAAGATTTGTAAGAACGGCCCTGGTAGAGTTCGATTTCGCCCGGGGATTCTTCGGTACCGGCCAGCATGGAGCCTACCATCACCGCCGCTGCGCCCGCAGCGATCGCTTTCGCGATGTCGCCAGAGAAGCGGATACCGCCGTCAGCAATAACCGGAATACCGGTGCCTTCCAGCGCTTCAACCGCGTCAGACACCGCGGTGATCTGCGGAACGCCCACGCCGGTCACGATACGCGTGGTACAGATAGAGCCAGGACCGATACCCACTTTCACCGCGCTGCAGCCAGCGTCAGCCAGCGCACGAGCGCCTGCGCCAGTAGCTACGTTACCGCCGATGATCTGCAGGTCAGGGTATTTGGCACGGGTATCACGGATACGCTGCAGAACGCCTTCGGAGTGGCCGTGAGAGGAGTCAATCAGCAGGACGTCAACGCCCGCGGCAACCAGCGCGTCAACGCGCTCTTCGTTACCGGCACCTGCGCCTACCGCAGCGCCTACGCGCAGACGGCCATGCTCGTCTTTACAGGCGTTAGGCTTACGTTCTGCTTTCTGGAAATCTTTAACGGTGATCATGCCGCGCAGGTGGAAGTTGCTGTCAACAACCAGCGCTTTTTCAACGCGTTTTTCGTGCATTTTTGCCAGCACCACGTCGCGGGTTTCACCTTCGCGAACGGTAACCAGACGCTCTTTTGGCGTCATGTACACGCTGACAGGCTGGTTCAGGTCAGTCACGAAACGCACGTCACGACCGGTAATAATACCGACCAGTTCGTTCTCTTCGGTCACCACCGGGTAACCGGCGAAGCCGTTACGCTCGGTCAGGGCTTTCACTTCGTGCAGGGTGGTGGTTGGCAGAACGGTCTGTGGATCGGACACGATGCCGGATTCATGTTTCTTCACGCGGCGAACTTCTTCTGCCTGACGTTCGATAGACATGTTTTTGTGAATAAATCCAATGCCACCTTCCTGTGCCAGGGCAATTGCCAGGCGCGCTTCAGTCACGGTGTCCATTGCCGCAGAGAGCATAGGAATGTTCAGGCGAATGGTTTTCGTCAACTGCGTGCTGAGATCGGCAGTATTCGGCAGAACGGTGGAATGAGCGGGAACGAGGAGGACGTCGTCAAACGTCAGTGCTTCTTTAGCGATACGTAGCATGGGCAATATCTCTGACCTGGGTGGTTAAATATTGCCGTGGCATTATACAGAGCGTAACCGATTGCATCTACACTTTTTTATAAAAAAGCTTGCGATTGCCTCTCAGCAGGTTACTATCGACTGAATAACTTGCTGATTTAGAATTTGATCCCGCTCACATGTTATCCTCTCAATCCCCCTCAATTTATACCGTCAGCCGCCTTAATCAGACGGTGCGTTTGCTGCTTGAGCAGGAAATGGGGCAGGTCTGGATCAGCGGTGAAATCTCTAACTTCACGCAGCCCTCCTCCGGCCACTGGTACTTTACGCTAAAAGACGATACCGCCCAGGTGCGCTGTGCGATGTTCCGCAACAGCAACCGCCGCGTGACGTTCCGTCCACAGCACGGCCAGCAGGTTCTGGTGCGCGCCAATATCACCCTGTATGAGCCGCGCGGTGATTATCAGATTATCGTCGAGAGCATGCAGCCTGCGGGCGAAGGTCTGCTGCAGCAGAAGTACGAACAGTTAAAGGCTAAGCTCTCGGAAGAGGGACTTTTCGACCAGCAGTTCAAAAAGCCGCTGCCCTCGCCTGCCCACTGCGTGGGGGTCATCACCTCGAAAACCGGTGCGGCACTGCACGATATTTTGCACGTTCTGAAGCGTCGCGACCCTTCCCTCCCCGTCATTATCTACCCGACCGCCGTGCAGGGTGACGATGCGCCGGGGCAGATTGTGCGCGCCATAGCGCTGGCGAACGCGCGTCAGGAGTGCGACGTCTTAATCGTCGGACGCGGCGGCGGCTCGCTGGAAGACTTGTGGAGCTTTAACGACGAGCGCGTGGCGCGGGCAATCTTTGCCAGCCTTATCCCCGTGGTGAGCGCCGTCGGCCACGAAACGGACGTGACGATCGCCGATTTTGTCGCGGATCTCCGCGCGCCGACGCCGTCCGCGGCGGCGGAAGTGGTCAGCCGCAACCAGCTGGAGCTGCTGCGTCAGATCCAGAGCGGCCAGCAGCGTCTGGAGATGGCGATGGACTACTACCTCGCCAACCGGACCCGGCGCTTTACCCAGCTTCATCACCGTCTACAGCAGCAGCACCCGCAGCTGCGCCTGGCGCGTCAGCAGACCGTACTGGAGCGCCTGCGCCAGCGCATGAACGTGGCGATGGACACCCAGATCAAGCGCGCGGTGTCGCGCCAGCAGCGCGTGACGCAGCGTCTGAACCAGCAGAATCCGCAGCCGAAAATTTATCGTGCGCAAACGCGGATTCAGCAGCTGGAGTACCGTCTGGCGGAAAATCTCCGCGCGCGACTGAGCACGACCCGGGAACGCTTTGGCAATGCGGTGACCCACCTTGAAGCGGTCAGCCCCCTCTCCACGCTGGCGCGCGGCTATAGCGTGACGACGGCAACGGACGGCAAGGTGCTGAAGCAAACTAAACAGGTGAATACCGGCGATGTGCTGACGACGCGTCTGTCAGACGGCTGGGTAGAAAGCGAAGTGAAATCAATTAAACCGGTGAAAAAGACGCGTCAGCGTAAAACCGGATAATTCTTCGCCGGTTACTTACTATACTGCTGCTATTCCCTTTTTTAATAAGGAGAGCAGCATGCCCCATCTTCATAGCGTTATTCCCCCGTATATTCTTCGTCGTATTATCGAAAGCGGTTCCGAACCGCAGCAGCGCTGTGCCCGCCAGACCTTAACCCACGTCCAGACGCTGATGGCCCATATGCCGGGCAAACCCGCCGCGCCGCACGTGAATAAAGCCGGACAGCTGGAGCGTGATATCTACGACGCGAAGCAGACCCAGGAGCTACCTGGTACGCAGGTGCGTTATGAAGGTCAGCCGTCGAACGGCGATGTGGCGGTAGACGAAGCGTACGAGTATTTGGGTATTACCCATGATTTCTTCTGGAAGGAATATCAGCGCGATTCGCTCGATAACAAAGGGCTTATTTTAACCGGCACCGTTCACTACGGTCGGGAATATCAGAACGCCTTCTGGAACGGTCAGCAGATGGTATTTGGCGACGGCGACGGGGAAATATTTAACCGCTTTACCATCGCCATAGACGTCGTGGCGCATGAGTTGAGCCACGGCGTGACCGAGACCGAAGCCGGGCTTATCTACTTTGAGCAGTCCGGCGCGCTGAACGAGTCGCTGTCGGACGTGTTTGGCTCACTGGTGAAGCAGTACCATTTGAAGCAAACCGCCGATAAAGCAGACTGGCTGATTGGTGAAGGGCTGCTGGCAAAAGGCATCAACGGCAAAGGGCTGCGCTCGATGTCTGAACCGGGCACCGCCTACAACGATCCGCTGCTCGGCAAAGACCCGCAGCCTGCACACATGAAGGATTTCATCAAAACGCGCGAGGATAACGGCGGCGTGCACTTGAACTCCGGCATCCCCAACCGGGCATTTTATCTGGCCGCGACGGCGATCGGCGGTTACGCCTGGGAAAAAGCGGGTTATGCCTGGTACGACACGGTTTGCGATCGCAATCTGGCGCAGGATGCGGATTTTGAGGCCTTCGCAAAACTGACGGTAGCACACGGAGAAAAACGCTCCGGCGGTGACGTTGGGGCGGCCATAAAACAAGCCTGGGAACAGGTGGGAGTGTTGTAAATGCAGGTTCCGGAACTGACGGATGACGCCGTGGTTGAGCTGGCCCGGGAAGGCGGCGTCGCTTTTATTCCCAAGCTGAGCGGCCAGCGCACCATCGCGCTCTCCTCGCTCAATGAGGCCCAGCGCCAGCGCCTGGTGAGCATCCTCGAGCAGGCCTTCCCGCGCGGCCAGCCGCCCGGACAAGTCTCTTCCCCCGGCAGCGGCGACCAGCGCTATTTCCGCATCCAGATTATCTGGACCGGGCAAAATCAGGCGCACTACGCAGATATCATCGTGCTGGTGCCGGAGCAGGAAGCTCCCGAGTCGCTGGTCGAGCTGTGGAAGAAAGGCGAAGGCTGCGTGTGTGATTAACCTTCGGTCCGAACAAACTCCACGCGTTTTTTAGAGATAAGACCGTGGCCGTTCTGGCAGAAGTAGTCCACCGCCCCGCAGGCTTTTAAGACCTGGAGTGGCTGATGGCACTCCGGGCAGCGGGCTTCAAGCGCAATATCCTTATTACAGCTCTCGCAGTGTGCCACCCCGTTCAGGGGCTCAAGCGGTGCCTGGCAATCCGGGCAGGTAATCGTCATGGTGACTCCTTAAAAGCATTCTGGTCTGCGATCATTTTACCACGTCGCGTTCAGTGCGGGCCACGCAGCTGTTGCTGCAAGGTCAGCAGCAGCTCAACTTCCTCGATTCGGCGACGCGTCGTGCGGCTCACCTCGTGCGGATCCCGTTCAAAAAGACTGCTGGTGCCCAGAATGTGTCCGGCAAGACAATGCTCGTAGAGTGTCCCGGGGATATGCCAGCGCTCAATATCCTTACCCTCAATCAGCTCAAGCACATCCTCCGCGCCGCGCCGGTCGTGGCTGATGATGCGCCCGTCGCGCAAACAGAGCCGTAATCCTTTTTGCCCGCCCGCGGGTCCCGCGTATTTGTTCAGCCAGATATCCACCGGCACGCCGCTGATGCGGCCCTGAAGATGCGCCTCGCCCTCCGCCGTGGACAGGTCGCCTTTTGCGATAGCGCGGCCCAGGCGGTCTTTAGCCGTGACGACCTGCAGGGTCATATCATCACTTCCGCCCAGATAACGCACCGTTTCGCGCAGCATCGCCAGCACGTGCGTACCGATATCCAGGATTACGCCGTCCGGGTGGCGAAGCATACGCGCGTCCGGCTCGCCGGTAGCAAAGTTAAGCGCGATGGGTTCTCCTGCGGCGTTAACTCCGCTCGGTTCCTGCAAAAAGCCGTCGATTTTGACGATGTCAGAGACACTGCCAACCTGCGACCGGTTTACCGTTTCGATGCGCGCCATCCAGTGATCGAGCGCCAGCACGCGGGAAGCAGCGTCGGGGTTTGCCAGCAGCGCGTTGAGCTTTTCGATTTGGGGAAGCGTGGCGACGATCGGTTTTTCAATCACAATCCGCGGAACGGCCGAGGCTATGGCCTGTTCCAGCACCTCGAGGTGGTGCAGCGATGCGGTGGTAATAAAAAGAGTATCAAGCGGTACGCCGAGAAGTTCCGTAAGCGAAGCGCAGCACGTGACGCCTTCAGGCTGCCTGGTGGGGAGAACATCAAATCCAAAACAATGAACAGTGTGACCAAAAAGGCGACGTAAGGCGGGAAGATACGCGGTTTCCACGACCGCACCAAGACCGACAAATCCTAACTGCATAGTTTCACCTCAGGGAATCGATGCCGGGGCATAACGCCGCCCCGGCAAGCCCGAGGTTTATGAGGCGTTAGCAGCCGGTTTAGTCTGCGCATTTTCCAGCATGCGGCGTACTGGAACAATGAGGACGATCAGTACCGCGGCACAAATCAGCAGCGCGACGGAGCAGCGCGCAAAGAGATCCGGCTGCATATCCAGCTGGTCGGCCTTCACGTGGCCGCCAATCAGACCCGCCGCCAGGTTACCCAGCGCGCTCGCACAGAACCACAGCCCCATCATCTGGCCGCGCATTCTCTCCGGCGCCAGCAGCGTCATGGTCGCCAGGCCAATCGGGCTGAGACACAGCTCGCCGAGCGTCAGCATCAGGATACTGCCCACCAGCCAGAACGGCGATACGCCCGCCCCACCGCTGCTCAGCACGTTCTGTGCCGCCAGCATCATCAGGCCAAAGCCCGCTGCGGCACACAGGATACCGATAACAAACTTGGTGATGCTGCTCGGACGAATGTTCATGCTCGCCAGCTTCGGCCACGCCCAGCTGAACACCGGTGCCAGCAGGATGATGAACAGGGCGTTGATTGACTGGAACCACACCGCCGGGATTTCGAAATCGCCGATCATGCGGTTAGTGTAGTCGTTGGCAAACAGGTTGAACGAGGTTGGCTTCTGCTCGAACGCGGACCAGAAGAACGCCGCGGAGATCAGCAGAATAAAGCAGACCAGCAGTCTGGCGCGCTCTTTACGGTTCAGTCCTGCAAAAACAAACAGATAAATAAAGTAGAGGGCAACGGATGCCGCAATCACGTAGACCAGCACGCTGGCTACCGCGACCGGGTTAATCACAATCACACCCTGCGCAATCAGCGTCACGATCGTTGCCACGCCTGCCGCCAGCGCCAGCAGCCAGGCGCCCACGCCGTTACGCTTCACCACCGGGCTGTTCCAGGTGGAGTCGAGGCCGACTTCGCCGTCATAGCGTTTCATTGCCGGAACGGCAAACACGCGGAAGATAATCAGCGCCACCAGCATCCCGATACCGCCAATACCAAAGCCCCAGTGCCAGCCGTGGGTTTTGATCAGCCAGCCGGAAATCAGCGGGGCAATGAACGAGCCCATGTTGATGCCCATATAGAACAGCGAGAAACCGCCGTCACGGCGCGCGTCGCCTTTTTTATAAAGGGTACCGACCATTACCGAGATACAGGTCTTAAACAGCCCGGAGCCGAGCACGATGAACATCAGGCCGATAAAGAACAGGTTATTGCCCATGATGGCCGAGAGCGCAATCGACAGGTGACCGAGCGCAATCAGGATCGAACCGTACCAGACGGCTCTCTGCTGGCCGAGCCAGTTATCCGCCAGCCAGCCGCCCGGCAGCGCGGCCAGGTACATTGTACCGGCAAAGATACCGACAATCGCCGAGGCGTTTTCACGCGCCAGGCCCATCCCGCCGTCATAGACGGTGGCGGCCATAAACAGGATCAGTAACGGACGAATGCCGTAAAACGAGAAACGCTCCCACATCTCGGTGAAGAACAGGGAACTGAGCGGATACGGATGGCCGAAGAACGTTCGGCTTTCTTTTTGATTAACAGAGGATTGCATAATTCTCCCGAAAGGTATGTCGTCGTGCTTGTAAACACCAGCAGGTACGCCGGCCAGTTACGTATCTGGCCGATTTTTTACATGCGGCGAAAAGTTGGTTAACCATTTGATAACCAGGCGCTAGTTTTGTCTAGTACCGGACCCTGGACTTTAAGATGAAAATTCGACGATTGTCTACTTTCTTAGATTTAAACTTGGTTAAAAGTGAATAGTGATTGACTTCACACAGAGAAAACCGGCGGTATGAATGGGCAAAAAAAAGCCCGCGATAGTCGCGGGCTTTCGTGCGTTCAGCAAAGCTTATTTGCTTTTCTTAATGTGCTTAATCAGACGTTTACGCTTGCGCATCTGGTTCGGCGTCAGGGTGTTGCGCTTGTTGGCGAACGGGTTTTCCCCTTCCTTGAACTGGATACGGATAGGCGTGCCCATCACGTCCAGCGATTTACGGAAGTAGTTCATCAGGTAGCGCTTGTAGGAATCCGGCAGGTCTTTCACCTGGTTGCCGTGAATCACCACAATTGGCGGGTTATAACCACCGGCGTGGGCGTATTTCAGCTTCACGCGACGGCCGCGCACCAGCGGCGGCTGATGGTCTTCCGCAGCCATATTCATGATACGGGTCAGCATGGCGGTGCTCTGACGACGGGTGGAGCTGTCGTACGCTTCGCGCACGGATTCGAACAGGTTACCCACGCCGCTGCCGTGCAGCGCAGAGATGAAGTGTACGCGAGCAAAGTCGATAAAGCCCAGACGGAAGTCGAGGGTCTCTTTCACCTGCTCTCGCACTTCATTGCTCAGGCCATCCCATTTGTTGACCACGATAACCAGTGAGCGCCCACTATTGAGGATAAAGCCGAGCAGAGAGAGGTCCTGATCGGAGATCCCTTCGCGTGCGTCGATAACCAGCAGCACGACGTTGGCATCTTCAATCGCCTGCAGGGTTTTGATAACGGAGAATTTTTCCACCACATCGGTGATTTTCCCGCGCTTACGCACCCCGGCGGTGTCGATGAGGACATACTCACGCTCATCGCGCTGCATCGGGATGTAGATACTGTCGCGGGTGGTACCCGGCATATCGTAAACGACCACGCGCTCTTCACCCAGAATACGGTTAGTAAGTGTAGACTTACCTACGTTTGGACGGCCCACGATGGCCAGCTTGATCGGCAGATCCTGCGGGTTGAAGTCGTCTTCAGGCTCTTCTTCTTCGCCCGCTTCGCCGTCTTCAAACTGCGCCCAGTATTCCGCGTCTTCGTCCACCTCTTCCGGCGGGTTCACTTCGTCAACCCACGGCAGCAGAACGGTTTCCAGCAGGCTGGTGACGCCACGGCCATGCGATGCCGCGATAGGGTAGATCTCACCCAGACCCAGTGACCAGAAATCTGCGATAGCCTGATCGGCATCGATGCCGTCGGTTTTGTTCGCCACCAGGAAGGTTGGCTTTTCACGTGAACGCAGGTGTTTTGCGATAGCGGAGTCCGCCGGCATCAGGCCAGCGCGCGCGTCCACCATGAACAGCACCACGTCCGCTTCTTCAATCGCCAGCAGCGACTGTTCCGCCATGCGGGTTTCCACGCCGTCTTCTGTGCCGTCAATACCACCGGTATCAATACAGATGAACTCGCGTCCTTCCACCTCTGCACGACCGTACTTACGGTCACGCGTCAGCCCCGGGAAATCCGCAACCAGCGCATCACGGGTGCGTGTTAAACGGTTAAAAAGAGTGGATTTTCCAACGTTAGGGCGCCCGACAAGCGCGACCACAGGTACCATGTTTGAAGCCTCATAAAATTCAAAATAACGTCGCTTTCGCGGCGTTTTTAAAAATGTCAAAACGGCTCCTGAGTGAACAGGAGCCGTTTAGTATACTACAACCGCCGGGTAATTAACGCGTGATCGCGTACAGCGTGCCGTCTTTTGCCTGAATCAGCAGTTTGCCGTCGGCCACGACCGGGTCGGTCAGGAAACCAGAGCTGTCGACTTTTTGCTGTGCAACAAAGCGGCCATTATCCGGATCGATCCAGTGCATATACCCTTCGCTGTCGCCGACAACCAGGCTACCGTTGTACAGCGCTGGCGCAGTCAGCAGACGGTGCAGCAGATCGCTTTGCGTCCACAGCGTCACGCCGCCTTCGGTGCTCAGGGCCAGCAGACGGTCGTTCTGGTCAACCATATAGATGCGGTTACCCTCAACGATGAAATCATTCACCGAGCCCAGCTCACGTTTCCACATGATCTGGCCGCTGCGCAGATCCAGCGCGGTCAGGTTGCCGTTGTAGGCCAGCGCGTAAACCACACCGTTAACGATGACCGGCGTTGTGTCCACGTCGCTCAGACGGTCAATTTCCGTTGAGCCAGTGGCCTGAGAGATACGCTGCTGCCAGATCATCTGGCCCTGCTGCATCAGCACGGCGCTTACGCGACCGTTGTCGCCGCCGACAATGGCAGCACCAAATGCGGTAGCCGGGGCAGATTCGCCACGCAGAGAGAGCGCAGGCATATCCAGGTTAACGGTCCATTTCACCAGGCCGTCCGCTTCGTTCAGCGCCTGCAGCTGGCCGTTGCTGGTATGAATCAGCACCAGGCCATCGCTCACCACCGGACGAGAGAGGGATTCACCCGCCACGGTCGTTTGCCAGGCAATGGAACCGTCGCTGCTGTTCAGGGCATAAACCTGCGCTTTTTCGCTGCCCACGTAGACGTGGCCACCGGCAACGGTCAGGCCGCCAGACAGCAGTGCAGGCTTACGGGAGAACCAGCCGTCTTTTTCCGCCAGGTTAACGGACCACACTTCTTTTCCGTCATCCGCGTTCACCGCTTTCACGGTACCTTTGCGATCGGCCGCATAGACAACGCTGTCTGCATACGCAGGATGAAGGTTGGAATAGAAATCACCAATCCCATTGCCCACGGAGACATCCCACGCGGTGGATGGGGTAAACTGGTTTTCAACCGTCGGCAGTGGGGACATTTTCACAACGTCTTCTTCGCCACTGAACAGTGAACAACCACTCAATAACGTAACAGAAAGCAGTCCTGGCAGAAGTAATTTACGCAATTGCATCGGGTCCCTCTCAGACGGACAAATTATTTATTTTCATCTGCATCATTTCGCTCAGCGCAGGTGAGGCATTGCTCTCGACGCCAGCTTGCCACGCTTTACGCGCGCCCGCTTTGTCACCTTTGCTCAGCAGTGCTTCACCGCGCAGATCGGCAACGATGGCAGCAAAACCTTCGCCTTTGATGGTATCGAGCGTTTTCAGCGCATCGTCAGCTTTTTTCTGCTGAACCTGAATACGTGCCAGGCGCAGATTGATCACCGCTTTCAGATTTTCATCACTGGCGGCAGCAAGGCCCTGAGACAGCTGAGCAACGGCTTTATCCAGTTCGTTCTTATCAACGTACTGCTGAGCCACTTCCAGCGCAGCCAGTGCACCGTAGGTGTTTTTGTTGTCAGCCGCAAATTTTTCTGCCGCCGTCAGCGTTTGCGGCTGATCGGCACGAATTGCGCTCACGGTATTTTCATAGGACAGGGACGCGCCGCGCGCGGAATCCGCCTGATGATTGTTCCAGTAACGCCAGCCTACCAGCGCACCGACACCTAAAATAACCCCAACAACCAGCGCTTTGCCGTTTTCAGCAAAGAAGCGTTTAATCGCGTCGACCTGATCGTGTTCGTTCTCGTAAATTTCCACGCAGTCCTTCTCCTTAGCCCAATAGAGTGCGCAAGTGCGCCGCAACGCCGTCCTGCGTTACCGTTGTCTGCTCACCAGAGCGCAGGTCTTTCACCACCACTTCGCCGTTGGCCACTTCGGACTCACCCAGCACCAGTGCGATACTTGCGCCCCACTTATCGGCACGAGCAAACTGTTTTTTGAAGTTGCCGCCGCCATGGTTGGTCATCAGCTTAACGCCCGGCAGCGCATCGCGCACGCGTTCGGCAAGCTGCATTGCCGCAGACTGCGTTTCCGCGCCTGAGGCCACCAGGTATATATCGACAACGGAATCTGCTTTAAATTCCGGATTAACTGCCTGAACCAGCAAAACAAGTCGCTCAAGACCCATCGCGAAGCCAACCGCAGGCGCAGCGCGACCGCCAAGTTGCTCAACCAGACCGTCGTAACGACCGCCCGCGCACACGGTGCCCTGAGAGCCGAGGCTGGTGGTCACCCACTCAAACACGGTACGGTTGTAGTAGTCCAGACCGCGCACCAGGCGCTGGTTTACGGTATAGGCGATACCCGCCGCTTCAAGCAGCTTGCACAGGCCCGCGAAGTGTTCGCGAGATTCTTCATCCAGGTAATCACCCAGCGCAGGCGCATCGTTCAGCAGTGCCTGAACATCGGCGTTTTTGGAATCCAGAACGCGCAGCGGGTTGCTGTACATGCGACGTTTGCAGTCTTCGTCCAGTTTCTCTTTATGCTGTTCCAGGAACGCCACCAGCGCATCGCGGTAGTTCGCACGCGCTTCCAGAGAACCGATAGAGTTCAGCTCGAGGGAAACGTGATCGGCGATACCGAGCGCACGCCACCAGCGGGCGGTCAGCATAATCAGTTCAGCGTCGATGTCCGGGCCCTGCAGGCCAAAGACTTCCACACCCAGCTGATTAAACTGGCGATAACGCCCTTTCTGAGGACGTTCGTGGCGGAACATCGGGCCGATATACCACAGACGCTGCTCCTGATTGTACAGAAGACCATGTTCGATGCCGGCGCGTACGCAGCCCGCCGTCCCTTCCGGACGCAGGGTCAGGCTGTCGCCGTTGCGGTCCTCAAAGGTGTACATCTCTTTTTCAACCACGTCGGTCACTTCACCGATCGCGCGTTTGAATAACGGGGTCTGCTCTACAATCGGCAAACGAATTTCGCTGTAACCGTAGCTGCCGAGAACCTGCTTCAGCGTGCCTTCAATGCGCTGCCAGATGGCGGTTTCGCCAGGCAGATAATCGTTCATGCCGCGGATGGCTTGAATGTTTTTTGCCACGTTTATTCTCTTTCTATATACAAAAAAAACCCAAAGAATGGGTTCAATCATACATGGGAAGCTCACGGCTTCCCATCACGTTATTTTTCAACCTGCTGAACGTTGATACGCTGTGTCTCGTCCATCATGGCGGCTTTGGCGCGGATGCGGGCTTCAAGCTGGTCGATCATGTCACTATTATCCAGACGATCTTTTCGAACGCCATCTTCATAGAGACCACTTTTCTTGTTACCGCCGGTCACGCCCAGGGTTGACACCAGGGCTTCACCCGGACCGTTCACCACGCAGCCGATGATGGAGACGTCCATCGGGGTGATAATGTCTTCCAGACGTTGCTCCAGGGCATTCACCGTACCGATCACATCGAACTCCTGACGTGAACAGGTTGGGCAGGCAATGAAGTTGATCCCACGCGCGCGAATACGCAGTGATTTCAGAATATCGAAGCCGACCTTGATCTCTTCGACAGGATCCGCCGCCAGCGAGACGCGCAGGGTGTCACCGATCCCTTCAGAGAGCAGCAGCCCCAGACCGATCGCGGATTTTACCGAGCCGCTACGCAGGCCGCCCGCTTCGGTGATCCCGAGGTGCAGAGGCTGATCGATCTGCTTTGCCAGCAGGCGATAAGATTCTACGGCCAGGAACACGTCGGACGCTTTTACGCTGACTTTGAACTGATCGAAGTTAAGGCGATCGAGATGATCGACGTGACGCATCGCGGATTCGAGCAGCGCCTGCGGCGTAGGCTCACCGTATTTTTCCTGCAGATCTTTTTCCAGGGAACCGGCGTTAACGCCGATACGGATAGGAATATTTTTATCGCGGGCGCAGTCCACGACCATGCGGATACGCTCTTCGTTACCGATGTTGCCCGGGTTAATACGCAGGCAATCGACGCCGTACTCGGCCACTTTCAGTGCGATGCGGTAGTCGAAGTGAATATCCGCCACCAGCGGAACGCTGACCTGCTGTTTGATCAGTTTGAACGCCTCAGCCGCATCCATGGTCGGGACGGAGACGCGAACAATATCCGCGCCGACACGTTCTAATGCTTTGATTTGATTGACCGTCGCTTCCACATCGGTGGTGCGCGTATTGGTCATCGACTGAACGGCGATAGGTGCCCCATCGCCGATTGGCACATTCCCAACGTAAATCCGTTTCGATTTTCTACGTTGAATCGGAGCCTGGTTATGCATGAAAAATCTCCCGCGTTGCCCGTCTGTTACTGTGCTGCTGATTGTTCGGCATTAACGGTAAGACGTGCAACCTGGTTAGTTCTGATAAAGCGGCTCAGGTCGACAGGTTTTCCTTGATACTGGATCTGTACCGCTGCCGGAGCGCCGATTTTAAGTTTATAAGGCGCCTGGCCCGTTAGGTTTAACGTGCCATCTTTGCGCTGCAGGCCGCTGAACAGTTTTTTACCTGTCGCGTCAGTCACTTCCAGCCAGCAGTCGGCGCTGAAGTTCATTACCAGCGCGTTAGGATCGGCTGCGGGTGTCGCCGTACCCGCCGGGCTGGTTGGCAGAGACGCTGCGGTATTGTCTGCAGGCTGAGTAGCCGCAGGCGCGTTCGCCGCAGTATCAACATTCGCCTGAGAAGGGGCAACCACCGCGTTTTGATCCTGAGCCTGAGGCGCAGCGGTGTTAGCCGTTGCTGCCGGAGCCTGCGCAGCATTGGTCGCTGTCGCATCTGGCGCTGCGGTCTGTGGCTCGCTGGAAGTCGCTGCACCGTCGGTATTCAGCGGCACGCTCTGGGCGTTATCCGTTCCGGCCTGGTTGAGTTCGGCGGAGGATTGATCGGCCATGGTGGTGATCTCTTCCTGCTGCGCCTTGTGGTTTTGCCACCACCACGCACCGGTCAGACCGACCACCACAAACAGCACCAGCCAGGTAAAGCTCATCAGCCAGCCATCACGTTTTTTACGACGTTTCCCCAAGGAGAAGGTCTGCATCGGCGCAACTTTTGCTGCACGGACCGGCGCCTGCTTCTCCATCATTGGCAGTAATTCGTTTTCGGGGATGTGCACCAGTTTTGCGTAAGAGCGGATATAACCGCGCAAGAACGTTGAAGCCAGATCGGCGGGTGCCTTATCTTCTTCAATATCGCGAACCGTGGAAACCTTCAGGCACAAGCGTTCTGCGACGGCTTGCTGGCTGAGTCCGAGTTGTTCACGGGCGTTGCGAAGACGAACGCCAGTGGAGAGTGCTTCATGTTGGTCGTGAGTGGCTTCAGTATTCATTCGCTACAACTACTGGTACGTGAAAAAAAGGGTTCAGGCGCCGGTGAGTCACAATGCCACCCGCACCGCGAAACTTCTGGTCAGTTAACCTTGAACACAGAGTATAAGACTGTCAGCCCGGAGATGACAGTACAGCCCTGCCCGTACGGCTAAACTGTTGTTACGTCGTTACATACTGCCCGAAAGTCGGATGAAACGCACCGTAATTATTGATCAGTCTTCACGAATCTGACTGATTATTCAGTAAGGTTATGTCTCACGGCGCAGATAATGCGCCGTGAGTGCATAATAATCAAACAGCTTTAACCGCGATCGTCTCGCCCTGCATGCGTTTACGCAGGGTACGCTTGGTACGGTCAATAACATCACCAGCCAGCTGTCCACATGCGGCATCAATATCATCACCACGCGTTTTACGCACGATGGTGGTGAAACCATATTCCATCAGCACCTTGGAGAAACGGTCGATACGGCTGTTCGAGCTACGGCCATACGGCGCGCCCGGGAACGGGTTCCACGGGATCAGGTTGATTTTACATGGCGTATCTTTCAGCAGTTCAGCCAGCTGATGCGCATGTTCGGTACCGTCGTTGACGTGGTCCAGCATCACGTACTCGATAGTGACGCGACCCTGGTTGGCGTTGGATTTCTCCAGATAGCGACGTACGGCAGCGAGGAAGGTTTCGATATTGTACTTTTTGTTGATCGGCACAATTTCGTCACGAATTTCATCGTTTGGCGCGTGCAGGGAGATCGCCAGCGCGACGTCAATCATATCGCCGAGCTTGTCCAGCGCAGGCACAACGCCTGAGGTCGACAGCGTGACGCGACGCTTGGACAGACCAAACCCGAAGTCATCCAGCATGATTTCCATCGCCGGAACGACGTTGGTCAGGTTCAGCAGCGGCTCACCCATCCCCATCATCACCACGTTGGTGATTGGGCGAGTGCCGGTCACTTTTGCCGCGCCGACGATTTTCGCAGCACGCCAGACCTGGCCGATAATTTCTGAAACACGCAGGTTACGGTTAAAGCCTTGCTGCGCGGTTGAGCAGAATTTGCACTCCAGCGCACAGCCCACCTGAGAGGAGACGCACAGCGTCGCGCGGTCTTCTTCCGGAATGTAGACGGTTTCAACGCGCTGATCGCCGACCGCAATCGCCCATTTGATGGTGCCATCTGCGGAGCGCTGCTCTTCCACCACTTCCGGGGCGCGGATTTCAGCCACTTCTTTGAGCTTATTGCGCAGGACCTTGTTGATGTCAGTCATGTCATCAAAATTGTCGCTGCAGTAATGGTACATCCACTTCATGACCTGATCGGCACGAAACGGCTTTTCGCCCATCTCTTTGAAGAACTCGCGCATCTGCTGACGGTTCAGATCCAGCAGGTTGATTTTTCCATTTTTATTGGGAACCGCAGGAATGGCGACTTCGGAGGTATTCACTAATTCAGACATAATATTTACCGGCCTCGTTGTTACACGTTATGGCCCATGGAGGGTTGAATAGAAACGCCCCGGAAAGCGGTCTGCTCGTCCGGGGCGTTGCATTGTACAAAGTCTGGCGCAGGGATGCCACGTCTGGACGCGGCATTTACGAAAATAATGTGTAAACGAAACCGTTAAATTAACGGGTACGTGGACACACTTCGCCTTCTGCGAAGAAGAAAGCGATTTCGCGTGCGGCAGATTCAACAGAGTCAGAACCGTGGGTACCGTTCTCGGTGAAGCTGTCAGCGTAGTCAGCGCGCAGAGTACCTGCCAGCGCGTTGTCCGGGTTGGTTGCGCCCAGCAGGTCGCGGTGACGCTGTACGGCGTTTTCGCCTTCCAGTACGGATACCACGATTGGACCGGAGGTCATGAACTCCACCAGGCCGTCAAAGAATGGGCGACCTTCGTGCTCAGCGTAGAAGCCGCGCGCCTGCTCAACGGTCAGGTGCAGCATTTTGGTACCAACAATTTTGAACCCTGCAGATTCAAAGCGAGCGAAGATGCTGCCAATAACGTTTTTTGCCACCGCGTTTGGTTTGATGATGGAAAAAGTACGTTCAATAGCCATGATAACCTCTGTCAATGTTCTGTTGTTTTGCATACCTGAGTATGGTGTGGCGCGGATTATAAAGAGCTATAGCGCTATTGCCTATGGTTCTGCATAACATTTTTTTAAAATGAGACGAAGATTAGCAACAGTCCGGGTTTCGCATATCGTGTTGATGGTGAAAACAGAGCGGACACTGCTTTTCATCAGGCGTAAATGACCAGAAATGACGGTGGCACGTCAGGCAAACGGCTTCATATGCCAGTATGGCCACGTTTTTCGCTGTTCCTTCTGTTTGCGTCACTTTTATCGCCGCATGCTGGCATACCGCTTCGCAGCCGCCGCAACCGGTACAACGTCCAGTTTCGACGACCAGTTCAGCGTTCTCAAACCGAATCGCGTTTTCCGTACAACTCCGCCAGCACGCGCCGCACAATACGCACGTTCCGGCGTCGAGATCTATCTCTGCCTCACTAACCCCAGAAAACGCTCTGCGCAGTTCACGCTGACCGGGCACGACGCTACAGGTCCGGGCATCCTCACGGGGAACGTGCATCAGCGCACGGCGGGCGATATTAACCTCGTTGACGGGTAAAAGTTTAAACGCCCATGCCGCTTCACCGCGTCGACGAAGCACAAGATTAAGCCGGGCAATCGCCAGCAGCCAGTCAGGATACTGCTCCACGTCGATACTGATAAAACGAACATGGTGCTGTGCATGCCAGAGCAGCAGCTCATTCACATTCGGCGCACGTTCAGTAAAAGGCCCGACAAGCGTATCGCCACACAAAAAGCGTTTTCGCGGCGTGATGCCGGTGATGGCCTCAGTGGGGCAAACAAACAGGCAGTCACCGCATTCAATACAGCGGTTCTCATCAACCGAGATATCTGCGTCCGTAAAAGAAAAAGCCTGCACGGGACAAACGTCAGCGCAGGCACAACAGGAAGCATGGCGAAAACGGCGACGGACGCACGCATGCGTCACGTCCATCGCCGGGCCAAACGTCAATCTGCCCATCAGCCAATACTGAAGAAAACGAAGCACAGCATCAGCTCACCCGCAATCAGCAAGGCGCTGCCCAGCAGCATTGTGCCTCGCGCCGCTTTTAACCCGCCTGCAGCAAAGCACAGCATACCCACGACAGACACACACCAGCTCAGCAGATGCACGGTGCGCAGTTGTTGCAGCATCTGTAACGGCGCATGAGGGAACGTCACCACGGTGTTGTCCATAGCCGAGATGTCGGCCAGCCAGACGGGCTGCATCACCAGACGCACAAGCACCAGCAGCGTGATAATGACCACCGCCGCACGCAGAGTAGCCCGGGAACGCATCCCAACCGCCATGCAGGCTGAACCAATAATGCCCACCGAGCCGATAAACAGCACCAGCGTGTTGATATGCTGCCACGTCACCACGGACGCATGCATGTAGATCTGCGCCATGCAGAACACATCCACCAGCCCGACAAGGCCCGCCGCCGCCAGAAGCAGCTTCCAGCCTGGCTTTTTGGCGAACATCAGCAGCGTCGCGAGACCCAGCGCCGCCAGGTAAAGGCTGGCAAAGATAATCTCACGGCTCAGCCAGGAGCTGGAGACATGGCGCAGCGCGTTGAGAGCATTGAGCGGATAGCCCATGTGCAGCGCCGAGGCGAGCAATCCGAGGCTTGCGAGCACAAACGCCCCGGCAGCAGGCAGAAGCGCGCTACGCTGCGAAGCATGCGCCCCCCCGAACACCAGCCAGAGCGTCACGCCTACCGAGCCCTGCAGGAACAATGTAAAAATCAGCAGCGGTAACTCATGCATGGCGTTTGCCCTCTTTCTCTGCACCCTGATGCGCTTTGATCACCAGATTCGGTTTTGTGATGGAAGAATCAGGCAAGCCTTTCACGTCACTGACCGCACCATACTTCGCCCGCAGTTCATCAATCGGCCCGAATTTAATCGCTTCGAGTGGACAGGTTGCCACACAGACGGGCTGCTCCCCCTTCGCCTGGAGATCCACGCAGAAATCGCATTTTGACATTTGCCCGGTCTGCTCGTTGAGCTGTGGCGCGCCGTAAGGGCATGACCACGCACAGTAGCCGCAGCCGACGCACTTATCTGTATCAACGCGCACAATGCCGTCTCCCGGACGCTTGTGCATCGCCGTGGTCGGACAGTTTTTAGTGCAGATGGGGTCTGCACAGTGGTTACAGGAAATAGAGAGCGTGTAGGCAAACACATTGTTGCTGACGCCGCCCTGCCCGGTTGGGATGAAATTCCCGCCGTTGACTTCGTACACGCGACGGAAACGACGTCCGACCTCAAGGTTGTTTTTATCTTTGCATGCCACCTGGCAGGCTTTACACCCTGAGCAGCGTGAAGAGTCGATGTAAAAGCCCAGCTGTTTGTCGCTCACCGGCGCGTAGTGTTTAAACTGACTCATGCTTTTGCCACCTCCACCAGCATGGTTTGATGTGAATTCCCTTTCGCAAGCGCGGTAATACGAGCCGAACTGAGCACGTTCGCGCAGCCGCCTTTATCAATGCCCTTCTCATCCGGCTGCCACCAGGCACCTGCCTGCATGGCTACCACGCCAGGAATGATGCGCGGCGTAACCTCCGCCGGGATCTCACAAATGCCGCGTGCGTTATGGATACGCACGGTATCTCCCTGCGCAATGCCGCGCTTCTGCGCGTCCTGAGGGTTAATCCACAGCTTTTGCTGCTGCGCCTCAATCAGCCACGGGTTGGCGTACTGGGTTGAGTTAGCACGGTTTTTCCCTTTCCAGGTGATCAGCTGCAGCGGGAAGGTTTTCGCCAGTTCGTCTTCCGGCCCTTCGTGGGCAGGCACGTAGTGCGACAGCGCCGGAATTTCCGGGTGCTGCATGTCGTACAGACGCTTCGAGAAGATCTCAATTTTTCCGGACGGCGTCGGGAACGGATGATTTTGCGGGTCGCGAATGTTGTCTTCAAAAGCAACGTACGGCGCGCTTTTGAAGAGATGCTGACGCGTCTTTTGCAGCGTCGCGAAGTCTGGCAGGTTTTCCTCCGGCATCGACAGCTTTGTCTGCTCCCAGATGTGCTCAATCCACGCCTTTTCGTCACGCCCTTCGCTGAATGCCGGTTCGACACCAAGCTTAGCAGCGACCTCCCGCAGCCAGTCGTAGTCTGAACGGCGCTCAAATTCAGGCTCAATCAGCTTTTCGGACAGGATCAGATAGCTTGCGGTACCCCAGGTTTCGCCGATATTCCAGCGTTCCATAAAGCTGGTTTCCGGCAGGAGAAGATCGGCGTATCGGGCGCTCGGCGTCATAAACAGATCGCTCGCGACGATAAACTGGATTTTCGACTCGTCTTCCAGCACGCGGGTTGCCTGATGAAGATCCGGGTTCTGGTTAGCCAGATAATTGCCCGCCAGCGAGAAGAGGATGCGGATATTGCTGTCCAGCTTTTCGGCATCCTTCAGGCCGACTTCCGCCGTTACCTTAGAGGCATCGTCGGCGGCCTGCACCCAGTTCATCACCGATATTTTGGCTTTCACCGGGTTATCCGGCATCTCCGGGCCTGCGGCAAATTTACGGTTAGCACAGCCGCCATAGCCAGCCGCCCAGCCGCCTTTCACCCCAACGTTACCCGTCAGCGTGGCCAGTATCGTCGAGCCGCGCGCGGTGCGCTCGCCGCAGTTATGGCGCTGCGGTCCCCAACCCTGGATCAGCGCGGCGGGCTTCGTCGTGGCATAATCGCGCGCCAGCTGACGAATGGTCTGCGCAGGCACGTGGGTGATGTTCTCTGCCCACTCGGGCGTTTTCGCCACGCCATCTTTTGCGCCGCTCAGATAAGCCATCAGGGATTCATTGGCCGGAACGCCTTCCGGCATAGCGTCTTCATCAAAGCCCAGGGTATAGCGCTGAATAAAGTCGCGATCGTGCAAGTTCTCCGTGACGATCACGTACATCATGGCGTCCATCAGGGCGTTATCGGTTGTTGGCAGCAGCGGGACCCACTGGTCAGCAAGGGAGGACACCGTATCTGAATAGCGCGGATCGACAACGATGAAGCGGGTGCCGTTTTGCTTCATCTTCTGGAAGAAGTAGTTGCTGTGACCAAAAATCGTTTCCGTCGGGTTATGCCCCCAGAGGATGACCAGCTTGGTGTCCAGTAACGTGTCCAGCGAGCTGCCGCTGGCGGCGGTACCGTAGGTATAGGGCGTTGCCGCTGCGGTGTTGCCCATACTGACCGAGTGATAGCTTTCGAGATAGCCACCCGTTAAATTAAGCAGACGACGAACCATTTTATCGCCGGAGAACGTTCCTCCCGAAACTGCGGTGCCAACATGCACATAGCGCGAAGCAGCACCGTATTTTTGCGTAATGGTTTTTAATTGATTCGCAATAAGCGTTGTGGCTTCATCCCAGGTAATACGTTCGAATTTTCCTTCGCCACGTTTACCCACGCGTTTCATTGGATATTTAAGCCGATCGGGATGATAAACAAATTTCCGATACGCGCGTCCGCGAACGCAGGCGCGCATTATCGGCATTTCCGGATCTAACGCATTGTCCGGGCGGGTAGAAATTCGGGTTACAACGCCCTCACTAACGTGAGCACGAATATCACACTTCCCGCCACAGTCAAACGTGCTACAGGTCTGCACGACTTTTTCTTCAGGCGTCACGTCTGCCGCCACCGTGCCCTGCGCCCGTGCTTTGCTGGTTGTCACCACAAACGGGAGTGTGGCCAGAGCCGATCCTGCCTGAATAAAATGCCGCCGGGACAGGGCAGGAATAAGACCCTCTTCCTGATTGTTATTCTCTTTCATTGCTCGTTCCTACAAATAAAAACGCATTCTCGTTTTTTTTCAGGAACGCATATTGATAATTATCAAGCTAACTCTTCAGAGGTAATACTTAACGGTCTAATTCAAAATTGACCGTTGCCGTTTGGCCTGATTTATCCATTACCAGTAATTGATATTCACCCGGCAAATATAATTTTAATGAATAATTATAATTCCGCCCCGCTAAAGGCTCTCCATTTAAAAACCACCAGCGCTCCCCTTCCCCTCCTGTTGACATAACAGAAAGCGTGACATTACCTTCGCCGGGAAGTCGCTTAATAACAGCCCCCTCTCTGATACCCGAAATCATAAGCGGCGCCACATTGTTATTGTCCAGAGGCGGACAGTCAGTTGATCGGGCAGGAAGACGCGCAGCCCTTTTTTCCGCGGCGGGCAGCCAGGGCTCCAGCGGCAGCGGCCAGACATCCAGGACTTTTTCAGTAGCATCCGGGCAATCTGCGGCCACGCGTTTGCCAGTTTTATCCAGCCAGACCGGGAAACGAATGCCGCGTATGCCCTCCTGTTCAGGGAGAAGCAGCGTGGGCGGTTCACTCCCTTCCAGCAGCCAGGTCGACAGGCGACGTCGACAGTTTTCACTGCCTTCCGGTAGCGACTGGCCGCCCGGCCAGCAGATCACGCCCCGCCCGACGCTCTCCGGACGCGGATCGCGCGGCAGGCGGGCTTCGTCTACCGTTGAACGTGACTGAAGCAGATTATTGACCTGGTTTAACAGCGGAACCGCGCTGGCAAACCCAAACTGTCCCGCCACGGGCGTGCCGTCCGGTCGTCCGGTCCAGATGCCTATCACATAACGGGCATTCAGACCGATGGCCCAGGCATCACGGTACCCGTAGCTGGTGCCGGTTTTCCACGCCAGCGGCGCAACCTGCGGTAGCGCATTATCCGGCAGCGGCTGCGCTTCATTGGCCAGAATACGGCGAATAATCCACGCCGAGCCTGGCGATAACAGCGGGCGTTCAGTCAGCGGATCGACCGGCTGTAACCGCAGCCTTCCCGCCTTACCGTGTCGGGCAAAGGCACTATAGGCCGCAGCGATATCTGCCAGCCGCGCGCCCGCCCCGCCGAGGATCAGAGACAAATTCGGCTGTGCCCCCGCAGGCAGGATCAGCGGCAAGCCTGCGTTGCTCAGCATCCCGGCAAATCGTTTTGGTCCGTAGGCTTCCAGCACCTGAACGGCCGGCAGGTTGAGGGAGCGGACCAGCGCTTCACTCATGCTGACCGGTCCATGGAACCCGCTGTCAAAATTCCCGGGACGATAATCACCGGTTTTTCTTGGCACATCCTGAAGCAGCGAGGCGGGATGGATCAGGCCATCATCCAGCGCCATGCCGTAGATAAAGGGTTTTAACACCGATCCCGGCGATCGGATCGCATTGACCATATCCACATGGCTAAAACGCGTGTCATCGTTGATATCCACCGATCCAACCCAACCGCGCACTTTCATATCGGTATGATCGACCACGATCATCGCCAGCGAGCTGCGGGCCGGCAGGCGGGATTTCCAGTTCATCGCCAGCTCTTCCAGCTGCCGCTGCAGTCCGGCATCCAGCGTGGTGACAATTTTCGTGTCGCGACTTTTGCCGAGCATCATCCGAGCAAAGAGCGGCGCCAGCTGCGGCATCTGCCGGGGCGCCAGCCATACTGATTCCTCACGGGACTCTTTGACCTGCTTTGCGGACCAGACCCCCTGCGTCGCCATGCGGTCGAGCACTTTATTGCGCGCCGCTTCGGCCCGTTCAGGCCAGCGGTCCGGGCGTAATCGACTCGGTGCCTGCGGCAGCACCGCCAGCAGCGCCGCGTCGGAATAGCTGAGCTGCGACGGCGGCTTGCCCAGATACGTCCAGCTTGCCGCTCCCACGCCCTGCAGCGTACCGCCAAAGGGGGCGCGATTGAGATAGAGCGTCAGGATTTCGCGTTTGGAAAGATGCCACTCCAGCTGCATGGCACGCCAGAGCTGGCGAATTTTGCCGCCAAAGGTGCGCGGATGCGGGTCCAGCAGTCGCGCGACCTGCATGGTGAGCGTGCTTCCGCCAGAGATGACTTTCCCGGAACTGAGATCCTGCCAGGCGGCGCGCAGGACAGAGAGCGGGTTTACGCCGGGGTGATCCCAGAACCAGCGATCTTCGTACTGGATCAGCGCCTCAAGATAACGGGGAGAGACCTCTTCGATCGTCACCGGATAGCGCCAGATCCCGTCGCTATCGGCAAAACGCCAGAGCGGCGTGCCCTTCTCATCCACCACCACCCGGGCAGGGTTAACCTCTTTCAGCGGCAACGGCCACAGGCGGTCGGCGGCGACAATCAGCCCCCCTAAAACGAGAAGCGCTCCCGCCAGCCATAGCCAGCGGGAGCGTGTCAGACGTGCCATTCGCATATTACGGAACAACAATCAGCGGGCCGCTGGCCGCACCCGTTGCCCGCCACTGCGGCACATACATAGACTCGACCATCGGAACCGGCACCTGGTAGGTTCCCGGCGTCACGGCGCGCGCCAGATAAACCAGCGTGACCGGCTGACCTTCATTTACCGGCACGGCGGCCACAAAGCGGTCGTCGCGGAATTCCATATGCTGAATGTCCGCCTGCTGCATCTGGCTGAGCAGGTTATGCACCTCACTGCCGCTGTCCTGCAGGCTGGCGCTGCTGCTTGCCAGGTTCTGGTTTTCCAGCTCCAGACCCGCAGGCAGGAGATCTACCACCAGCGCGTCCGGCACGTTCTGGCTGGCTTTAACTTCCAGCCACACCAGCACCAGCTCGCCGCTCTTCAGCGAAGAGAGTGATTTCGTACTGCCGTCGGTTGCCAGGATATGACGTTCGACCTGCAACACGTTCGCGCTCGGCTGAGGGGCATATTCCGGATAGCCGGTGCTGTCCAAACGTACCCAGAGCGGTGTCGTTCCGGTATTGGTGACCTGCAGCGCGCCAAGCTGGTCGCCGCTCACGTTTTGTACCTGCGCTTTATCGCCACCTGATGCGGAATCTGACAGGGAGGTTTTCGCCTGCCATGCACCGGACAGAGTTTGCAGCGAACGTCCGGCCAGGAACAGCGCGTTGCTCTCCTGAGTGGACAACCAGCGCTGGCTGAAGGCCTGTTCAGACAGGGCATTCAGCAGCGTATTTTGCGCATCCGGCAGAAGTTTGTACTCCTCCAGCAGGGAGAGCATCAGCGCGTTATCGCGAAGCTGGCTGCCGTAATCGGCCATCCAGGTTTTGCTGTCGTTGCGCGGCGTTTTGAGCGCCAGATCCAGCGCCTGCTGGCTGCGCGGGGCATCGCCCATCAGCCTGAGCGCCATGCCCAGCTGCATCAGCGGCAGGCCGGACGCCGCCTGAGCGTGACGATCCCAGATTTCACGCAGCGCGCCCAGCGGCGCTTTTTGCTGACGAGCCAGCACCAGCGCGGCATAGGCCTGAACGGCAAATTTACTGGCCTGAGTATCATCGCTATAGCGAATGGACATCATGCCCGGGTCCTGCAGGTAGCGCAGCAGACGGCTATTGGCGTTATTCACCGCATCGGCAGGCACGCTATAGCCCTGCTCGCCCGCCCGCACCAGGAAGTCGGTCACGTAGGCCGTCAGCCAGTACTCTTCCGGACCGTTTTTATCCCACAGCGCGAACCCGCCGTCTTCACGCTGCATCTGCAGCAGACGGGAAATACCGATATCAATGGCGGCACGGCGTTTATCGTCCGTATCACCTTTGATGCCAAGCGCCGTCAGTTGCGCCGCGTTGGTGTAGAGCGACGGGAACAGGCCGCTGGTGGTCTGCTCCAGGCAGCCATACGGATAGGCCTGCAGTTCGCGAATATAGCGCGCCAGGTTGAGCGGTGGTTTGCCGCTCAGCAGCAGTTGCCCCTGCAGAGTGGCAGGAGAGAAACCGTTACTGTGCTGCGCCGGTGCGGTCCAGGATTCGCCAGGGTTCAGCATGGCACCGGTATTCACCGTCTGCGCCGGGAACGCCGGACGCACGCCGATTTTCCAGCTCTTTTGCTGCGGTGCGAAAGTCTCGCCCGGAAGCTGCAGACCGGTCACCTGCGCGGTCACTTCACCGTCACCATAACCGTCCAGTGCGCGCACGGGAATAAACAGCGTGCTGCGCGCCCCTGGCGGCAACTGAACCGGCTGCGGCTGTCCACCTTCCAGCGACAGTTTGCCTGTCGCGGTCAGGGCAACGTTCAGCGTTTGCGGCTGGTCGGTCAGGTTGGTGAGATCCAGCGTCAGGCGTGAGGTGTCTCCACTTGCCAGGAAGCGCGGCGTGTTAAGCTCGGTAATAACCGGCGCGGCCACCACAACCTTGCTTTCGCTGCTGCCGAAATCGTCTTCTGTCCAGGCCTGCGCCATCAGACGCAGTTCGCCGTTGAAATCACCAATCGGCAGCGTAATCGTGCCTTCCCCGTTGGCATCCAGCGTAACCGGCTGTGCCTGCTGGGCAATGATGGTCACGTGGTTCACCGGCGGTTTGCCGCCGCGCTTCAGTTCATCCCCATCGCCACCGAAGCGCAGCGCGGCCAGACGGCCCTGCCCTTCAATGACCTGGCCGTATATATCGTAGATATCCGCGCCGTAGCGCTTCTGGCCAAAGAAAGCCTGCCACGGATCCGGCGTGACGTAATCGGTAATGTTCAGCACGCCGCTGTCCACCGCCGAGACCAGCACGTTCACCTTCTGCGGCACGGCCCCCTCTTTCACGCTGGCTTTCACCTTCACCGAGAGCGTCTGGTTTGGACGCATTTTCTGCGGGTTATCGAGCGCAATATTCAGGCGGCGATTTTCATCGCCCATCGGCAGATGCAGCAGACCGACCGCACGTTTCGGCGTGGCGGATTTGGATTTATCTCCGGGACGTACCACCAGCGTACTCAGGTAGAGGTCGTGACGCTTCCAGGCCTTGTCGACCGGGATAGCGAGATCCAGTCCGTTTGCCGGTACGTCGATCTCTTTCCACCACAGCGGCCCTTCGCTGGACTCGATCATCGCATAGCCCTTTCCTGCGGCTGGCGCGGCGATGTGCAGTTGGATGGTGTCGCCTGGCTGATAGGCTGGCTTATCCAGTTTCAGCGTCACGCGGTCAGGGCGCGCGGCTCCGGTGCCGTCGCTGTTATCCTGCCAGCTGTAGCCTGCCCAGAAGCGCACGCTGCTCACCATATCATCAGGCGCTTTGACTTCCAGACGATAAGAGCCCCACTCCACCGGGAAGGTGACTTTACCCGTCTCATCGGCCTTAAGCGTCAGCTCCTGCTCGCCTTCGACGAGGTCTTTCTGATCGAACTGAGACTGCCAGCCTTCGCTCTCAGACCAGTTCCAGAAGTAGTCACGACGCTCGCGAATCAGTCGTACCTGTAATCCGGAAACGGCCTTTTTGGCTCCGCTGGCATCGGCATACACGATGTCGAAGCTGGCGTTGCCGTTCTCATCAACAATCGGTTGGTTGACGGTCGTATCGGTGCGGTAGTCGTAAACGGCTTTACTGGCGAACTGAGGGCGAATACCCGGCAGCTCAGCCGCAGGCCAGATAGCCTGCTCAGCGCGACGCGTCACCGGACGACCGCCCGACTCCAGCAGGCTGGCCTGCAGGATCAGCTGCAGCGGAGAGTGCACGTCTTTCCACTGGCTTTCGGTAGAAACCTGCCCACGCCCCTGCTCGTCCAGCGTAAGCTGAACTTCATCCAGGCTGCGGCTCAGGTTCTCTTCGGCGATATCACCAAACTGGAAGCCCGGCAGCGCGGCCACCGCGTCACGCAGCGGACGCAGGAAGAGCTGGCCCTGCAGAGAGTTACCGTTGGCCGGTGCGCCATACAGGTAATAGCCGACCACGTTAAAGTCGACGTTATCCTGCGGTGAAACCGGCGTTTTTTGTCCGCTCAGGTTGAGCGCCATGCGCTCTGGCATGAAGTCTTCGACGTGGAAGTCCCACAGGCGCTGCAGGTTATCGCCCGTGTTGGCGCGGATATGCCACATGCCGGTCTGCGCCCCGCTGTCCAGCGGGTAGTTGAATCGGTAGAGACCGTTTTCAGGCTGAACAACGATCGAGCGAGCCACCTGACCGTCAGGGCGCAGCACGTCAAGCTTCACGGGCTGATCGGGAAGCGGCTTACCGTCACTGTCGCGCAGCAGGCCGTTGAGGATCACCGTTTCACCCGGGCGATAGAGATCGCGTGGGCCAAACATGAAGAACTGCTTGCTGTAGCCCGGACTCCCGGCGATATCAAACTCCGCCAGGTCGAGGGCCGGTAGCTTGAGGTCAAGCAGCGTGGTCTGGCCGTCTTTACTGGCCAGAATCAGGGCAGCCTCTTTGTCGGTCTCAAGCTTTGCGTGGCCATCGCCGTCGCTTTTCGCTTCGGCAAGGGTCTGCCCTTTGTCATTCAGCAGGGTGACCGTGACGCCAGACTGCGCCGCACCGTTCTCCAGACTCTGAGTGAAGATGTCCAGGCGATTATGATAACGGTGAGCGGACAGGCCAATATCGCTTAAGGTAAAGAGCGTTGCGGCGTTGCTGTAGTTATAGTGCCCGGCCTGGTTCATGACCGCGATGTAAACCCCAGACTGCTGGAGTGGTTTAATATCCTTCAGGGGCAACAGCAATTTTTCGCGCGTGTTGCGCGCCGGATTAAGATCGAAGCGACCGGTGTAAACCAGCTCCGCCATCTTTAGCAGGTTGTCGGATTCCCAGTTGGTGAGGGAGTTGCGGTATTCCCACTGGCTGACAAAAGAGGCCAGCGATTCCGGCTTCACGCGGTAGAAGTTCACGTCAACATTGTTGACGTTGAGCGCCATTACCGGCAACCCTTCCACCACCTTGCCCGGCAGCAGCGAGCCGCGGCTGGCAAACCCGACGGTAGGCTCGACGTCCCGGGTGGTCAGAGCTTTTTCATAATCAATGCCGAACGTCGTCTTATTCAGCGCCTGCAGGCCCCGTTCAACGGTGACGACCAGGTTGCGGTTGGGCTCCAGATGACGCAGGCGAAGCTCTTTCAGGTTAGGCGCAAGTTCCCACGCCCCGTCAACTTTGCCGCTTTTTTTGTCCACGACATGCACGGTTTTCGCGAAATCCTGATCGGGATTCAGCGGAACCGAGAATGTCAGCACCAGCGTGGCGGCACCGTCGAGCTGAACTTCAGAAGCATCCAGCAGGGTCAGCGCTTTTCCCTGACTCTGGGCGGCTAGCTTAGCCAGCGTTTCAGCATTTGGCTTTTCCGCGGCTTTTGGTGTGGATGCGGTGGATGCCGCGGGAGCCGCAGCCTGAGGTTTATCGTCGCTGTTATCACAGCCGACAAGCGTAAACGTAGTAAGCAGCGCAAGAGAGAGCGCGGCTAAGCGAAACGGTTTCATCCTTTGTCCCTGGCCCAGAGGGGGCCTGTTGGTCGTCGTCCGGATAAGTATTATCCGCAAGTTTCATTAATTCAAAAAGTCCAATTTTAGAATCTGGAAAGCGCCTCGCAGAAGGGCATCACGCCGCTACGCCGTGATGGAACCGCGATCACAGCGCATAACGTCACATGTTACCTTTCACGTCATTTGTTTTTAAAACAAGAGGATAGCTGGATAAGCGTCCCTGAAGGCTGCTAGTTTTATAACCATGACGCACCCCGAGTGCGCGGTTCAAAAAGAGAGAAAGCCATGAAACGAGCCGTGAACGCCCTACAAAATTTCGGAAAATCATTGTACGGACCGGTGCTTATCTTACCGATCGTCGGTCTGTTTATCGCCTTTGGTAACGTGCTGGGTAACGGTAATCTCGCCGAGTACCTGCCGTTTCTCGGTCATCCGCTGATTCAGCATCTTGGTCAGTTGATCGCAAAATCTGCCGTGTCGGTGCTGGTTAACCTGGCGCTGGTGTTTGCCGTCGGTATTCCGATTGGCCTGGCAACGCGCGATAAAGGCTATGCCGCGCTGATTGGCCTGGTCACCTTTGTCGTATTCATCAACGCCATGAACGTCACGCTGCAGCTGCAGGGCGCGCTGGCGCCAGCGGCGCAGATGAAAGCGGCCGGACAGACGATGGTACTGGGCGTGCAGGTGCTGGAGATGGGGGTCTTTGCCGGGATACTGACCGGAGCGCTTTCCGGCTATCTGTACAACAAATACTCCGGCGTACAGTTTAACGGCGCGATGGCGATTTACTCCGGCCACTGTTTTGTCGCCATCGTCATGCTCCCCGTCTCCATGCTGCTCGGCGTGGTGATGAGCGAACTGTGGCCCTTTGCCCAGCACGGCATCAGCGCCCTGGCGCTGGCCATCAAAGGCTCCGGGCCGTTTGGCGTGGCCATCTACGGTTTCCTGGAACGCATTCTGGTCCCCACCGGCCTGCACCATCTGGTTTATACGCCGTTCCTCTATACCGAGCTGGGCGGCACGCAGGAGGTATGCGGCGCAACCTATCAGGGCGCGCGCAATATCTACTTTGCCGAGATGGCCTGCCCGGACGTGAAGCAACTCAGCAGCACCGTGGTGTGGGACGCACGCGGCATCAGCAAAATGTTTGGCCTGCCTGCCGCGGCGCTGGCGATGTATATGACCGCAAGGCCAGAGCGTAAAGCGGCGGCGAAAGCGATTCTGATCCCGGCGGCGCTGACTTCGCTGCTGGTCGGCGTGACCGAGCCGATTGAGTTCTCCTTCCTGTTTGTCGCCCCGCTGCTGTTCATGGTGCACGCGGTGCTGACCGGCATCGGCATGATGCTGTTCTCGCTGCTGGGCGTTCACGCCATCGGTGCCAACGGGATTATCGACTTCATCCTTTACAACCTGCCGCTCGGCACGGCCAAGTCCAACTGGCCGATGTACATCGTTGTCGGGCTGATCATGTTCGCCCTGTACTTTGTGGTGTTCCGCTTCCTGATCCTGCGCTTCAACATGAAAACGCCGGGCCGTGAAGATGAGGACCAGGAGACGCGCCTCTACAGCAAGCAGGAGTACCAGGCGAAGGGCAATAACGACGGTCTGGGCGAGTCCATCGTGGTGGGGCTGGGCGGTCGGGAAAACATTGAAGTGGTGGACAACTGCTACACCCGCTTGCGCGTCACGGTGAAGGACGTCGCCATCATCGACGAGCCGCGCCTGAAGGCGACTGGCGCGAAAGGGATTATCAAACAAGGTAACAACGTTCAGGTGGTCTACGGGCTGCATGTCAAAAAAATGCGAGAAGCCGTTGAGACGTTTCTCTGAAAGGAGCTAAAGATGTTAACACCCCCATTCATTCTGTCGATTGCCGGCGGCGGCAGCACCTACACGCCAGGCATTGTGAAAAGCCTGATGGTGCGCCTGCAGGATTTCCCGCTGGCCGAAATTCGCCTTTACGATATCGACGAAGCGCGTCAGAACACCATTGCGCCGGTCGTCGAGAAGGTCATTCGCGACCACAGTCAGCGCATCACATTTACCGTCACCAGCGACCCGAAAGTGGCCTTTAGCAACGCGCATTTTGTCTTCGCCCAGATGCGCGTCGGCCAGTACAAAATGCGTGAGCAGGATGAGAAGATCCCGCTGCGTCACGGCGTGGTGGGCCAGGAAACCTGCGGCCCCGGCGGGCTGGCCTACGGCCTGCGCACGATCCTGCCGATGGTGGAGCTTATCGATCTGGTCGATCGCTACGCGCATGAGAAAGCCTGGATCGTGAACTACTCCAACCCGGCGGCGATCGTCGCGGAAGGCGTGCGCCGCCTGCGCCCGAACGCAAGGGTGCTGAACATCTGCGATATGCCGGTTGCCGCGATGCGCAATATGGGCGCCATTCTGGGCGTGGATCGTCATAAACTGGAAGTGGACTACTTCGGCCTGAACCACTTCGGCTGGTTTACCCGCGTGCTGGTGGACGGCGAAGACAAGCTCCCGGAGTTGCGTAAGCATATCGCGAAGTTTGGCCTGCTGACGGAAGATGCGGCTAAAACCGACCCGCAGCACTCGGATCCGTCGTGGGTGAAAACCTGGCGCAATATCAAGCCGATCATGGACAACTTCCCCGAGTATCTGCCGAACCCGTATCTGCAGTATTACCTGATGCCGAACCAGATTGTGGCGCATCAGAACCCGGACTATACCCGCGCCAACGAAGTGATGAACGGGCGCGAGAAAAAGCTGTTCGCCGCCGCCGAAGAATATCAACGCACCGGAATTTTACCGGATGCCTTCCACGTGGGCGTCCACGGTGAATTTATCGTTGACGTCGCCTGTTCGCTGGCGTTCAACCTGCGAAGCCGCCATCTGGTGATGGTGGAAAACCGCGGGGCGATTACCAACCTGCCGTACGATGCGGTGGTGGAAGTTCCCGCTTATATCACCGCCGAAGGCCCTGAACCGATTCGCGTCGGCCAGGTGCCGCTGTTCCATCAGACCCTTTTGCAACAGCAGCTCGCGTCTGAACAGCTGCTGGTGGAGGCGACTATCGAAGGCAGCTATGAAAAAGCGTTGCAGGCATTTACCCTGAACCGCACCGTGCCGACCATGGAACATGCAAAAGCGATTCTGGATGAGATGATTGAGGCCAACCGCGACTACTGGCCAGCGCTGCAAAAAGCCTGGCAGGACGGCGAACCGGTGAAAAAATAGGGGCTTGCTCGCGAGTTGAACGTGGTTTACTTGTCGGTGTCAGAAAAAACACCGACAATCCTTTTTTACGGAAAAGAATGGAGGCAACCCATGTCCACCTCATATTTTGTCGCCGCCGACTGGCTGATTGAGCACGGCGGCGATCCGGAAGTGCAGATTATCGACGCGCGTATGGCCCCGCCGGGGCAAGAGCATCGTGACGTGCCCGGTGAATACCGCGCAGGGCATCTGCCTGGCGCGGTATTTTTTGATATCGAAGCCCTCTCCGATCACACCTCTCCCCTGCCGCACATGCTGCCGCGCCCGGAAGCGTTTTCCGTGGCGATGCGCGAGCTGGGCGTCAGCAAAGACAAACACCTCGTTGTCTATGATGAAGGTAACCTCTTTTCCGCGCCGCGCGCGTGGTGGATGCTGAAAAACTTCGGCGTGGAAAAAGTCTCGATTCTTGCCGGCGGGCTGGCGGGCTGGAAGCGCGACGAGCTGCCGCTTCAGCAGGGTGACGTCACGCTGCCGGAAGGCGAATTCGATGCGACCTTTGACGCCCACGTGGTAAAACGCCTGACCGACGTGCTGGTCGTGAGCCATGAAAAAACGGCGCAAATCGTCGATGCCCGTCCTGCTCCACGCTTCAATGCCGAAGCGGATGAACCGCGCCCAGGGCTGAAGCGTGGACATATTCCGGGCGCGCTGAACGTGCCGTGGGGCGACCTGGTGTTTGAGGGCGAGCTGAAAACCACCGACGAGCTGCGCGCCATTTTTGAACGTCAGGGCGTGGATTTGCATCGTCCGATTATCGCCAGCTGCGGTTCCGGCGTAACGGCCTGCGTGGTCATTCTGGCGCTCGCCACGCTCGGCGTAAGCGACGTCACGCTCTATGACGGTGCCTGGAGCGAATGGGGCGCGCGTGACGACCTGCCGGTTGAACCCGCGAAATAATGGATAACCGCCTGGCCACGCTGTTAACGCGCGGGGCGTCATTGACCCGCGCGGAGTATCGCGTCCTCGCCCACCTCACGGAGCATCCGCTGCTGGTGGGCAACATCACGGTTCGCGAGCTGGCACAGGCGACGTTCGTTTCTACCGCCACCATCATGCGGCTGTGCCAGAAGCTGGGGTTCAGCGGCTTTAGCGAATTCATCTGGCACTGCAAGCAGCTGCTCTCCGACACGCCGCATATTGCCGCTCAGGCGCAGTCGCGTCCTGAACTCCCGGTGCTGTTTAACCAGTTTATCGCCAACTATCAGCACACCTTTCAGTGGGTTACCCAGGACAAACGCCAGCAGTTTTCCGACCTGCTGCGCCAGAAAGAGAGCTTCTTTCTCTACGGGGCCGGGTTTTCTTATCTGTTTGCGGAGTACCTGACCAAGAAGCTACAGGTAATGGGCAAAACGGCGTTTATCTCCGGACCGGGCGACAGCCGGAACATTTTTCTCAGCAATGCCGCCCGCTATCAGGTGTTTATTGCCGTCTCGCGCAGCGGCGAAACGGAACAGGTGCTGGATAAAGCGCGGATAGCCAAAAACGTCGGCATGACGATCGTCGCGTTTACCCGCGCCTCGGCCAACACGCTGGCGGAGATGGCCGACGTGCACTTTGCGCTCTATGACGAAGCGGTGCACTTTGCCGCCGAAGCCGCAGGGGTGACGTCGTTTGAGTCGAATCTGGTGCTGCTGATGGATTTACTGCTGCTGGAAGTAACGGGGTGATATTCACCCCGCTGTCATCAGATGATGCGGTTAGTTTTGAAATCGCGCAGGAAGCCGCCCCAGCGACGCTCATAGAACGGCGTAATGTGCTCGGTAATAAAGTGGCTAATGCCCTTCTCACCGTTTTTCACCTGGCAGATATCAATTGGTTCATCGCCCGGTAGCGTGTCGGTCGCCACGCTGCCCGCTGCCTGAACGATCTCGTCGAAATCGCCATCGGCTTCAATACCGATCAACAGCACCGGCTTTTCGTCCGCGCGCTCTTTAATGGAGCAGAGAAACGCGCGCCTGACGGGCTTGAGCGTTTTGAACAGCGTCGTCAGGGAATCAATCATCTGCGCGGGCGGCTCGGCCACTTCAGAGAGCAGCAGCGTTTCGCCCCCTTCCAGCACTTCCTGCGTGCTGAGCGGGTTGCCCTCTTCGCCAATCAGGTGGCTGATTTCACGCGGCGTAAACTCTTTCCCGGTCGGCAGCTTCGCGTTCAGGAACAGCGTCTGGCCGAGCGTCATTTCAAACAGGGTACGCACCGGCATCACCACGAACGCCTGTTCATCTTCTACCGCTTTCTGCAGCGCTTCCAGCGAGGTGAAGAACGGGATCACCGACGTGCCGTCGTCTTTCTCCCAGTGCAGCAGATCCAGCGCGCTGTCTTCTACGACCTGTTCACCTTCAGCCGCAGTGCCCGGCACCCAGACGGTGGATTCCAGCAGCGTGCGGAAAAAGGCCGGACGGTGGGCGGGCTCGGTCGCCGCCTGCTCCAGCAGGGTTTCTAATTCGTTTTTGGTTTCTGACATAGTTTGGCTACTTCACACTTGCCCGGCGGCGCTACGCTTGCACGGGCCTACGGGTTTTGTAGGCCGGGTAAGCGTAGCGCCACCCGGCAAAAAAGATTACTCAGCCGTCAGCAGGTTCGCCACGGTACGCACGCCCAGACCGGTCGCGCCTGCGGACCACTGCTCAACCGCCGCTTTACGGTACGTCGCGGAGCAGTCGATGTGCAACCAGCCCTCGTGGTAGTTCTCAACGAAGTGAGACAGGAAGCCTGCCGCCGTGCTTGCCCCCGCCGGGTACGCCGCGCTGGCAGTGTTGTTCAGCTCGGCAAAGTTAGACGGCAGCTGGCTGCGGTGGAACTCGGCCAGCGGCAGGCGCCAGAACGGCTCGTTCTCTGCGGCAGCGCTCGCCAGCAGGCGTGCGGCCAGCTTGTCGTCAAAGCTGAACAGCGCGTGGTAGTCGTTACCCAGCGCGGTTTTCGCCGCACCGGTCAGAGTCGCCATGTCGATGATCAGCTCAGGCTTCTGGGCAGATGCGTCGATCAGGCCATCGGCCAGCACCAGACGGCCTTCGGCGTCAGTGTTCATCACCTCAACGTTTTTGCCGTTACGGTAGCGAATGATGTCACCCAGCTTGAAGGCGTTACCGCTGACCATGTTGTCCGCGCAGCACAGGTACAGCTTCACGCGCTTTTTCAGACCGCGGGTGATGGCAAAGGCCAGCGCGCCGGTGATGGTGGCCGCGCCGCCCATGTCGGACTTCATGGAGTCCATGAACGCGCTCTGCTTCAGGCTGTAGCCGCCGGTGTCGAAGGTGATGCCTTTACCTACCAGGCAGGCAAAGACAGGGGCGTCTTTATCGCCGGTTGGGTTGTAGTCCAGCGCCAGCAGCACCGGAGGACGCTCGGAGCCGCGGCCCACGGTGTGGATACCCATGTAGTTCTGCTCGCGCAGGTCTTCTCCCTTGGTGATGCGATAGGACATCTTGTCGCCCGCCACGCCGCACAGGAGATCAACGGCGCGCTGCGCCAGCTGCTCAGGGCCTAACTCTTCCGCCGGGGCGTTGATGGTGTCGCGTACCCAGTCGATGATGTTGAGGCGGCTTTCCAGCTCTTTCTGACCGGCTTCGTCGAGGTTCGCCCACTCAATTTTGCGGGTGCCTTTCGGCCCTTTATAGCCCGCCCAGAACGCCCAGCTGCGGTCGGTGTCCCACCCTTCGCCTTCCAGCGAGACATGCTTAATGCCCAGACCGTCAATTTTACGCGCGGCGCGCTGGATCAGGCCCAAATCATCATTGCCCGTCAGGTGCAGGGTAATACCGTCGTTATTAATGCTGTAGGTGGCTTTCTCGCCCCAGCGCGCGTCGGCAGGCTGATTCGAGAGCGTAATCTTCATCGCTTCGGTCATTTTATTTTTCCTTATTAGCAACTAGCAAACGGGCCGCCTGAAGGCAGCCCGTTTTGTTATTTATTCTGCTTCATCTAACCAGACTAACAGAATCGCCTCCAGAATTTTTTCATTGGATGCGTTTGGATCGTCGTCGAAATCCTCTAAATCGCAGATCCACTGATGCATATCGGTGAATCGTACGGTCTTCGGATCGAGATCCGGGTTCGCGTCGTAGAGCGCTTCGCCGATTTCACGGCTGTCTGTCCACTTCAGTCCCATATTAATGCTCGCGTGCGTGGTTGATGGTGTAGCGTGGGAACTCCACGACCAGATCTTCATCGGTCACCGCTGCCTGGCAGCTTAAGCGGCTGTCTGGCTCCAGACCCCATGCTTTATCCAGCATGTCGTCTTCGTCTTCGGTGCTCTCGGCAAGAGAGTCAAAACCTTCACGCACGATGCAGTGGCAGGTGGTGCAGGCACAGGATTTTTCACAGGCGTGTTCCACTTCGATACCTGCACGCAGGGCAACATCGAGAATGGTTTCACCGGTCTTCGCTTCCAGAACAGCGCCATCCGGACAGAGGTCCGCATGAGGCAAAATTACAATCTTTGGCATATTAAACCTCGTCCACGGACTGGCCTTTCAGCGCGACGCGGACAGATTTGTCCATGCGGCGAGCAGCAAAGTCCTGGGTTTGTTTATCAACGTTTTTAATGGCTTCTTCTATTGCGTCAGCGTCATCGCCTACCGCGACAGCGCTTAAGCGCGCGGCAGCGTCGTCAATCACCTGGCGCTCGGCGGCGCTTAACAGCGCGGCGTCGGCAGCGAGCGCGCCGTTCAGGCTCTCCAGCACGCGTGCGGCTTCCACTTTTTGTTCCGCCAGCATACGCGCCTTCACATCCTGCTCGGCGTAGCTCATTGAGTCCTGAATCATGGAGGCGATTTCGCCATCGGTCAGGCCGTAGGACGGCTTAACCTGAATAGACGACTCGACACCGGTCGATTTTTCCATCGCCGTGACGCTCAGCAGGCCGTCCGCATCCACCTGGAAGGTGACGCGAATGTGCGCCCCGCCCGCAGGCAGCGCCGGGATTCCGCGCAGCGCAAAGCGGGCCAGAGAACGGCAGTCCTGCACCAGCTCGCGTTCGCCCTGCATCACGTGGATGGACATCGCGGTCTGGCCGTCTTTAAAGGTGGTGAACTCCTGCGCGCGCGCCACCGGAATGGTGGTGTTACGCGGGATCACTTTCTCCACCAGGCCGCCCATGGTTTCTAAGCCCAGCGACAGCGGGATGACGTCCAGCAGCAGCATTTCGCTGTCCGGCTTGTTGCCAACCAGAATATCGGCCTGAATCGCGGCGCCGACGGCGACCACTTTGTCCGGGTCGATGGAGGTCAGCGGCGTGTGGCCAAAGAATTCGCCCACGCGCTCACGCACCAGCGGCACGCGGGTCGAACCGCCCACCATGACCACTTCCAGCACTTCGTTGGCCTCAACGCCGGCATCTTTCAATGCGCGACGGCAGGCCAGTAAGGTGCGTTTCACCAGCGGGGCAATGAGATCGTTAAACTGGTCGCGGGTGATGTCACCCTGCCAGCCCGCAACATTGACGGTGACGCTCTGCGCATCGCTCAGGGCAATTTTGGCGTCGATGGCCGCATCCAGCAGTTCACGCTGTATGCGCGCATCGCTGCGATCGCTGATGCCTGCCTGCTCGCGGATGTAGTCCGCCAGCAGATGGTCGAAGTCATCGCCGCCCAGCGCGGAATCCCCGCCGGTCGCCAGCACTTCAAATACCCCGCGGCTCAGGCGCAGGATAGAGATATCAAATGTCCCGCCGCCGAGATCGTAAACCGCGATCACCCCTTCCTGACCGGAATCGAGGCCGTAGGCAATCGCCGCCGCCGTCGGTTCGTTCAGCAGACGCAGAACGTGCAGGCCCGCCAGACGCGCGGCGTCTTTCGTGCCCTGACGCTGTGCATCATCAAAGTAGGCAGGAACGGTGATCACCACGCCGTCCAGATCGCCGCCGAGCGTGGCCGTGGCACGCTCCGCCAGCGCTTTGAGGATGTCAGCGGAAACACGAATCGGGTTCAGCAGACCGGCCGCGGTCGCAATCATCGGCAGGCCGTTTTCACTGGCCTGCAGCTGATACGGCAGATGCGGGTAGCGGGTCTGAATATCGGCCAGCGAGCGGCCCATCATGCGCTTGACGGAGCTGATGGTGTTTGCCGGATCGCGCGCGGCGTTAGCGCGGGCGTCATAGCCGACCGCGTGACCCTGCTGCTGGTAGTGGACCACGGAAGGCAGCAGATGGCGGCCCTGCTCGTCAGCCAGCGTTTCCGCCTGGCCGCTGCGCACGGTCGCCACGAGGGAATTGGTGGTGCCCAGATCGATACCCACCGCCAGACGACGCTGGTGCGGTGCGGCACTTAAGCCAGGCTCACTAATTTGTAATAAGGCCATAATTGCTTCCGAAATTAAAAATCGAGCAGCTTTTCTTCGAGTTGTTCAGCACTGCTTCGCAGTTTATCGAGAAAACGGAGTTTGCGCACAGTATCTGCCGCCACGTCCCAGGTCTCGTTGTTCAGTTGCTCCACCATCTGCTGATGGCGGGTATCGAACATGCCCTTCACGCGCGTGATGAAGCTTTCCAGACGCGCTTCGTCTTTGGCCTGTTCAATCTCATCCAGCTCTTCGCGCAGCTCCAGCTGCTCCATCAGAAACGCCGTGTCGCGCACGGTGTGCTGTTCGCTCGCCAGATCAAAACCGTGGAGCGAGAGCAGATACTCAGCGCGCGCCAGCGGATGGCGCAACGTCTGCCAGGCCTGGTTGATGATCGCGGATTGCGACACCGCAGCCAGCTGCTCTGCCTGAGTACCGCTCGCGAATTTGTCCGGATGGTACTGACGCTGCAGATCCTGAAAACGGATCGTCAGCGCCTGAAGATCGATCGGGTATTGAGCGGGTAGTCCGAAGAGAGTGAAGTAATCCATAACAATCTCAGGGGTAGCCTGTTAGAACAAACCCCACGCGTAGCGGGTAACGCCACGGTGGGGTTTCGGATGACGCGCGGTTAAACGTGGAAGCTTTCGCCGCAACCACACTCGTCTTTGACGTTCGGGTTCGTAAATTTGAACCCTTCGTTCAGGCCTTCTTTGACGAAGTCCAGCTGAGTGCCGTTGAGGAATTGCAGGCTTTTGCCATCGACCACCACCTTCACGCCCTTGTCTTCAAACACGATGTCGTCAGACGCCGGCTCGTCAACAAACTCCAGTACGTAAGCCATACCAGAACAGCCGGAGGTACGTACGCCCAGTCGCAGGCCAAAGCCTTTACCACGGTTCGCCAGAAAAGAGCTTACTCGCGCGGCAGCGCTGTCGCTAAGGGTAATCGACATACTCAAACCTCAATTATTTTGCTTCACGTTTGCTTTTGTAATCCGCAATGGCGGCTTTGATCGCGTCTTCTGCCAGAATTGAGCAGTGAATTTTCACCGGTGGCAGTTCGAGTTCTTCAGCAATATCCGTGTTCTTGATTGCCTGTGCTTCGTCCAGAGACTTGCCCTTCACCCATTCGGTGACGAGGGAGCTGGACGCGATAGCAGAACCGCAGCCGTAGGTCTTGAAGCGCGCGTCTTCAATGATACCTTCATTGTTGACTTTAATCTGCAACTTCATCACGTCGCCACACGCTGGCGCACCGACCATGCCGCTACCAACAGATTCGTCGCTGTTGTCAAAAGAGCCAACGTTGCGCGGGTTTTCGTAATGATCGATGACTTTTTCGCTGTATGCCATGATTGAATTCTCCTTATGTACCGATTAGTGATGTGACCATTCAATGCTGTTCAGATCCACGCCCTGCTTGAACATTTCCCACAGTGGAGAAAGGTCGCGCAGACGGCCAATGGAGTTGCGAACCAGCTTGATGGTGTAGTCAATCTCTTCTTCGGTAGTGAAACGACCTAAAGAGAAACGGATAGAGCTGTGTGCCAGCTCGTCAGTCATACCCAGCGCGCGCAGCACGTAGGATGGCTCAAGGCTTGCAGACGTACAGGCAGAACCGGAAGAAACCGCCAGGTCTTTCAGCGCCATGATCAGCGACTCGCCTTCAACATAGTTGAAGCTGACGTTGAGGATGTTCGGTGCGCCCTGCTCGAGATCGCCGTTCAGATACACTTCTTCCATATCTTTCACGCCGTCCCACAGACGGTTACGCAGCGTGCGCAGGCGTGCCATCTCGGTTTCCATCTCTTCTTTTGCAATGCGGTAGGCTTCGCCCATGCCCACGATCTGGTGAACAGGCAGCGTACCGGAACGCATGCCGCGCTCGTGACCACCGCCGTGCATCTGTGCTTCGATGCGGATACGCGGTTTACGACGAACGTACAGCGCGCCGATGCCTTTCGGGCCATAGATTTTGTGGCCGGAGAAGGACATCAGGTCAACTTTCAGCTGGCTCAGGTCGATAGGCAGTTTGCCCACGCTCTGGGTCGCGTCCACGTGGTAGATGATACCGCGCGCGCGGCACATTTCGCCGATGGTCGCGATGTCTTGTACCACGCCGATTTCGTTGTTGACGTGCATGATGGAGACCAGAATGGTGTCATCACGCATGGCCGCTTCGAGCTCTTTCAGATCGATAATGCCGTTTCTCTGTGGCGCCAGATAGGTGACTTCGTACCCTTCACGCTCCAGCTGGCGGCAGGTGTCCAGCACGGCTTTGTGTTCGGTTTTGCTGGTGATAATGTGCTTGCCTTTTTTCTGATAAAAGTTGGCTGCACCTTTGATCGCCAGGTTGTCGGATTCGGTCGCACCGGAGGTGAAAACAATCTCACGCGGGTCGGCACCCACCAGGTCAGCAATCTGATTACGGGCGATATCAACCGCCTCTTCAGCATGCCAGCCAAAACGGTGTGAACGGGAAGCTGGGTTACCAAAGTTTCCGTCCAGGGTCAGACACTGCATCATTTTCTCGGCAACACGCGGGTCCACCGGCGTGGTTGCGGAGTAATCGAGATAAATCGGTAATTTCATTGCTCTTTAAACTCCGTACATCGCTTCAATGCAAGGAATCAGGCAACCGGCTGGATGTACGACCGAGTTCACGGGGCGAGTCTACGCCCCGGCCTGATTCTGAAATACTTATCGTTTTATTACGCGCGTAATTTGACGTCGATAGCGTCCTGCGCGCGGGTGCTGCGTTGGGAATCATGGCTGTGCTGACGGCCCGAAACATCCAGAACTTCCTGGTTATTCACCAGCTCACCGAGGGTGATGTTGTTCAGGAAGCCGGTCAGACGGTCGCTCAGATCGCGCCACAGCGCGTGGGTCAGGCACTTATCGCCGCCCTGGCAGCCGCCTTTACCCTGGCAACGGGTCGCGTCAACGGATTCGTCAACGGCGCTGATCACTTCGCCAACTGCAATACTGCCCGCGTCTTTACCCAGCAGATAACCGCCGCCTGGGCCACGAACGCTGGAAACCAGTCCATTTTTACGCAGTCTGGAGAACAGCTGTTCCAGATAAGAGAGGGAGATCCCCTGTCGTTCAGAAATATCAGCCAACGGAACCGGGCCCGCTTCGGAGTTGAGCGCAACGTCCAGCATCGCGGTCACGGCATAACGCCCTTTAGATGTCAGTCTCATGTCTTACTTAACCTCAAACTCGCCCCTGCCCGGGGTTTTTTATTGTAAAATGGGGTATTGCATAGCAGGGCCAAGTCTGACATTCCTGACTAAAATGGTCAACTATTTACTTGACTGTTTTAGTCAGGTATTTAACCTTCTGTGCCGTTTTTTGTCGGGTGGCGCTTCGCTTACCCGACCTGCGGTTTTGTAGGCCGGATAAGCGAAGCGCCACCCGGCGAACAGACGACACTACTCTTTATTTTTCTGCTCAATCGACGCCAGGATCCCGCGCAGGATGTTCAGCTCCTGGCTTTCCGGACGCGCGCGGGTGAACAGACGGCGCAGCTTGTTCATCACCTGACCCGGGTGGCCTTCGCGGATGAAACCGGTAGAGAGCAGCGTCTGCTCCAGGTGACCGTAGAAACGCTCAAGGTCGTCCACCAGCGGGTAAGCCGTCTCTTCTTTAGGCTCAACCTCTTTTTCCTGCGTTGCCAGCCACGCCATACGCACTTCATAAGCGATAACCTGCACCGCCATCGCCAGGTTCAGCGAGCTGTACTCCGGGTTTGCCGCAATCGCCACGTGATAATGACACTTCTGCAGCTCGTCGTTGGTCAGGCCAACGCGCTCGCGGCCGAACACCAGCGCAACCGGTGCTTTTTCAGCCTCAGAGACACTTTTCAGGCCGCATTCACGCGGATCGAGCATTGGCCACGGCAGCGTGCGCGAACGCGCGCTGGTACCGACAACGAGGCTGCAGCCGGCCAGCGCTTCGTCAAGGGTATCGACGATCTGGGCGTTGCCGATCACGTCGCTGGCTCCGGCCGCCAGGGCGATGGCCTGCGAGTCTGGCTTCACCAGCGGGTTAACCAGCCACAGGTTCGTTAAGCCCATGGTTTTCATAGCGCGGGCAACGGAGCCCATGTTGCCGGTGTGCGATGTTTCGACCAGCACGATTCGAATGTTTTGCAGCATAATTTTTAATGTCTGGATTCAGTGTCTGAAGAATATTCGGGCATATTATCATAAACGGGAGACATAATCCGATCCCGCTGCTATACTCTGCGCCGATTTTCCTGTTCTTTAACATCCAGTGAGAGAGACCGATGCATCCGATGCTGACCATCGCCGTGCGCGCAGCGCGCAAGGCGGGTAATGTAATTGCCAAACACTACGAAACGCCAGACTCCGTAGAAACCAGCCAGAAAGGCAGCAATGATTTCGTGACGAACGTCGATAAAGCCGCAGAAGCGATTATTATCGAAACGATCCGCAAATCTTACCCACAGCACACCATCATCACCGAAGAAAGCGGTGAACATGAAGGTACCGATCAGGATGTTCAATGGGTTATCGATCCACTGGATGGCACCACCAACTTCGTCAAACGCCTGCCACACTTCTCTGTGTCTATCGCAGTACGCATTAAAGGCCGTACTGAAGTCGCCGTTGTGTACGATCCAATGCGTAACGAACTGTTCACCGCGACCCGCGGTCAGGGCGCGCAGCTGAACGGCTACCGTCTGCGCTGCAGCAACGCACGCGATCTGGACGGCACCATCCTGGCGACCGGTTTCCCGTTCAAGGCGAAACAGCACGCGACCACCTATATGAATATCCTCGGCAAACTGTTCACCGAATGCGCGGACTTCCGTCGCACCGGTTCTGCTGCTCTGGATCTGGCCTACGTTGCCACCGGCCGCGTTGACGGTTACTTCGAACTCTCACTGAAGCCATGGGATTTTGCAGCGGGCGAGCTGATCGCGCGTGAAGCAGGCGCCATTGTGTGTGACTTCACCGGCGGCCATAACTATATGTCTACCGGCAACATTGTTGCGGGTAACCCACGCGTTGTTAAAGCCATGCTGGCCAACATGCGTGATGAACTGAGCGATGCGCTGAAGCGTTAATCCAGTTTGTTAAGCCCGGTGGCGCTACGCTTACCGGGCCTACAAAATCCCTCAGTACGCTAGAAAGGCCGCAATCCCCTTCCCACCGGCACCGCGCTCATCCACATCGTCACCGCCGCCACCAGCAGAATCACTCCCCCCGCCAGCGCAAGCGTTGTCCACCCTATCTGTCGCCACAGCACCGGCGTTTTACTGCCGCTGAGTTTGACCGCCAGCTGACGGAAGCTGTGAACCAGCAGCGCTAAAGACGAAATGGTGAGAGAGGTTCCTGCCGCCATCGCCAGCGCCGAGAGCATTCCCCAGCCAAAGACACCTATTATCTTACTGAACAGCAGCACCATAATGGCACCCGAGCACGGGCGCATCCCCATCGAGAGAATAATCATCAGCCGGGCGCGCCAGTCGTCGCCGTTCTGTAATTGTTCCTGCGTGGGCAGATGCTGATGACCGCAGCCGCAGTATTCATCATGAACGTGGTGCGGCGTAAAGGATTTGAACGTGGGCTTTTTCAGCAGCGCGCGCAGTTTTTTCAGCGCCCGCCAGCAGAGGATCAGCCCCAGCACGCCCACCAGCGCATAGCTGCCCTTCTCCAGCCAGAAGCTGCTCATGTGCAGCTGGCGCGCCGGAAGCTGTAACAGCGAAAGCACCACCACGACCAGCGCAATCGCCACGCCGCCCTGAAGCAGCGAAGAGGCCAGCGTCAGGCCGATGCTCGATTTCAGCTTAGACGGATGGGTGGCAAGCCAGGTGGTGATGACGATTTTGCCGTGCCCCGGCCCCAGCGCGTGCAGAACGCCATAGACAAAACTGAACGCCAGCAGCGAGCCGCCCGCTTTGGCCGGGTTCTCGGCCACCGCCTTCAGCAGTCCGCTCATCTGCTGGTTGACCTCACGCTGCCAGATAATGCTTTTCATCATCACCTGCGGCCAGGCCTGCCACAGCCACAGCGCCCCGCAAACCGCGAACAGCAAAAAGAGCGCCAGCGGCCAGAGGTGTAGCCAGCGGCGAGACTTCCGAACTGGAGAGGAGATCACTGACATTGTAACGTCACCTCCTGCGCGAACTGTTTACCCAGCTCCATGTCCTCAGGCGGGGCATCTTCTTTATCCAGCGAGATCGCAAAGTTCAGCGTCTCTTCGCTGGGTTTCGGGGTGTGTACGCCAATTTTGCAGCTTTTTTGCAGCGCGTCCGGCAGCCGTACGTCGCTGTCTTTGTCATAGCGCATGTCGACATAGTAGGTAGGGTCAAAAGTGGAAAAGCGGTACGTTTGCCCGGCCAGCGGCTGAGGATGCGCCAGCGGAAGCACGAACGTCAGCACCGCCTGATGCCCGTCACGCGTCATCCCGTATTCCGTTGGACGGTTCTGAAATTTGACCTTTTGTCCGTTATGCCAGAATTCGGTGAAGTAGTGCTGGCCGAGCACGTTGGCCATTACTTCCGCCGCCAGTTTTTTCCAGATGTCGTCGCCGGGCTTCGCGTTTCCCGCATCATAGAGCAGGTCAGCCGAGGTGATTTCATCCATCGTCCAGCGCATTTTCAGGCCGCTCAGCTGCGTGCCGTCGGTGACCAGCTCGGTCTGGAGGCCAATAAAACTGTGAGGGTGGGCGCTGGCGGTGAAGGTGATAACCGCCAAAAATAACGCCATCGCACTTTGTTTAACTGTTTGCATCAATTCCTCACGTCAAAAATTCTGTGATGTTCCCCTGCAATCCTGAGTGAAAGGCCTGCCGGCGCGCTTTTCAGCGCTCATCCTTTAGCTATTCTTATCAAACATTCACACTGGATACCCGACAGATGATGACGACGCTTGAAATTCCATCTGTGCTTTCCAGTTCGCAGCGCCGCTGCCAGGTGCTTTTGATGCTTTACCTGCCCGATGCTGCCGTCACCGCACAGAGCATAATCGCTGCCAACGGCGTGGACGACGCGATGGCACGGCAAGATATAGCCGAGACGCGCGATGAAATCCAGCGCTATCACCGGCTGGATATCGTCACGCACCACGACGGCTGCTACCGGATTGAAGGCACAGCCCTGAATCAGCGTTTATGCCTGCTGCACTGGCTGCGCCGGGCGCTGCGGCTTTGTCCGCAGTTTGTCTCGCACCAGTTTACCCCCGCATTAAAAACCGCGCTTAAACAACTCGGCATCGCGCGCCCGCTTTACGACGATGCGAACCTGCGGGCGCTGATCGGCTTCTGCTCACGCAAGCTGCAGCGCCAGTTTGAATGCCGCGATGTGCAGTTTTTACAGCTCTATCTGCAATATTGTCTTATTCAGCACCAGCTCGGGAATACGCCGCAGTTTTCGCATGCCCAGCGCAGCTGGACCCAGTCGCGGGGAGAGTATTTTACGGCGCAGGAGATTGTCCGCCACTGGAAGCGGCGCGTGCCGCAGGGCGCGCACGTGGATGAACAGCTGTTTCTGGCGCTGCTGTTTATGATGCTCCGCACGCCCGATCCGGTGCTCGATAAGCACCAGCAGGATCAGCGTCTACGCCGGGCCATCGTGCGCATGGTGGCCCGTTTTCGCTCGCAGACCGGAATGAACTTCAGCGATGAGCAGGGGCTGACCGATCAGCTGTATATCCATCTGGCTCAGGCGCTGGACCGTTCGCTGTTTGAGATCGGCATCGACAACAGCCTGCCGGAGGAGATCCATCGCCTTTATCCCCGGCTGTTACGCACCACAAAAGAGGCGCTGTTTGAGCTGGAGGCGGAGTTTGGGCTTCGTTTTTCCGACGAAGAGATGAGCCTGGTGGCGGTAATTTTCGGTGCCTGGCTGATGCAGGAGACCGATCTGCATGAAAAACAGGTGATCCTGCTGACGGGAGACGATAAAGCCAGTGAGGAGCAGATCGAACAGCAGCTTCGCGAGCTGACGCTGCTGCCGCTCAACATACGCTACCTGACGCTGCAGGCTTTTCAGAAAGAGGGGGCGCCGCGCGAAGCCGCGCTGGTTATCACCCCCTACCCGACGGCCCTGCCGCTGTTCTCGCCGCCGCTGATCCATGCCGTTGAGACACTGAACGCGCAGCAGCAAGAACATATTCGCGCCATGCTGGAATCATAGCGACGCGCGGGCGGCCACTTTAGGTCGAACAACAATGGCGGGCAAGGCGACGAGCGCCATCACCCAGAAGACGCCGTGCCCCAGATGCTGATAGAGGAACCCCGCAAACACCGTCATGATCGCGATACTGCCCCCCATTGCCACTGCCGAATAGACGGCCTGCAGGCGAATCACGTCCCCGCCCTCGCGCGCTGCGATATAGCGCATGGCCGCCAGATGGCACACGGTAAAGGTGCCGCAGTGAAGAATTTGCGCCACAATCAGCCACGGCAGATCGGTCGTCCAGCCCATAATCCCCCAGCGCGCCACGCCGCACACTGCGGAAAGCAGCAGCAGGTCACGCGCGCCAAAGCGGCGGAACAGTTTTTTGCTCAGGGCAAAGATAATGACTTCGGCCACCACGCCCAGCGACCACAGATAGCCCACGGCGGAAGCGGAATATCCCGCCCCCTGCCAGTAGATGGCGCTGAAACCATAGTACGCCGCGTGTGCCCCCTGAAGGAGGCACACGCACGCCAGAAAACGCCAGCTCTGTGCGACCAGGCTCCGCCATGCGGGCCAGCCCGCGCTCTCCTGATGGCGACTTTCCCCCTGCGGCATCACCGACGGTCGCAGAAGCATGCCCAGCAGCATCGAGGCAATACCGATACTCAGCAGGGCAAGAATGGCGCGGTAATCGTAAAGACTGACCAGTTTCCCCACCAGCGCCGAGCCAATCACAAAGGCGATAGAGCCCCACAGGCGCACGCGGCCGTAGTCCATGGTGATCTGTTTCTGCCAGGTGTTCGCCAGGGCATCCGTTAAAGGCACCAGCGGTGAGAAGAACAGATTAAAGCCGACCATCACCACCATCAGCCAGGCAAACTTGTGGCTGACCCAGAAGCAGGCCACAAAGACCAGGGTCAGCAGAGCCAGAATGCGTACGGCCTTGATCAGTAAGGAGGGATCGCTGACGCGCGGGGCGATCAGCAGGCTGCCGAGGAAACGCGCCACCAGCCCGGCCCCCAGCAGGACACCGATGGTCTCAGGCGTCAGGCCGATACCCTTAAGCCAGACGCTCCAGAAAGGCAGAAAAATGCCGTAGCTAAAGAAATAGGTGAAATAACTGAGCGCCAGCCAGCGCGTGGAATGCAAGACCATGAATCCCTCCCGAAATCGAGGCCATAGTCTGGCGAGAATATAAAAATTAAGCAAGTAGATAGCCTGCTATAAATTAACGAAAAATTAACATCTTGTGCAGTCGTCTGGCTTATGGCAGGGAATGAAAATGTGTATTACGTTTAAATTACTCCACTTGCAGAGGTATTTCTGCCATGAACTCACTACGTTATCTCGATTTTGGTCAGTCGCGTCATCTGCTGCTGCTCATTGGCCGCATCGCGCTTGTCGTGCTGTTTATTATCTTTGGTTACCCGAAACTGACGGGGTTTAGCGGTACCGTACAGTATATGACCTCGCTGGGTACGCCGATGCCCATGCTGGCGGCCATTATTGCGGTGGTGATGGAAGTGCCTGCTGCGATCCTGATCGTGCTGGGCTTTTTCACCCGTCCTCTCGCGGTACTGTTTGTGTTCTACACCCTCGGAACGGCGGTGATTGGGCATCACTACTGGGATATGACCGGTGATGCAGTCGTACCGAATATGATTAACTTCTACAAAAACGTCAGTATTGCTGGCGCCTTTATTTTGCTGGCGATTGTCGGACCTGGCGCCATCTCCCTGGACCGGCGTTAAGCCATAAAAAAAGGCCGCAAGCGCGGCCTTTTTTATTTCTGCAGGGCAGAGGAATTATGCGTAGACCGGGAAGCGTGCGCAGATATCCAGAACTTTACCTTTAACGCGCTCGATAACCGCTTCGTCATTGATGTTGTCCAGAACGTCACACATCCAGCCAGCCAGTTCTTTCACTTCCGCTTCTTTGAAGCCGCGGCGGGTTACGGCCGGAGAACCGATACGGATACCGGAGGTCACGAACGGGCTCTTCGGATCGTTTGGCACGCTGTTTTTGTTCACGGTGATGTTTGCGCGGCCCAGGGCTGCGTCAGCTTCTTTACCGGTCAGGTTCTTATCAACCAGATCCAGCAGGAACAGGTGGTTTTCAGTCCCGCCGGATACCACTTTGTAGCCACGGTTCAGGAACACTTCCACCATCGCTTTGGCGTTCTTAGCAACCTGCTGCTGGTAAACCTTGAACTCTGGCTCCATCGCTTCTTTCAGCGCGACCGCTTTTGCCGCGATAACGTGCATCAGCGGGCCGCCCTGCGCGCTTGGGAACACCGCGGAGTTCAGTTTTTTGTACAGCTCTTCGTCACCACCCTTCGCCAGGATCAGGCCACCGCGTGGACCCGCCAGGGTTTTGTGGGTAGTGGTGGTCACAACGTGCGCATGCGGAACCGGGTTAGGGTAAACGCCTGCGGCAATCAGGCCCGCTACGTGCGCCATGTCAACGAACAGGTAAGCACCGATGCTGTCTGCGATTTCGCGCATTTTTGCCCAGTCAACGATACCGGAGTAAGCAGAGAAGCCACCGATGATCATCTTCGGCTTGTGCTCTTTAGCCTGCTTCGCCATGTCTTCGTAGTCAATTTTACCGGACTCATCAATACCGTAAGGGATGATGTTGTACAGTTTGCCGGAGAAGTTAACCGGGGAGCCGTGAGTCAGGTGGCCGCCCTGCGCCAGGTTCATACCCAGAACGGTATCGCCCGGCTGCAGCAGCGCGGTGTAGACCGCGAAGTTAGCCTGAGAGCCAGAGTGCGGCTGGACGTTTGCATAGTCAGCGCCAAAAAGTTCTTTCGCACGATCGATAGCCAGCTGCTCAACGATATCAACGTACTCGCAACCGCCGTAATAGCGTTTGCCCGGGTAACCTTCAGCGTATTTGTTGGTCAGCTGAGAACCCTGCGCCTGCATCACGCGCGGGCTGGTGTAGTTTTCGGAGGCGATCAGTTCGATGTGCTCTTCCTGACGTACTTTTTCCTGCTCCATAGCCTGCCACAGTTCGGCATCATAATCGGCAATGTTCATTTCACGCTTTAACATCCGCATCTCCTGACTCAGCTAACAAGTAAATTTTGGCCTGAAAAGGCAGTCCTGTTGGACGACGGGCAACAGTATAACTGATTAGTTCTGTGATAACAGGTCTTGACAAACGATTTTACGCAAACGTTTTCCTACCCGCTACGCAAGGGTTTGAGGAATAAAGCGCTCGCCCTTTCCAGCGGATTTCTTTTCAGGTTTGTGATGCATATTTTTCATCTTGCAAAGAACCATTTACAACGCAGGGGTATTTTTTATAAGATGCATTTAAAATACATCATTAAAGTAACATCAGAAGGACGCGCTCATGCTCGACGCTCAAACCATCGCTACCGTAAAAGCCACTATTCCCCTGCTGGTGGAAACCGGCCCTAAACTCACCGCCCATTTCTACGATCGCATGTTCACGCACAACCCGGAGCTCAAAGAGATTTTCAACATGAGCAACCAGCGTAACGGCGATCAGCGTGAAGCGCTGTTCAACGCCATCGCGGCTTACGCCAGCAATATTGAAAACCTGGCTGCGCTGCTGCCCGCGGTGGAAAAAATCGCGCAGAAACATACCAGCTTCCAGATCCAACCCGAGCAGTACAACATCGTCGGCACTCACCTGCTGGCGACGCTGGACGAAATGTTCAGCCCGGGTCAGGAGGTGCTGGACGCGTGGGGTAAAGCCTACGGCGTGCTGGCAAACGTGTTTATCAACCGTGAAGCGCAGATTTACAGCGAAAACGCCAGCAAGAACGGCGGCTGGGAAGGTACCCGCGCATTCCGCATCGTTGAGAAAACCCCGCGCAGCGCGTTAATCACCAGCTTCGAGTTTGAGCCGGTGGACGGTAAACCGGTGGCCGATTACCAGCCAGGACAGTATCTGGGCGTGTGGCTGAAGCCTGAAGGTTTCCCGCATCAGGAGATCCGCCAGTATTCTCTTACCCGCAAGCCAAACGGCAAAGCCTACCGCATTGCGGTGAAGCGTGAGGACGGCGGTCAGGTTTCCAGCTGGCTGCACAACGAAGCTAACGTGGGCGACGTGGTCCATCTGGCCGCGCCAGCGGGCGACTTCTTCATGGCCGTTGAAGCGAATACCCCGGTGACGCTGATCTCTGCGGGCGTCGGCCAGACGCCAATGCTGGCGATGCTCGATACGCTGGCAAAATCACACCACGGTGCGCAGGTTAACTGGTTCCATGCCGCCGAAAACGGCGGCGTGCACGCCTTTGCAGATGAGGTGAAAACGCTCGGAGCCTCCCTGCCGCGTTTCACCGCGCATACCTGGTATCGTCTGCCGACGGAAGCGGATCGCGCTGCCGCGCAATTTGACAGCGAAGGGTTGATGGATTTACGCCAGCATGAAGGTGCGTTCAGCGCACCGGAGATGCAGTTCTACGTCTGTGGACCGGTGGCGTTTATGCAGTATGCCGCGAAGCAGCTGGTTGAGCTGGGCGTGAACAAAGACGACATTCATTACGAATGCTTCGGGCCGCATAAGGTGCTGTAATCGCCCGGCGGCGCTTCGCTTGCGCGGGCCTACGAAGAGTTTTGTAGGCCGGGTAAGCGCAGCGCCACCCGGCAAGAACGTTAAATCGCGGCGTCGTCTTCTTCGCCGGTACGGATACGGATCACGCGCGCCACGTCAAAGACGAAGATTTTACCATCGCCAATCTTGCCGGTCTGCGCCGTGCGGATAATGGTGTCCACACAGGTATCGACGATATCGTCGCTGACCACGATTTCAATTTTCACTTTCGGCAGAAAGTCGACCATGTACTCTGCGCCACGGTAAAGCTCGGTGTGACCTTTCTGACGACCAAAACCTTTCACTTCCGTCACGGTCATCCCGGTGATGCCGACTTCCGCCAGCGCTTCACGCACATCATCCAGTTTGAAAGGTTTAATAATCGCATCAATCTTTTTCATGGTGGGTCCTTAAACTCTTGCCTGTAAGCTGCCTCGTAATCGATTGCTCACAGTACCATATTCAGGCAAATTTTGCGGTACTACTCTTTAAAATCGTTCGCTTCCAGCTCGTGGCGCGAGAGCAGCTTGTAAAACTCGGTGCGGTTGCGCCCGGCCATCCGCGCCGCGTGGGTCACGTTGCCTTTGGTGATCTGCAATAGCTTGCGCAGATAGTTCAGCTCAAACTGGTTACGCGCTTCGGCAAACGTCGGCAGCGCCGTGTTTTCCCCTTCCAGCGCCTGCTCCACCAGCGCGTCGCTGATGACCGGTGAGGAGGTCAGCGCCACGCACTGCTCAATCACGTTGACCAGCTGACGGACGTTACCCGGCCAGCTTGCGGCCATCAGCCGCTTCATCGCATCGGTGGAAAACGCGCGCACGAACGGTTTATGGCGATCGGCCGCCTGGCGTAAAAGATGGTTCGCCAGCAGCGGAATGTCTTCCGCACGTTCGGCCAGCGCCGGGATCTTCAGGTTGACCACGTTCAGGCGGTAGTAGAGATCTTCGCGGAACTCGTTGCGGGCCATCACTTTTGGCAGATCGCGGTGGGTAGCGGAGATAATTCGCACGTTAATATCGATATCGCGGTTGCTGCCCAGCGGGCGCACTTTGCGCTCCTGCAGCACGCGCAGCAGCTTGACCTGCAGCGGCGCGGGCATGTCGCCAATTTCGTCCAGGAACAGCGTGCCGCCTTCCGCCGCCTGGAACAACCCTTCACGGCTGCTTACCGCACCGGTGAATGCGCCGCGGGCATGACCAAACAGTTCGGATTCAAGCAGCTGCTCCGGGAGCGCGCCGCAGTTAATCGCAATAAAGGCGTTCTTGCTGCGCGGGCTGGCGTTATGAATTGCCTGCGCGAGGATCTCTTTCCCGGTTCCGCTCTGGCCGTTGATGAGCACGCTGACGTCCGACTGCGCCACCATCCTCGCCTGTTCCAGCAGACGCAGCATCACGGGGCTGCGCGTGACGATAGGCTCCCGCCACGCTTCATCCCCCGCCGGAGCGGCATGTTCCAGCGCGCTGTCGATAGCCTTATACAGCGCGTCTTTGTCCACCGGCTTGGTCAGGAAGCTGAATACCCCCTGCTGCGTCGCGGCAACCGCATCCGGGATCGACCCGTGCGCGGTCAGGATAATCACCGGCATCCCCGGCTGCTGCTTCTGGATCTCCGCAAACAGCTGCAGGCCGTCCATTTCATCCATCCGCAGGTCGCTTATCACCAGATCGATTTTCTCGCGGCTAAGAATTTTCAGCCCCTCCAGCCCGCTTTCCGCGGTCACGACGCTGTAGCCTTCACTCACCAGACGCATCCCCAGCAGCTTTAACAGACCGGGATCGTCATCCACCAGTAAGAGATGGGCTGGTTTACGGCTCGTCATGCTTCACATCCTCTTGTTTCGGCGTATCGCTGTCCGGCGCAGCGGATGAACTCCCCGGCTGATATTTACGCGACGAGAGCTGTCTTTCGATATCGGTCAGGTTCTCCAGCTTACGCGTCGTGGTATCCAGCTGCGTACGTAAATGTTGCTGCTGTTGGCGCAGTGTATCAAGCTCGCTATCGGTTGACTGTTGCAGCTTGCTGTAGCGGGAGCGCTCTTCAGAAAGCTGAAGCTGTAGCGTCTGTCCCTCACGCCAGAGCTGGTATACCGGGCGGATCTGTACCGGAAGATTGACCACAAACGTGTCCAGTCGGGTCACGTTGGCGCGGCGTTCAACGGGAGTGATTTTCGCATCCGCCAGCAAAATCCCACGCTTGAACGCGTCCTGCCAGGTATCATCATCCAGCATCGCCGCTTTCGCGCGGGCGCCAACCGGCGCCAGACGCTGGGCGCAGTCTATACCGCGCAGCCAGAACAGCGGGTTACTTTCGACGTCATGCCCCGACAGGTTCCAGATGTCGTCACAGCGGGTTGAGAGGAAATCAGCCAGCTGGTTATCGGGCCATTTATCTTCTTGTTTATCGCTAATCGCACTTTGCGGCACATGGGAAACACACCCTGCCAGAAATACACAGGGCAGGCTTAGGCGAAGCGTGCTGCGGGAAAACACCGCGCGTACGGCGCGGGAAAAGACGTGTGACATACTCACCAGACATAGATTCATTTTATTGATTTTTCCGGCTCAGGGGCAGTTCAATACGGAAGCAAACATCCGAACGTTCGTCCGTGGCGATGTTAAGCTCACCCTGCATGCGTCGTATGCAGTCCCGGGCGATGCTTAAGCCCAGACCACTGCCTTTCACCGCACCTTTCCGCTGATGACTCCCCTGGAAAAAGGGCTCGAAGATCATGGTTTTTTCGTCATCGGGGATCGGGGTGCCGGTGTTAGCGACGTCTATAAACACCCGGGAACCCTTCGTATAGCTTCGGATATAAATGTTACCGGATTCAGTACCATAGTGCACCGCATTGGAATAAAGATTATCCAGCACGCTCATTAGCAGCATGGGTTCAGCAAGACAGGTCGGCGCATTCAGCTCTACACCGGTATGCATCATTTTAGCTCTTGCTGGCAGGCTATGGGCGGAGATCACCATATCCACCAGCGGTTCAATGTCGACGTTTTCCAGTACGACCGCTCCGTCAGCCAGCTTGCGGTTGTAATCCAGCAGCTGCTCAATCAGCTTCTGCAGATTGCGGCTGCTGTTATCCAGGATCTCGACAATTTCTTTCTGTTCGGGCGTAAGCGGCCCAGCCACTTCGTCCGCCAGCAGCTCCGTCCCTTCGCGCATGCTGGCCAGCGGCGTTTTAAGCTCATGGGAGATATGGCGAAGGAACTGATGACGCTGTGATTCAAGCCACGCCAGGCGCTCGGACAGCCAGATAATACGCTGACCGACGGAACGCAATTCGCGGGGACCTTTAAAAGCGACCGTATCCCCGAGCGATTTCCCCTCCCCCAGGCGGTTGATCATCCGCTGGATACCCTTCACCGGGCCGATGATCATGCGGGTAAAGAGCAGCACCAGCCCGAGGCTCACGAGGAACAGCACCAGCGCCTGCCAGCCGAAGAACTGGCCGCGCTCGGCAATCTCCTGCTGCAGCTGCTGGCCGCGAGAGAAAATCACCGTGCGGGTTGACTGCACCATCTCGGTATTGGCGTTGGCGAAGGCTTCCAGGCGCGCGGCGGCGGCGGCATCGGGTCCGCTGTTGTGGCACTGCAGCTGCGCAAGATCGTTCAGATCCTGACGTAACGCCTGATACAGCTTGTCGTCAGGCATTACCCCCGCGTGGGCATCCAGCATTTCGCTGTAGCGCTTGCGCTGACTCTGGTACACCTTTTCCAGCGTGCGATCGTCAAGCACGCAGTATTGACGATAGCTACGCTCCATCTCTAGCGCGGCGTTGGTCATGGCTTCACTGCGTCTTGCGTCAATAAGCGTCGTGCGGTTCGTCAGTGCCGCCTGGGCACTCAACGCGTTCAGGCTTTGCCAGGCCTGCCAGGCAAGGATCAGCAACGGCAGCAGGATCAGCAGGAAGGCCATCATCACGAGCTGTCGCAGGGAACGGGGGAAAACGGGCCAGCGTTTCAACGCATTACTCTCTTAATGGGGATATACGCAGAGCGTAACTGAGTCTGCCCTTCAGATACAACAAAGCCGGGTAAAAACCCGGCTTTGTCATGGAATGAGGCGGTGCCTAACTCGACGTTTCGCCCTGGCCTGATAAAGCATCGCTATGATCAGTAGTTGGACGGCAGGCACCTTTTTGTGCGTCATTCGAAGTTTATGTAGCACGTCCCGAAGGGGCTGACATAAGAAGGTGAATGAGCCACTGGTTAATATTATGCAACACCCATGCCAGAACGCAAAACAAAATTTTAACACATTGAAATATATACTTTTTACTCATTTAACCGGTTAATTATCGGTTGAATGATTTCCAGGCTAAGTGTCGCTGTTCAGCAACACCTTAACGGGAACCTTTTCTGCCGCATATAAATCAATAGGTTAAATGTCTCCTTTTGGAGACACTCAAACCAGAGGGTTGTCGCGATTTTGCGACAGAGACAAAAAAGCCCGGTGGCACTAGCGCCTACCGGGCCTACAGTCAGGATGCTGAAACTTAACCCAGCTGTTTACGGGCGTTGCGGAAGATGCGCATCCACGGGCTGTCCTCGCCCCAGTTTTCCGGGTGCCAGGAGTTGCTCACGGTGCGGAACACGCGTTCCGGGTGCGGCATCATGATGGTGGCACGACCGCTTTCGCTGGTCACCGCCGTAATACCGTTGACGGAACCGTTCGGGTTAGCCGGATAGGTTTCTGTGACCTTGCCGAAGTTATCGACAAAGCGCAGCGCTACCAGACCTTTGCTCTCCAGCTGAGCCAGATGCGCAGCATCACGCACCTCTACCTGACCTTCACCGTGGGAAACGGCGATTGGCATCTGTGAACCGACCATACCCTGCAGCAGCAGAGACGGGCTCTGGGTCACTTCCACCAGGCTGAAGCGCGCTTCGAAGCGGTCAGACTGGTTACGCACAAAGCGCGGCCAGGCTTCGCTGCCCGGGATCAGCTCGCGCAGGTTAGACATCATCTGGCAGCCGTTACACACGCCCAGCGCCAGCGTCTGCGGACGGTGGAAGAAGGTCTCGAACTCGTCGCGCACGCGGCTGTTGAACAGAATGGACTTCGCCCAGCCTTCGCCCGCGCCCAGCACGTCGCCGTAGGAGAAGCCGCCGCACGCCACCAGCGCCTGGAAATCTTCCAGACCGGTACGTCCGGCCAGCAGATCGCTCATGTGGACGTCGATAGCGTCAAAGCCCGCGCGGTGGAAGGCAGCCGCCATCTCAACGTGGGAGTTAACGCCCTGCTCGCGCAGCACCGCCACTTTCGGACGCGCACCGGTCGCAATGTACGGCGCGGCGATGTCTTCGTTGATGTCGAAGGAGAGCTTCACGTTCAGGCCTGGATCCTGATCATTGGCCTTCGCGTTGTGCTCCTGATCGGCACATTCCGGGTTATCACGCAGGCGCTGCATCTGCCAGGTGGTTTCCGCCCACCACATGCGCAGCGTGGTGCGGCTTTCGCTGAACACGGCGTGACCGTCAGCTTCAATGACGAAGCGGTCGCCCTGAACGGCTTTACCCAGATAGTGCACGCAGTCAGCCAGGCCATGCTGCGCCAGAATCGCTTCAACCGCATCGCGATCCGCCGCACGCACCTGAATCACGGCGCCCAGCTCTTCGTTAAACAGCGCAGCCAGACGGTCTTCGCCAAGCGTCGCAATGTTCGCTTCCACGCCACAGTGGCCGGTGAAGGCCATCTCTGCCAGGGTCACCAGCAGGCCGCCGTCGGAACGGTCGTGGTAGGCCAGCAGCTTACGCTGCGCCACCAGCGCCTGAATCGCGTCGTAGAAGCCTTTCAGCTGGGCCACGTCACGCACGTCGGCTGGCTTGTCGCCGAGCTGGCGGTAAACCTGCGCCAGCGCGGTAGCACCCAGCGCGTTGTGACCTTTACCCAGGTCAATCAGCAGCAGGGCGTTGTCTTCGGTCGCAAGCTGCGGCGTAACGGTGTGACGCACGTCTTCCACGCGGGCAAACGCGGTGATGACCAGCGACAGCGGAGAGGTCATCTCGCGCTGCTCGCTGCCTTCCTGCCAGCGGGTTTTCATCGACATGGAGTCTTTGCCCACCGGAATGGTCAGGCCGAGGGCAGGACACAGCTCCTCGCCCACCGCCTTCACGGCTTCATACAGGCCCGCGTCTTCGCCAGGGTGGCCGGCAGCGGCCATCCAGTTGGCGGAAAGCTTAATACGTTTGATATCGCCAATCTGCGTCGCGGCGATGTTGGTCAGCGCTTCACCGACGGCCAGACGGGCAGAGGCCGCGAAGTCCAGCAGCGCGACCGGGGTGCGTTCACCCAGCGCCATCGCTTCGCCGTAGTAGCTGTCGAGGCTCGCGGTGGTCACGGCGCAGTTCGCCACCGGGATCTGCCACGGGCCGACCATCTGGTCACGGGATACCATACCGGTCACGGTACGGTCGCCGATGGTCACCAGGAAGGTTTTCTCCGCGACAGCTGGCAGGTGCAGCACGCGATTAACGGCTTCAGCTACGGTAATGTCCTGGCGATCCAGCGCTTTGCCCGCCGCCTTACGGGTCTGCACGTCGCGGGTCATCTTCGGCGTTTTTCCGAGCAGGACGTCGAGCGGCAGATCGATTGGCTGGTTGTCGAAATGGGTGTCACTCAGAGTCAGGTGCTGCTCTTCGGTCGCTTCACCGATGACGGCATACGGCGCGCGCTCGCGGCGGCACAGCTCGTCAAACAGCGGCAGCTGATCCGCCGCAACGGCCAGCACGTAGCGCTCCTGGGATTCGTTACACCAGATTTCCAGCGGGCTCATGCCAGGCTCATCGCTCAGGATGTCGCGCAGGTTGAAACGGCCACCGCGGCCGCCGTCGCTCACCAGCTCCGGCATGGCGTTGGACAAACCGCCCGCGCCCACGTCGTGGATAAAGAGGATCGGGTTAGCATCGCCCAGCTGCCAGCAGCGGTCGATCACTTCCTGGCAGCGACGCTCCATCTCCGGGTTGTCACGCTGCACGGACGCGAAGTCGAGATCCGCATCAGACTGGCCGGAGGCCATAGACGAGGCCGCGCCGCCGCCCAGACCGATGTTCATCGCCGGGCCGCCGAGCACGATCAGCTTCGCGCCGACGACGATCTCGCCTTTCTGCACGTGATCGGCACGGATGTTGCCGATCCCGCCCGCCAGCATGATCGGTTTGTGGTAGCCGCGCAGCTCTTCGCCGTTGTGGCTGTCCACTTTCTCTTCATAGGTACGGAAGTAACCGTTCAGCGCCGGACGACCAAATTCGTTGTTAAACGCCGCGCCGCCCAGCGGGCCTTCGGTCATGATATCCAGCGCGGTCACAATGCGCTCTGGCTTGCCGAAATCTTCTTCCCACGGCTGTTCAAAGCCCGGGATACGCAGGTTGGAGACGGAGAAACCGACCAGACCCGCTTTTGGTTTTGCACCACGACCGGTCGCCCCTTCGTCACGGATTTCACCGCCGGAGCCGGTCGCCGCACCCGGCCACGGGGAGATCGCCGTCGGGTGGTTGTGGGTTTCAACCTTCATCAGGATATGCGCGGGCTCCTGATGGAAGTCATAGCGCCCTGCTTCGCGATCGGCGAAGAAGCGGCCCACCTCGGAACCTTCCATCACCGCGGCGTTGTCTTTATAGGCAGACAGCACGTGGTCAGGCGTTTGCTCCATGGTGTTTTTGATCATTTTGAACAGCGACTTTGGCTGCTGTTCGCCGTCAATAATCCAGTCGGCATTGAAAATCTTGTGGCGGCAGTGCTCCGAGTTCGCCTGCGCGAACATGTAGAGTTCAATGTCGTTCGGGTTACGGTTGAGCTTAACGAACGCATCCTGCAGGTAGTCGATCTCGTCTTCTGCCAGCGCCAGGCCGAGACGCAGGTTGGCGTCAATCAGCGCCTGACGGCCCTGCCCCAGCAGGTCCACGCTCTGTACCGGCGCAGGCTGATGGTGGGAGAAAAGCTTCTGCGCGTCATCAAGAGAGGCAAATACGCTCTCCATCATGCGGTCGTGCAGTTCAGCCGCAACCGCCTGCCACTGCGCGTCGCTCAGGGTAGAGGCTTCCACGTAGTACGCTACGCCGCGCTCCAGACGGTTAATCTGGCTCAGGCCACAGTTGTGGGCGATGTCGGTGGCTTTGGAAGACCAGGGGGAGATGGTGCCCGGACGCGGCGTCGCAAGGATCAGTTTGCCGGTTGGCGTATGGCTGCTGAGGCTTGGGCCATACTTGAGCAGGCGTTCCAGCTGTACGCGCTCCTCTGCATTCAGGGGGGCATTCAGGTCAGCAAAATGGACATACTCAGCGTAAATATTGCTTACCGGAAGGTCGGCCGCCTGAAAACGTGCCAGCAGTTTGGTAATACGGAAGGCAGACAGTGCAGGCGAACCACGCAGAATTTCCATCATAAGTCTCTCGTCTTCGAAGCGCCGGGGCGCTTTCAGTGTGCGCAAGGGGGGAAAACGGGCGTCATTATAGAGAATCCTGAGCGCCGACGAAACCGTTTGCGTCGAAATAAAATTGGCAAAGAGATTTAACAATAGATGTGACCTGTCTCTCTAATTGGTTGCCAAGTGGAGCAAGTTTACGCAAAATGCCGCTCATTCAATGGCAAACCTTATTGTTAACATGGCTACAGCAGACTGAGGCAACCGGCGTCGCAGAGAATTAACTAATTGAAAAAATTAAAGATTAATTATCTGCTCATCGGCATTGTAACGTTGCTGTTGGCAGTGGCCCTCTGGCCTTCCCTCCCCTGGATCGGCAAAGCCGAAAACCGTATCGCCGCCATTCAGGAGCGGGGGGAATTGCGCGTCAGTACCCTCAACTCTCCGCTGATTTACAGCGACATCAACGGCAAAATCATTGGACTGGATTATGAACTGGCACAGCAGTTCGCCGATTACCTTGGCGTAAAGCTGAAAATCACCGTCCGCCAGAATATCAACCAGCTGTTTGACGACCTCGATAACGACGATGCCGATATGCTGGCCGCCGGGCTGGTGTATAACAGCGAGCGCAGCAAAAACTATCAGCCGGGCCCGACCTACTACTCCGTTTCGCAGCAGCTGGTTTACCGCGTCGGGAGCCTGCGCCCGCGCTCGCTGGCGTCGATTAACGATCGGCAGCTGACGATTGCGCCCGGTCACGTGGTGATTGACGATCTGCGCGAGCTCAAGGAGAAGAAATATCCCGACCTGAGCTGGACGGTGGATGCGAAACTCGGCACGACGGAGCTGCTGGAGCAGGTAAAAGATCAGAAAGTCCCTTACACCATCGCCGATTCGGTCGCGATCAGCCTGTTCCAGCGCGTGCATCCTGAAATCGCCGTGGCGCTGGACGTCACCGACGAGCAGCCTGTGACCTGGTTTACTCAGCTCGATGACGATCAGACCCTCTCTGCCGCGATGCTCGATTTCTTCAACACCATGAATGAAGACGGTACGCTGGCGCGCCTGGAGGAGAAGTACCTCGGGCATGGTGATGACTTTGACTACGTTGACACCCGCAGCTTCCTGCGTGCGGTAGACAGCGTCCTGCCGGACCTGCAGCCGCTGTTCGAAAAATACGCCCAGGAAATTGACTGGAAACTGCTGGCGGCTATTTCTTATCAGGAATCCCACTGGGATACCCAGGCCACGTCTCCGACTGGCGTACGTGGTTTGATGATGTTAACCAAAAATACCGCGCTGAGCCTGGGCGTCAATGACCGTACCGATGCGGAACAGAGCATCAGCGGCGGCGCGCGCTACCTGCAGGATATGATGGCCAAAGTCCCGGAAACGGTGCCGGAAGAGGAGCGGATCTGGTTCGCGCTGGCGGCCTACAATATGGGCTATGCGCATATGCTGGATGCGCGAGCGCTGACGGCCAAAACGAAAGGCAACCCGGACAGCTGGTCAGACGTAAAGCAGCGGCTGCCGCTGCTGAGCCAGAAGCCATGGTATAACAAGCTGACGTACGGCTACGCGCGCGGGCATGAAGCCTACGCCTACGTGGAAAATATCCGTAAATATCAGATTAGCCTGGTCGGGTATCTGCTGGAGAAAGAGAAAGAGGCGACAGAGGCCAAACGGCTGGCTCAAAGTTACCCTGTCGTGGCGCCGGACGAGCTTAACCGTCCGTCGGCTTCAATTCTGCCTTTTGCTGCTTTTTCTGCTGACGGCGCATTCGAAAGAAATCGCTTAATAGCCCCGAACACTCTGGTGCAAGCACCCCGCCGATAGTCTTCACCTGGTGGTTCATCCCCGGGTGACCCAGCACGTCCATCAGCGAACCGGCCGCGCCGGTTTTTTCATCCCGCGCACCGAAGACCAGAGTCCCGATCCGGCTGTGCACCATCGCCCCGGAGCACATCACGCACGGCTCCAGCGTCACATACAGCGTGGTATCAAGCAGGCGATAGTTTTGCAGCACCAGACCGCCCTGACGAAGCGCCATGATTTCGGCGTGCGCCGTCGGATCGTGGCGGCCAATGGGACGGTTCCACCCTTCACCAATCACCTGGTTATTGTGGACCAGCACGGCGCCCACGGGCACTTCGCCCTCGTCCCAGGCACGCTGAGCGAGCGTTAGCGCGTGGCGCATCCAGTATTCATGTGAGAATTCAGGGTTGGACAACGGTTGATACTCCAGTCGAAAAGCGGGCGGCATTATACACACCCCTTATGGATAAGACTATTCGAGTTGCTGAAGTTCACCTGATGGCGTGACGCGCCAGCGGTGCTGGCAAAAATAGAGCAGCGGGTTGTCCTGCTTGCTGTCGCTGTAGCCGCTGTACAGGCGCAGTGGCGTGCCGATACGTTTTTCCAGCTGGACCACTTTTTCATGCCCCAGGCAGCGCATCGTCAGCACCCAACCGCCGTAGCCGCGGGCAATTTGCGTGGCGATAAGATTCACGCGCGGTAGCCAGGGGGTATCAAAGTAGACCTGCTCCACCAGCGTCTGCGGGGAGCCGGTAATCAGCCAGATGTCGGCATCGTTCGCGTCGAGATAGCCGGTCAGGCGCGCCTGCACCACCGGGAATGCGGCAACGTGGCCGCGGAACCAGTGCGCAAAATCCTGCTCGAGCTGTTTGAGGCGCGCTTCGCTGTGCCCAAACGTACATCCCCACAGCAGCAGGCTCATTGGCCATCGCGCCGCACGGCCCTTCACCAGCAGCGCGATCCCAATAACAGGTAAGAGCGGTAGCACGAGCAGCGCATTCAGAGGCTGACGCCGCAGCAGGTAACGCATAAACGTACCAAACATATCCTGCTGATGCAGCGTGCCATCCAGGTCGAAAAAGACAACGCGACGCCCGTGATTTGCCAAACCTTACTCCTCTGGGTCGTTGAAACCTAACAGCCAGGTAAACAGGAACCCGGCGATCACCGCTACTAAATAGCCTAACAGATAGAGCACCACTTTTCCGGTCACGATGGTTAATGCCAGCGGTAACCCCGAGAGACCAAAGGTGATGACGGTGGCAACTTTCCAGTAGCTGATCAGCGCCCCGCCTACCGCGCCGCCCAGACAGGCCGCGAGGAACGGTTTACCCAGCGGCAGCGTAACGCCGAAAATCAGCGGCTCGCCAATGCCGAGCAGTCCGACCGGGAGTGCGCCTTTAATCATTTTTTTCAGACGCGCGTTGCGGGTTTTCATCAGTACCGCAATTGCCGCGCCGACCTGCCCTACACCCGCCATCGACAGGATAGGCAGCAGCGCGTTATAGCCGTGCGCCTGCACCAGCTCGACGTGGATCGGTACCAGCCCCTGATGCAGGCCGGTCAGCACCAGCGGCAGGAAGGTACCCGACAGCACCGCGCCCACTAACAGGCCGCCGCGGTCAATCGCCAGAGAGGCACCGTGGGCGATGGCCTCAGAGATCCACCCGCCTAACGGCTGGAGGGCGACAATCGCTACGCTACCGGTAATCAGCGTGGTCAGCAGCGGGTTGAGAATCAGCTCGATGGAGCCTGGCAAAACCGCGCGCAGCCTTTTCTCGATCCAGCACATCAGGATGACCACCAGCAGCACCGCGATCACCCCGCCGCGTCCCGGCTGAAGCGCCTCACCAAATAGCGTGATCTGCGCCAGCTGCGGGCTGGACAAGATGCCCGCCATCACCCCGCCCATCGCCAGCGATCCGCCAAACACCTTCGCGGTATTCACCCCGACCAGAATGTTCATGATGGCGAACACCGCGCTGCCGAAAATCCCGAGAATCCCCAGCAGGTTCGGATACTGCGTGGCGAAATCCCCCACAATATCCGGCCGCTTGAGGATATTGATGATCCCGGTGATCAGGCCTGAGGCAATAAACGCCGGGATCAGCGGAATAAAGACGTTTGCCAGCTGTCGCAGCGCGTCGCTCATCGGGGCTTTGTATTTCGCCTTTGCCTGGGCTTTGGTGCGTTCAGCATCGTCAATCGATACGCTCGCACTCACGCCCATCAGCGCGCGCATGGCATCGACAACCTGCGCCGCTTTCCCTGGGCCGACGATCAGCTGGTGCTGCTGCCCCTGTTTCACGTAGCCGCTGACGCCGGAAAGCTGCTTCAGACGCGGCACGTCAAGCTGGTCGTCGTCATGCACCTCGACGCGCACGCGCGTCATGCAGTTTTCGAGACGCTGAATATTTTGTTCCCCACCAATCCCCTGCAGGATACCGCTGGCGAGCGCTGCTGTTTTGTCCATACACGCCTCTGTTAGTGTTCTAATGCCGCCCGTAAGAAACCGTTATGCGCATCGAGTTTGGCTCTTGCGGCCGCCGCATCCAGCCCGCTTAAGATCATCAAAATGGCCGGTTTAACATCGTGATCGGTCTGTTTGAGTACCGCTTCCGCCTCTTCGCGGCCTGCGCCCGTCGCCTCCATCACCATGCGGCAGGCTCTGTCCACCAGCTTGACGTTGGTGGCCTGCATATCCACCATCAGGTTCTGATACACCTTGCCGAACTTCACCATCGCGCCGGTGGAGATCATATTGAGCACCAGCTTTTGTGCGGTCCCGGATTTCAGGCGCGTGGAGCCGGTGAGCGCTTCCGGCCCGACAACTGGCGAGATAGCAATAGCGGCCACCTGCGCAATCGGTGAGCCAGGGTTGCAGGAGATGGCGACCGTCGTACAGCCGGTCTGGTTGGCGTATTCCAGCCCGCCAATCACGTACGGCGTGCGCCCGGATGCCGCCAGCCCGACCACCAGATCCTTCGCGGTCAGATTAAGATCCTTCAGGTCATCCTCACCCAGCTGTTTGTTGTCTTCCGCCCCTTCAACGGCTTTCAGCAGCGCACCGGGGCCACCGGCGATCAGCCCAACTACCAGACCATGCGGGACCCCAAAGGTTGGCGGACATTCTGACGCGTCCAGGACCCCTAAACGCCCGCTGGTCCCCGCCCCCATGTAAATAATGCGTCCACCGGTCTTGAGGGCTTCCGCAGCCGCATCGACCGCTTTCGCCACCTCTGGTAATGTCTCTTTCACTGCCTGCGCGACCAGCGTATCCTGTTGATTAAAGCGGTTAACCAGCTCCAGGGTGGAGAGCGCATCCAGATCCATGGTTTGCGGGTTACGTGTTTCAGAAACAAGTGAGCCAAGATTCATTTTTGTACCTCAAGAATTTTTAATTCATAATAATCACACTATAATGGAATATAAAATTCATTCAGGCGAGCAAAATCCGTATTTGCGCAGATAATCACATTTTCGCCAGGAGACCGTATGAACTGTTTAATTCGCATTCGCCAGCGCTACGCAGGCTTTGCCCAAAGCGACAAGAAGCTGGCGGATTTTCTGCTTTCTCAACCCGACCACGCGCGCCATCTCAGCTCGCAGCAGCTGGCGAGTGAAGCCGGGGTGAGCCAGTCCAGCGTGGTGAAATTTGCGCAGAAGATTGGCTTTAAGGGATTCCCCGCCCTCAAGCTGGCGATCAGTGAAGCGCTGGTCAGTAACCCTAACCCGCAGTCCATGCCGGTGCATAATCAGATCCGCGGAGACGATCCGATGCGGCTGGTCGGCGAAAAGCTGATCAAAGAGAACGTGGCGGCCATGCATGCGACGCTCGATGTGAATACGGAAGAGAAGCTGCTGGAGAGCGTGGCGATGCTGCGCGGCGCGCGGCGGATCGTTCTGACCGGCATCGGCGCGTCCGGACTTGTGGCGCGTAACTTTGGCTGGAAGCTGACAAAAATTGGCCTTAACGCCATCGTCGAGCAGGATATGCACGCCCTGCTGGCGACCGTACAGGCGATGGATCCTGACGATCTGCTGCTGGCGATCTCCTATTCCGGCGAGCGCCGCGAGATCAACATGGCCACCGACGAAGTCCTGCGCGTCGGCGGTAAAATTCTGGCAATCACCGGTTTTACGCCGAATGCCCTACAGCAGCGGGCCACGCGCTGTTTATATACCATTGCCGAGGAACAGGCCACGCGCAGCGCGGCTATCTCGTCCACCAGCGCACAAATGATGCTGACGGACCTGCTGTTTATGGCACTGGTGCAGCAGGATCTGGAGCGTGCGCCCGAGCGCATTCGCCACAGCGAAGAACTGGTAAAGAAACTGGTTTGACGCGTATAATGCCCGCCCAGTTTGTGTTGTTTCTGAGAATTTCCTGATGGCGCTGTTAATTACCAAAAAATGCATTAATTGCGATATGTGCGAGCCCGAATGCCCGAACCAGGCCATTTCGATGGGCGACAGCATTTATGAGATTAACAGCGACCGCTGCACCGAATGCATCGGCCACTATGAGACGCCGACCTGTCAGAAAGTGTGCCCGATCCCCAATACCATCCTGAAGGATCCGGCACACGTCGAGAGCGAAGAGCAGCTGTGGGATAAGTTTGTCCTGATGCACCACGCGGACAAACTTTAACTTTCGATGATCACCGTAGCGCTGGCATAGTGACGCTCATCCGCGATCGTCACGTGCATGTGATTCACGCCCAGCTTCTCGGCCAGCTTTTGCGCCTCGCCCCATAAGCGCAGGCTTGGCTTACCCAGCTCATCGTTAAACACTTCAAACTGGTTGAACGCCAGACCGTTACGAATGCCGGTCCCGAAGGCTTTGGCGGCCGCCTCTTTTACCGCAAAACGCTTCGCCAGAAAACGCACCGGCTGCTGATGCGCTTCCCAGATGGCCCATTCGTTATCGCTCAGCACGCGCCTTGCGAGGCGATCGCCGCTGCGGGCGATCACCGCTTCAATGCGGGCTATTTCCACGATATCGGTGCCTAAGCCCAGAATGGCCATTACTGACGCGCTTCCAGCATCAGGCGTTTCATTTCCGCGACCGCCTCTTTCAGGCCGCTCATCACCGCGCGCCCAACGATCGCGTGACCGATGTTCAGCTCGTGCATTTCCGGGATGGCGGCAATGGCCTTCACGTTATGGTAGGTCAGGCCGTGACCGGCATTGACCTTCAGACCCAGGCTCGCCGCGTAGGTGGCCGCTTTAGCAATACGCTCCAGCTCTTTCGCCTGCTCGGCATCGTTTTTGGCATCGGCATAGCAGCCGGTGTGAATTTCGATATACGGCGCGCCCACGTCGGCTGCCGCTTTAATCTGGGTGAAGTCGGCGTCAATAAACAGCGAAACCAGGATACCGGCATCAGCCAGGCGCTTGCAGGCATCGCGCATTTTGTCGAGCTGGCCGGCCACGTCCAGACCGCCTTCGGTCGTGACTTCCTGGCGTTTTTCCGGCACCAGGCAGCAGAAGTGCGGCTGGGTCTCACAGGCAATGGCGAGCATCTCTTCGGTGACCGCCATCTCCAGATTCATACGGGTGTCCAGCGTCTGACGCAGAATGCGAACGTCGCGGTCAGTGATGTGGCGACGGTCTTCTCGCAGGTGAACGGTAATGCCGTCGGCGCCAGCCTGTTCAGCGATAAACGCCGCCTGAACCGGATCGGGATACGCCGTGCCGCGCGCATTACGCAGCGTGGCGATATGATCGATGTTGACGCCTAACAGTAATTCAGCCATGACAATCCTCGGTTTTCTTTTCGATTCTGTGGTCTAACGTTTCGGCACAAACTGCCTGAATAATTCGCGGCTCTTTAAGGGCTTGCCGCCAAGATACGGCTTGAGGGCAATCCGGGTAAAGCGTTTTGCTGCGCGCAGGGTATCCTGATCGGGAAACTCGCGCTCATAAAGCGCCCTGAGCTGACGCCCGGTAAAGGTGCTGTTGTCGATCACGATGCTGGCAATGAAGCCTTTTTCTTCACGGTAGCGGTAGGTCATGGTGTCTTCCACTTCGTCACCGCTGCCCGCACAGTGCAGAAAATCGACCCCGTACCCAAGATGGCCCAACAGCGCCAGCTCAAAACGCCGCAGCGCAGGCTCGGGCGTACCGGTTGCGCCAGCCAGCGCCTGGATACAGTGCAGATAATCAAAGAAAAGTTCAGAGAAGCGGGTCTCTTGTTCAAGAACGCGTGAGATGAGTTCATTGACATACAGACCGCTGTAGAGCGTGATGCCGGAGAGAGGAAGCGCCAGGGAGACGGCTTCGGCGCTGCGCAGGGTTTTGACTTCCCCTCGCCCACCAAAGCGGACCAGCAACGGCGTGAAAGGCTGTAATGCACCTTTCAGGTTAGAACGTTTGGAACGTGCGCCTTTTGCAACAAGGCGCACGCGGCCCGACTCTTCCGTGAAGACGTCCAGCATCAAGCTGGTTTCGCTCCAGGGACGACTATGCAGGACAAAGGCGCGCTGCCATCCATCCATATGCTCGTCGTCTTGTGTTACTGGTCTTCGCCGTAACCGAGGCTGCGCAGAGCACGCTCATCATCGGCCCAGCCAGATTTCACTTTCACCCACAGTTCAAGGTGAACCGGCGCTTCGAACATCTCCTGCATGTCCTTTCGGGCTTCGATACCGATGGTTTTGATCTTGGCGCCTTTATTGCCGATCACCATCTTCTTCTGCCCTTCACGCTCAACGAGGATCAGGCCGTTGATGTCGTAGCCGCCACGCTCGTTGCTCTGGAAACGCTCGATCTCCACCGTCACAGAGTACGGCAGTTCAGCGCCCAGGAAACGCATCAGCTTTTCACGGATGATTTCAGACGCCATAAAGCGCTGAGAGCGATCGGTGATGTACTCTTCCGGGAAGTGATGAATCGCTTCCGGCAGATGTTTGCGCACGATGCCCGCGATGGTATCCACGTTCAGACCCGTCTCCGCAGACAGCGGAACGATGTCGAGGAAGTTCATCTGGCTACCGAGCCACTGCAGATGCGGCAGCAGATCGGCTTTTTCCTGCACGTTGTCCACTTTGTTGACGGCGAGGATGACCGGCGTTTTGCCGTCACGCAGCTTGTTCAGCACCATCTCGTCGTCCGGCGTCCAGCGGGTGCCTTCCACAACGAAAATCACCAGCTCCACGTCGCCAATCGAGCTGCTCGCCGCCTTGTTCATCAGACGGTTGATGGCACGCTTCTCTTCCATGTGCAGGCCCGGTGTATCGACGTAGATCGCCTGATACGCGCCTTCAGTATGGATACCGACAATGCGGTGACGCGTGGTCTGCGCCTTACGCGAGGTGATAGAAATCTTCTGCCCAAGCAGATTATTCAGCAGAGTAGATTTGCCGACGTTCGGACGTCCGACGATGGCAATAAATCCGCAATAGGTCTTTTCTTCGCTCATTCCAGCTCCAGCATTTTTAACGCCTGTTCGGCGGCAGCCTGTTCAGCCTTACGACGGCTTGAACCTGTGCCCACCACCGGTTCACTCAGGCCACTGACCTGGCAATGGATGGTAAATTCCTGATCGTGCGCTTCGCCACGAACCTGCACCACCAGATAAGATGGCAGCGGCAGATGACGGCCCTGCAAATATTCCTGCAGACGCGTTTTGGGATCTTTTTGTTTATCGCCCGGGCTGATTTCGTCCAGACGGGTCTGATACCAGTTCAGGATCAGCTTTTCGACGGTCTGGATATCGCTGTCCAGGAACACACCACCAATTAATGCTTCGACCGTATCGGCAAGAATAGATTCACGACGGAAGCCGCCGCTTTTCAGTTCACCCGGCCCAAGACGCAGACATTCGCCCAGCTCAAATTCGCGCGCGATTTCCGCAAGGGTATTACCCCGAACCAGCGTGGCACGCATGCGGCTCATATCACCTTCATCCACGCGCGGGAAACGATGATAAAGCGCATTCGCAATCACGAAACTTAAAATAGAGTCGCCTAAAAACTCGAGACGCTCATTATGCTTGCTGCTGGCACTGCGGTGGGTTAATGCCTGTTGCAACAACTCCTGATGATGAAAAGTGTAGCCCAGCTTCCGTTGAAGCCGATTAATTACGATGGGGTTCATGCGATACCAATAAATGAATGCGTCAAAAATGCAGCACACGAAACCGACCTGAGAAAACCAACGCGGTTTCGTGTGCCGTGGCACCCTTGCAGGGCCAACCTTAAACTTCGGGGGAATATTCTATACACAACGACAGGGGATGTCGTTAGTTCGAAGAGATTTATCGGTGAAATAATTCATGTAGCCGCGTTAATTCGCGGCTACACGTTCATTTAGTGAGAATTAATGGATTCCGCCAATACGATTCAGGCGTACGCCGGTCGGCCATTCACCTTCCTGCTTCTCAAAACTCATCCAGATTGCGGTCGCTTTACCGACCAGATTCGCTTCCGGCACAAAGCCCCAGTAACGGCTGTCCGCAGAATTATCGCGGTTGTCACCCATCATGAAGTAATGGCCTGGCGGTACAATCCAGCTTGCCAGCTGCTGGCCCGGCTGACGATAGTACATACCCACTTGATCCTGCGCGATTGGCACGGTGAGGATACGGTGCGTCACGTCACCCAGCGTCTCTTTGCGCTCAACCAGACGAATACCGTTATCTTTGGTTTCGCCTTTCGGTACCTGGAAGAATCCGCTACTCGCTTCGCCGCCGTTTTGACGGGCAAAGGTCTGCACAAAATCACTTGGCTCAACGTTCGAGTAAGTGATTGGCAGCGCGTTTTCACATGCGGTACCGGAGCTGCAGCCTGGCTGAACGGTGACTTCTTTCGCAACCGGATCGTAAGTCACTTTGTCACCCGGCAGACCTACCGCGCGCTTGATGTAGTCCAGGCGCGGATCTTCCGGATATTTGAACACCACGATGTCGCCACGTTTCGGATGACCGGTCTCGATCAGCGTTTTCTGGTAGATCGGATCTTTAATGCCGTAGGCAAACTTCTCTACCAGAATAAAATCACCAATCAGCAGCGTTGGCATCATTGAACCTGATGGGATCTGGAACGGTTCGTAAATAAACGAACGTACCACCAGCACAATCGCCAGCACCGGAAACACCGAGGCGCCCGTTTCCAGCCAGCCCGGTTTCGGACCGACTTTCTTCAGGGTTTTCGCGTCAATACCATCGCCAGTGGCTACCTGTGCGGCAGCCTGACGTTCACGACGTTTTGGGGCGAAGATAAACTTATCCAGACACCACAGCAGACCTGTCACCAGGGTAGCAATGACCAGGATCAGGGCAAACATGTTCGCCATGCCAACTCCTTAGGGTTATTTGCCGTCTTTACCAACATGAAGGATGGCAAGGAATGCTTCCTGCGGCAGCTCGACGTTACCGACCTGCTTCATACGCTTCTTACCTTCTTTCTGCTTCTGCAGCAGCTTTTTCTTACGGCTGACGTCACCGCCATAGCACTTCGCCAGAACGTTTTTACGCAGCTGTTTCACGGTAGAACGCGCGATAATGTGGTTGCCAATGGCCGCCTGAATCGCGATATCGAACTGCTGACGCGGGATCAGATCTTTCATCTTCTCAACCAGCTCGCGGCCACGGTATGGCGCATTGTCGTTGTGGGTGATCAGCGCCAGCGCATCCACACGCTCGCCGTTGATCAGCACGTCCACACGCACCATGTTGGAGGCCTGGAAGCGTTTGAAGTTGTAATCCAGTGACGCATAGCCACGGGAGGTGGACTTCAGACGGTCGAAGAAGTCGAGTACCACTTCCGCCATCGGGATTTCGTAGGTCAGCGCCACCTGGTTACCGTGGTAAACCATATTGGTCTGCACGCCGCGCTTCTCAATACACAGCGTAATGACGTTACCGAGGAATTCCTGCGGCAGCAGCATGTGACATTCGGCAATAGGCTCACGCAGCTCGTGAATATTGTTCAGCGGCGGCAGCTTGGACGGGCTGTCGACGTAGATCACTTCTTTCGAGGTGGTTTCAACTTCATACACTACCGTCGGCGCGGTGGTAATCAGGTCCAGATCGTATTCACGCTCCAGACGTTCCTGAATGATCTCCATGTGCAGCAGGCCGAGGAAGCCGCAGCGGAAGCCGAAGCCCAGCGCCGTTGAGCTTTCTGGCTCGTAGAACAGGGAGGCATCGTTCAGGCTCAGTTTGCCAAGCGCATCACGGAAGTTTTCATAGTCGTCAGAGCTGACCGGGAACAGGCCCGCGTAAACCTGCGGTTTCACCTTTTTAAAGCCTGGCAGCGCTTTTTCTGCCGGGTTACGCGCACCGGTCAGGGTATCGCCCACCGGCGCACCGAGGATGTCTTTGATGGCGCATACCAGCCAGCCTACCTCGCCGCATGTCAGCTCGGTACGGTCAACCTGTTTTGGCGTGAAGATACCCAGACGGTCGGCGTTATAGACCTGCCCGGTACTCATAACCTTGATTTTGTCGCCTTTGCGCATAGTGCCGTTTTTGATACGCACCAGGGAGACAACGCCCAGATAGTTATCGAACCAGGAGTCGATAATCAGCGCCTGCAGCGGGGCATCCGGATCGCCTTCCGGGGCCGGAATATCACGTACCAGACGTTCCAGAACGTCAGTCACGCCGACGCCGGTTTTCGCAGAGCAGCGCACGGCATCGGTCGCGTCAATGCCGACAATATCTTCAATCTCTTCCGCGACGCGCTCAGGATCGGCGGCTGGTAGGTCAATCTTGTTCAGAACCGGCACAACTTCGAGATCCATTTCCATCGCGGTGTAGCAGTTTGCCAGGGTCTGGGCTTCTACGCCCTGCCCGGCATCGACTACCAGCAGCGCGCCTTCACAGGCCGCGAGCGAGCGTGAAACCTCATAGGAGAAGTCAACGTGGCCTGGGGTGTCGATAAAGTTCAGCTGATAGGTTTCGCCATCAGCCGCCTTGTAATCCAGCGTGACGCTCTGCGCCTTGATGGTGATACCGCGTTCGCGTTCCAGGTCCATGGAGTCCAGAACCTGGGCTTCCATTTCACGATCAGACAGGCCACCGCAAATCTGGATAATACGGTCAGACAGCGTCGACTTACCGTGGTCAATGTGAGCAATGATCGAAAAGTTACGTATGTTCTTCATATAGTTAAATAATTATGCCTTACGAATTCCTGGAGGCCGCTGTTCTTAGCCTGACGTTTTTCAGTGCGAAAACGCAGCATTCTACACTACATCTCCGCTACCTGGAAATGGACTTAGCGCCAGGTATAGCGTGAAGAAAGGACGTTTTCTGTTTTAAGACGTAAAAATGACAAAGCCCGATGAATCACCGGGCCTCAGAAGAGAGCGTCTCAACGCGAAGCTGGTCTGGCGCAAGCCCAACGCTGAGAATGACAGGCTGCCACTCCTCGCGCGCGGCAAGCGTCGGGGAGAGGCCTTTGGCAAGCCAGAATCCCCCCAGACCACCTAATGCGGCACCGCACATGGCGGCACCGTCGGTGCCAAACAGCATCTGGAAAACGCCGCCCATGATAAACAGCCCGAGCAGCGGAGAGAGGTAGACCAGCATGGCGGAGCTGAGCAGACTGCCTTCCGCGATGCCGAGTTCAACTTTCTGCCCGGCCATCAGCGGCTGTTCGCTCGGCACAGAAATCGTGTGCGAGGTTTGCGGCCCGAGCTTATTCAGCACGCGGCTGCCGCAACCGGCTCGGGAAGCGCAGCTATTGCATGAGGCTTTTACATCGCAGCTCACCAGCGCAATGCCGTTTTGCCACGAGACTACCGTCGCCCATTCTTTGATCATTGTGCGGCCCTGAATTTAATGCTGTCGGAGATGCGCTTCGCCGTTTGCGGAGGAAGTTCCCCCACAATGGTGATCTCTGCATTATCGCGTACCGTTGTGCTCACCGTACGGCGCCCGGTACGCAGAATTTGTTCAGTGCTGTTTGCCGTTGCGCGATTGATATTCACCGAGAAGCTGAACAAACCATCGGAATAGAGGCGTGATTCCACCGGCGTTTCAATCGTTGGCAGCTGGCGACGGCTGCTGGACACTTCGCTAAATCCTTGCGGGATCCAGGCAGGTACCCAGTTGAAATTAACGGAATCGCCTGCCGGAACGGAAAGCAGCGGCGGCAGGCTGGCCTTAGCCAGATTCTGCATGCTGTTGCCAACCTGGTTATTCACGCTAAAGGAGATAACGCGGAACTGTTCCAGCGTTTCACCGTCACGGTCAAGCAGGTCTACACGCATGGGGAGTTTGGTTTCCGCGTCAATCCAGACAATATAGCTGTAGCGCGTTCCATCCCGGGCGACAACGCGGATCACCTCACACAGTCTGTCCGCAATACGCGTACGCCCTACCGAGATAAAATCATAGTAAGGGGCCAGCCGTTTGAAGTCGGTGTAAATGAGTGACGGCAGAGAATCAACGATATAGTCGCCATTCAGCGTGAAAGGCTCCAGGCCGGGTTCGAAATAGCTGATTTCGTTACCACGCTGGACAACTTCCCGACGCGGGCCATCCATCTGTAAAAGCTGGGCGAGCGGCTGATTATCAAGACGGGCATGGCGATAGCGTAACGACTCGACGCCCTGCTTATTGATGCTGATAAATGCCAACTCGTAATTGAGTGACTGGCTGGCCAGATTCATTTGCTGCAACAACGCCCCGGATGATACATCAGCCGAGGCGTTGGCAGAGAAGAACAGGCTACCCGCCATCAGAGACATGGCGAACCAAAGTTGCTTCATTACTGCGATTGCGTTCCTAAAGTTTGGTTTCCGGGCACCTGCACAGCAGCTTGCTGTGTCTGCGCCTGCTCAAACTGAAGCTGTTCAGAGTGCAGACGACGCTGCAACTCGTAATCCTGCAACATCGCATTAATGCGACGGCGCTGCTCCTGAACCTGCTGTTGCTGGCCGCCGCTGGCGGAAGCATCAGCCGGTACGCCCAGGCTTACCGGGCTGGCTTTGCCCATCATCGGCAGTGTGTTAAACACTGGCGCTTCTGGCTGCTGATTAGTTTCAGACTGAGTATTATAGTGCTGGACGCCAACGATAACTGCAAGCGATACGCATGCAGCCACACCCATTTGGGTAAGCTGGCTGGCCCACGGACGCACCTTTTGCCAGAATGGCATTTTCTGCCACTGGTGAGGTGCGGGTTGAGCTTCAGGAATCAGCGGAGTGGTCTGATGAACAGGCTCATTCTCAATCGCCGCCATGACGCGGGCTGAGATATCGAAATGGAGAACCTCGCCGGTGTCACCGCGAAGGGTATCACGAATGAGATGGTAACTCTCCCAGGTCTCTTGCATTTCGGGAGAATGAGACAGCTCGTTGAGCAGTTCACTATCCACCGTTTCACCATCCATTAAAGCGGAAAGTTTTTCTTTCTGCATGCCTAATACCTTTTCCAGTATCCCGCTATCGTCAACGCCTGATAAGCGGTTGAACTTTATTATCAATAGCTTCTCGCGCACGGAAAATTCGTGAACGTACCGTGCCGACCGGACAATCCATGATAGCGGCTATCTCTTCATAGCTCAGACCATCCAGCTCCCGTAACGTAATTGCCATGCGTAAATCTTCCGGGAGCGACTCGATCGTGCGAAAAACGATTTGTCTCAGTTCTTCTGACAACATTAAGTTCTCAGGGTTCGAAATTTCTTTCAATGCGCCGCCACTTTCGAAGTTTTCGGCGTCGATTGCGTCCACATCACTAGAAGGCGGACGACGGCCCTGAGCGACCAGATAATTCTTTGCCGTATTGACCGCAATACGGTACAGCCAGGTATAAAAAGCACTATCTCCCCGGAACGAATCCAGCGCGCGATAGGCCTTAATAAAAGACTCTTGCACCACATCAGGCACATCGCCTGACGGTACATAGCGGGAAACCAGGCTCGCCACCTTATGCTGGTAGCGCACCACCAGTAAGTTAAAGGCTTTCTGATCTCCCTTCTGGACCCGTTCAACCAGGACCTGGTCCGTTAACTGCTCGCTCATCCGAGGTAATGTCTCCCCAAACCTAAATTCCACGCGTTATCGAAACGCCACTCTAAAAATACCGCACTTTGAGCAAGCACCGAATTAGAGTGTCTGATCTTCAATAAGTTCCGTAACGCCTTTGTTTTTGTTCATCGCGCCGCAGACTGTTCATTTTCTCTCATTATAAGTCTGTTCACGATACGCACCACTTTCTGACAAGAAACATCTTTTTCCCGCCAGAAGAGTAACGCAACCCAGTCTTTATTTCATCACAAAATCTGACGCTAACGATCTGCTTCGCAAAATAATTTCACTCATTTACCCTCCGTTTACCTCCGCTTACGCGTTTAGCCATTGCAACACCCGTTAAAAAAAACGTGCGATAAATCGCATTCAGGTGCTATTCTGAGCCAACACTGTTTAGTAAATTAAACAACAATCATGAACACAACACCTGAACTCCATTGTGATGTACTGATCATCGGCAGCGGCGCTGCCGGTCTCTCTCTGGCGCTACGCCTGGCCGAGCATCAAAACGTTATCGTTCTGAGTAAAGGGCCGATAAGCGAGGGTTCCACGTTTTATGCCCAGGGCGGGATTGCCGCGGTGTTTGATGAGACAGACAGCATTGCCTCCCACGTCGACGATACGCTGATTGCCGGGGCCGGGATCGTGGATGCGCACGCCGCAGAGTTTGTCGCCAGCAATGCCCGCCATTGCGTGCAGTGGCTCATCGACCAGGGCGTCTTATTCGATACGCAGGTTCAACCCAACGGTGAAGAGAGCTACCACCTGACGCGCGAAGGCGGTCATAGCCACCGCCGCATCCTGCACGCAGCGGATGCCACCGGAAAAGAAGTGGAGACCACGCTGGTCGGCAAGGCGCTGAGCCATCCTAATATTCGGGTGCTTGAACGAAGCAATGCCGTTGATCTGATTATCTCCGACAAGATTGGCCTGCCGGGCACGCGTCGTGTGGTGGGCGCCTGGGTGTGGAACCGCAATAAAGAGAAGGTGGAAACCTGCCAGGCGAAGGCTGTGGTGCTGGCTACGGGCGGCGCCTCTAAAGTGTATCAGTACACCACGAACCCGGACATTGCCTCCGGAGACGGTATCGCAATGGCCTGGCGCGCCGGCTGCCGGGTGGCGAACCTTGAGTTCAATCAGTTTCACCCAACCGCCCTGTTCCATCCTCAGGCGCGCAACTTCCTGCTGACGGAAGCCCTGCGCGGCGAAGGCGCCTATCTGAAACGCCCTGACGGCACCCGCTTTATGCCGGACTTTGACGCCCGGGGTGAACTGGCCCCGCGCGATATCGTTGCCCGCGCCATCGACCATGAAATGAAGCGTCTTGGCGTGGACTGCATGTATCTTGATATCAGCCACAAGCCAGCAGAGTTTATTCGTCAGCACTTCCCGATGATTTACGAAAAACTGCTCAACCTTGGCATCGATTTAACCCGCGATCCGGTACCCATTGTGCCAGCCGCCCACTACACCTGCGGTGGGGTGATGGTTGACGATCATGGGCGTACCGATGTGGATGGTCTTTATGCTATTGGTGAGGTCAGCTATACCGGACTTCACGGCGCGAACCGTATGGCCTCTAACTCGCTGCTGGAGTGCCTGGTCTACGGCTGGTCTGCCGCAGAAGACATCACGAAACGCATGCCCTACGCCCGCGAGACAGAGCGCCTGCCTGCCTGGGATGAAAGCCGCGTGGAAAATCCGGACGAGCTGGTCGTGATCCAGCATAACTGGCATGAGCTACGGCTGTTCATGTGGGATTACGTGGGGATTGTGCGCACCACGAAACGTCTTGAACGCGCGTTGCGCCGCATCACTATGCTGCAGCAGGAAATTGACGAGTATTATGCCAATTTCCGCGTATCGAATAATCTGCTGGAGCTGCGCAACCTGGTGCAGGTTGCCGAGCTAATCGTTCGCTGCGCGATGATGCGTAAAGAGAGCCGCGGGTTGCACTATACCCTGGACTACCCGGATCAGCTTGCTGAATCCGGCCCGTCGATCCTCGCCCCGCAGGTTTACATAAACAGATAAAACGCCTGGGTCAGGGCAGTGTAATCTTCGGAATAACGCTGGTCTGGCCCACGGATCACCATTCGATCGTTAAAGCATTCACCCTCTTTCGGCGAGAGCGCCAGCAGCACGCGGTGCGGCAGTCGGCCTTCGGTATCCGAAATATCGGTACGCAGACGCAATGTCCAGCCGATCTCCTGCGCGATACCGATGAACGTGTTGCCCGTTCTCTCAGGCAGGACCACGCAGAAAAAACCCTCTTCGGAGATAAGCTCGGCCGCGCTGGTGAGCAGCGCTTTATGATCGAGGGAACGGGTATAACGCGCCTGTTCGCGCTCGGGTGTCCCGCACTCAACGCCGGGCTCGTAGTAGGGAGGGTTGCTGACGATCAGATCGTAACGCGCGGTTTGTTCAGGCGCCCAGGCGAGCACATCCGCACATTCCACTTTCATGCGGGCTGCCCAGGGCGATTCGGCCATATTGTCACTCGCCTGCTCTGCCGCCTGCGCGTCCAGTTCGACGGCATCAATGGTGACATGCTCTTCCGTGCGCTGCGCCAGCATCAATGCCACCAGCCCGCTGCCGGTACCGATATCAAGAATACGCTTAACCCCTGCGACAGGCGCCCACGCTCCCAGTAAAATACCGTCTGTACCGACCTTCATGGCACAGCGATCGTGAGCGACAAAAAATTGTTTAAACGTAAAACCATCGCGGCGCAGTTGCGCTTTGAGTTGAGACATGTCGGGGCAACCTTCTAAGTGAAACTGGAGTAGCATAGGGGAAAGCGAAGTGGCCGAAAAGCGATATCCATACAAACAGATGAAGATTACAGCCGTAACGTCTATAATCAGCGCCCCACACAGAGGTAGAACATGACTGTAACGACTTTTTCCGAACTTGAACTCGATGAAAGCCTGCTCAATGCACTTGAGAGCAAAGGCTTCACACGCCCGACCGCCATTCAGGCAGCGGCCATTCCGCCTGCGCTTGAGGGCCGCGATGTGCTCGGTTCTGCGCCAACCGGTACGGGGAAGACTGCAGCCTATTTGCTGCCTGTGTTGCAGCATCTGCTCGACTTCCCACGCAAAAAATCTGGCCCGCCGCGTATTTTAATCCTGACGCCGACGCGCGAACTGGCAATGCAGGTTGCCGATCACGCGCGTGAACTCGCGGCAAATACCCATCTGGATATCGCCACCATCACCGGCGGCGTTGCGTATATGAACCACGCCGAAGTGTTCAGCGAAAACCAGGACATCGTCGTTGCGACGACGGGCCGCCTGCTGCAGTACATTAAAGAAGAGAACTTCGACTGCCGCGCGGTTGAAACGCTGATCCTCGACGAAGCCGACCGCATGCTGGACATGGGCTTCGCACAGGATATCGAGCATATTGCGGGTGAAACGCGCTGGCGTAACCAGACCATGCTGTTCTCTGCCACCCTTGAAGGGGAAGCGATTAAAGACTTCGCAGAGCGTCTGCTGGAAGATCCGGTGGAAGTATCAGCCACGCCGTCTACCCGTGAGCGTAAGAAGATCCACCAGTGGTACTACCGCGCGGACAACCTTGAGCACAAGGTCGAATTGCTGAAACACCTGCTGAAGCAGGAAGATGCGCTGCGCACAATCGTGTTTGTCCGTAAGCGCGAGCGCGTGCACGAGCTGGCAGAAATGCTGCGTAACGCCGGGATCAACAACTGCTATCTTGAAGGCGAGATGGCGCAGATCAAGCGTACCGAAGGCATTAAGCGCCTGACCGATGGCCGCGTTAACGTGCTGGTTGCCACAGACGTGGCCGCTCGCGGGATCGACATCCCTGACGTCAGCCACGTCATTAACTTCGATATGCCGCGCAGCGGCGATACCTATCTGCACCGTATTGGCCGTACCGGCCGCGCGGGCCGCAAAGGGATTGCGATTTCACTGGTCGAAGCGCATGACTACCTGCTGCTGCAGAAAATTGGCCGCTATGTTGACGAGCCGCTGAAAGCGCGGGTTATTGATGGCTTGCGCCCAGCCACACGTGCGCCGAGTGAAAAAATGACGGGTAAACCGTCCAAGAAAGCGCTTGCGAAACGTGCTGAGAGAAAAGAGAAAGAAAAAGAGAAACCGCGCGTGAAGCAGCGTCACCGCGATACCAAAAATATTGGTAAACGCCGTAAGCCAAGCTCTGCCGCATCAGAGACAAAAACGGAAGAGTAAAAAAAGCCGGGGACAATCCCCGGCTTTTTTATTCACCCCCGTAGCTGAAGCCTTACAGGCTTTCAGTAAAGGTACGCGCGATAACGTCGCGCTGCTGTTCTGGGGTCAGAGAGTTGAAGCGTACCGCATAACCAGACACGCGAATGGTCAGCTGCGGGTATTTTTCTGGGTGCTCAACCGCGTCCATCAGCGTTTCGCGGCGCAGTACGTTTACGTTCAGGTGCTGACCACCTTCCACGCGCACTTCTGGCTTCACTTCCATTGGAATTTCACGGTACTCGATTTCGCCCAGTTTGCTCACCGGCACGATTTCGTCTTCTGCAAAACCCGCTTTCGCGACGACACAGCGCGCTTCGTTTTTCTCGCTGTCCAGCAGCCAGAAAGAGTTGAGCAGATCGTCATTTGCAGCTTTAGTAATCTGGATACCTGTAATCATGTGTTGCCTCCCTTAGGCTACATAAACTGATGTCGGCCACTCGCGGCCAATTGGTAAAACCATTGTTTCTTGTGTGTATATATATCATTCACACCCCGGTGATTTATTGATTTAAATCAACAAAAACACCAACCACATAAAGAGTGTGGTTTGAATTTATTGCTTTAGATCAATTTCACGACCTTACCAATTCAATTTAACCTGCACATTTTCAACATAAATTTAGCGACTTAGCGCACATTTCGGCGTGGAATTTTGCTCACCGGGCTTTAGCAGGTAAGCTAGTCAGAGATTGAGATTCGCAGGAGAGCGAGATGACGACACCTTTAACCTGGCATGACGTGCTGGCAGAAGAAAAGCAGCAGCCCTATTTTATCAATACGCTCAACACCGTTGCGGCTGAGCGTCAGTCCGGACAGACGATTTACCCGCCGCAGAAAGATGTGTTCAACGCCTTTCGCTACACCGAGCTGAGCGATGTGAAAGTGGTCATTCTGGGCCAGGATCCCTATCACGGTCCGGGCCAGGCGCATGGGCTGGCGTTTTCCGTACGTCCGGGCGTGGCGATCCCCCCTTCTCTGCTCAATATGTATAAAGAGCTTGAAGGAACCGTGCCCGGGTTTACCCGACCAAACCACGGCTACCTGGAAAGCTGGGCGCGCCAGGGCGTGCTGTTATTGAACACGGTACTCACTGTGCGGGCCGGCCAGGCGCACTCGCATGCCAGCCTGGGCTGGGAGACGTTCACCGATAAAGTCATCAGCCTGATCAACGAACACCGTGAAGGGGTCGTGTTTTTACTCTGGGGATCGCATGCGCAGAAGAAAGGGGCGATTATTGACCGCCAGCGTCATCACGTGTTGAAAGCGCCGCACCCGTCACCGCTGTCTGCACATCGCGGTTTCTTTGGCAGTAATCATTTTGTTCTGGCGAACGAATGGCTGGAAAAACGTGGCGAAACGCCAATTGACTGGATGCCTGTGTTACCGGCAGAGAGCGAGTAGTATTTGAATGTGCCGGGTCAGGCCCGGCACATGAAGAGGCTTATGCCTTATTCTGACGCCACCATTCGGCCAGCAGTACGCCGGTTGCAACGGACACGTTCAGACTTTCCACATTGCCTGTCCCATCGATTGAGACGCTCAGATCCGCACTGGAGAGCGCCGCATCAGACAGACCATCGCGTTCCTGACCCAGCACCAGCACCATCTTGCGTGGCAGCGTCGCTTTAAACAGCGGCGTACCGGCATGGCTCGAGGTAGTCACGATGGAATAACCCGCTTTACGGAACTGCTCAAGGGCATCCAGCACGCTATCGCCGGTGATCGGCTGTACGTGCTCGGCTCCGCCTTCCGCAGTACGGATCGCAGCGCCGGATTCCAGCAGCGCGGCATCCTGCAGCAGAACGCCTTTCACGCCAAAGTGCGCGCAGCTACGCATCATTGCGCCCAGGTTATGCGGGTTGCCCACATCTTCCAGCGCCAGCACGCAGTCATCGGCATCCGCCTGACTGACCCACTGCTGAACGGTCGTTCCGTTACGTTTTTTGATCAGGAAGCAGACGCCGCCGTGGTGCTCGGTACCGGATGCTTTGGTCAGCTCGGCATCATCAACCACGTGGTAGGCTTTGCGGTTTGCCGCCATCCAGCGCAGCGCTTCTTTAAAGCGCGGCGTTACGCTCTGGATGAACCAGGCGCGGACAATACATTCAGGACGACTCTGGAACAGCGCCTGGCAGGCGTTCTCGCCATACACGCGGGTCTCTTCCGCACGCTGACGGCGCAGCACTTCCGGGTCGATAAAGCTTTTACCACTGATACCGCCGTGATCGGCCTTTTCTGGCGTTTCGTCGCCAGGGGCACGAGAAACGGTGCGCCACGGGGAGGCGTTATCACGTGAGAAGTCATCCCGCGGACGGTCATCGCGTTTGCGATCGTCACGCTTGCGGTCATCACGTTTGCGGTCATCACCGCGGTTGTTTCTGTCATCGCGGGCGGGGCGACGGCCACCGTCTGCACGAGAAGACGCCGGACGCCCGCCACCTTTTCCGGTACGCGGATTTTGGGTGCGTTTATCAGAGTCATCATCACTGCGGACATACATCACTTTGACCTTGCCGCTTTTGTTTTTCATTTCGTCGTTCATGCTTTTCTCCACCAGCGCTGCGCGAAGCGCGCAGATTACCCGATGTGCCAGCGCATAGCCATAATTTCGTACAAAAGCCTGTGACTATTGTTCTCATTGAATAAAACGCATTGTTGTTTCAAACAGGCTCATTGATAATATGTAACATATTAGAAACATTATCGGCGTCTTGCCGCTGTCCCACGGCTCTATCAGAGGTTAGTTATGAATACCGTATGTGCCAACTGTCAGGCTCTTAACCGCATTCCGGACGATCGGATTGAAGATGGTGCGAAATGCGGACGTTGTGGCCATGAATTGTTTGATGGCGATGTCATTAACGCGACGGGTGCTACGCTGGACAAACTCCTCAAGGACGATCTGCCTGTCGTAGTGGATTTCTGGGCGCCCTGGTGTGGCCCATGCCGAAGCTTCGCGCCGATCTTCGAAGACGTGGCCGAAGAACGCAGCGGGAAAATACGTTTCGTTAAGGTCAATACTGAAGCTGAACCTGAACTGAGCGCCCGTTTTCGCATTCGCAGCATCCCGACGATTATGATTTTCAAAAAGGGTGAAGTGGTCGACATGCTCAACGGTGCGGTGCCTAAAGCCCCGTTTGATAGCTGGCTTAACGAATCACTGTAACATTCACGGGGCACATCTTGTGCCCCGTTCCCGCCTCTGCGAAAATAGGGTTTTTCCTGCATTTCGCCCATGACTGATAACGCTGTTCTTCAATTACGCGCCGAACGCCTTGCGCGCGCCACCCGTCCGTTCCTCGCGCGCGGAAACCGTATTCGCCGCTGTCAGCGTTGCCTGCTGCCGCTGAAGGTTTGCCTGTGCGAGACGCTGACCCCGAGTTCGGCACAGAGCCGTTTTTGTCTGGTCATGTTTGATACCGAGCCGATGAAGCCCAGCAATACCGGTCGCCTGATTGCCGATATTCTGCCGGATACCGCGGCGTTTCAGTGGTCCCGCACGGAGCCCCCTCAGGCCCTGCTCGACTTAGTGGCAAGCCCGGACTATCAGCCGATGGTCGTTTTCCCCGCGTCATATGCAGGTGTCGATCGTCAGGTGCTTTCGACGCCGCCATCCGGTAAACCGCCGTTGTTTATTATGCTGGACGGCACCTGGACCGAAGCGCGAAAAATGTTTCGCAAAAGCCCGTATCTCGACGCACTGCCGGTGATTTCTGTCGATCTTTCCCGCGTCTCCGCCTACCGCCTGCGTGAAGCGCATGCTGACGGGCAATACTGCACCGCCGAAGTGGCCATTGCGCTTCTGGATCTGGCGGGTGATACCGCTGCGGCTGGCGCCCTGGGCAACCATTTCTCCTGTTTCCGGGAACGCTATCTGGCAGGAAAAACCGTTCATAAGGGCAGCGTCACAGCAGCCGAGACGGAAAGCGTTTAAAATCATCAGGTCGCTTGCATTCACAGGAGGCCTGCATGAGCCAGCGAGGATTAGAAGCGCTACTTCGTCCTAAATCCATTGCCGTCATCGGCGCATCAATGAAACCGGATCGTGCTGGCTATCTGATGATGCGCAACCTGCTGGCCGGAGGATTTAATGGACCCGTCATGCCCGTCACGCCCGCGTATAAGGCAGTTCAGGGAGTGCTTGCATGGCCTGATGTACAGAGCCTGCCTTTCGTACCGGATCTGGCCGTACTGTGTACAAACGCAAAACGGAATCCGGAGCTGCTGGAATCGCTCGGCAAGAAAGGCTGTAAAACCTGCATTATTCTCTCGTCTCCGCCTGAACAGAAAGCCGAGCTTCTGGCCTGCGCCAGCCGCTATCAAATGCGCATTCTTGGACCAAACAGTCTCGGCCTGCTCGCCCCCTGGCAGGGCTTAAATGCCAGCTTCTCTCCGGTTCCGATCCGCAAAGGCAAGCTCGCGTTTATCTCGCAGTCGGCTGCGGTATCGAACACCATCCTCGACTGGGCGCAGCAGCGTGAAATGGGATTCTCCTACTTCATTGCTCTCGGCGACAGTCTGGATATCGACGTTGATGAGCTGCTGGATTTTCTGGCGCGCGACGGTAAAACCAGTGCGATTCTGCTTTATCTTGAGCACCTCAGCGACGCGCGTCGTTTTGTCTCGGCGTCGCGAAGCGCGTCGCGCAATAAGCCGATCCTGGTAATCAAAAGTGGGCGCAGCCCTGCGGCTCAGCGTCTGCTGCAGTCGCATTCCGGCATGGATCCCGCCTGGGACGCCGCTATTCAGCGCGCGGGTTTGCTGCGGGTACAGGATACGCACGAGCTTTTTTCCGCCGTTGAAACGTTAAGCCATATGCGCCCGTTGCGCGGCGAGAAGTTAATGATTGTCAGTAACGGCGCCGCTCCTGCCGCACTCGCGCTGGATGAGCTGTGGCGGCGCTTCGGCAAGCTGGCCACGCTGAGTGAAGAGACGCTGCAGCGCCTGAAAGATGCGCTTCCGACCAGCGTGACGCCCGGCAATCCGCTTGATTTACGCGATGACGCCAGTAGCGACCGCTATATCAGGGCCATTTCCATTTTGCTGGATAGCCAGGATTTCGACGCGCTGATGATTATTCACTCCCCCAGCGCGGTCGCGCCGGGCAGCGAAAGCGCGCGCGCGCTCATTGATGCCGTGCGCAATCATCCGCGAGGCAAATATGTCACCCTGCTCACCAACTGGTGCGGTGAGTTTTCTTCGCAGGAGGCGCGACGCCTGTTCAGCGAAGCCGGACTGCCAACCTACCGCACGCCGGAAGGCACCATAACCGCGTTTATGCATATGGTGGAATATCGCCGCAACCAGAAACAGCTCCGCGAGACGCCGGCGTTGCCCGGGAATTTGACGGCCAATACCGTTGACGTTCACCGGCTGTTGCAGCAGGCGATTGAAGAAGGCGCGACGTCGCTGGATACGCATGAAGTCCAGCCCATTCTGGGGAGCTACGGGATGCAGACCCTGCCGACCTGGATCGCCAGCGACAGCGCTGAGGCCGTGCATATTGCCGAGCAGATTGGCTATCCGGTTGCCCTGAAGCTGCGTTCGCCGGATATTCCGCATAAGTCTGACGTTCAGGGGGTGATGCTCTACCTGCGGACGGCGGCAGAGGTGCAGCAGGCAGCCGATGCCATCTTCGATCGGGTCAAAATGGCCTGGCCGCAGGCAAGGATCCACGGCTTGCTGGTGCAAAGCATGGCTAACCGCGCAGGCGCTCAGGAGTTACGCGTGGTGGTCGAACACGATCCCGTTTTCGGCCCGCTCATCATGCTGGGTGAAGGCGGCGTGGAGTGGCGCCCGGATGAGCAGGCCGTGGTGGCGTTACCGCCGCTGAACATGAACCTGGCGCGTTATCTCATCATCCAGGCGATTAAAAGCAAAAAGATCCGCGGCCGGAGCGCGCTACGTCCGCTTGATATTGCCGGGCTAAGTCAGTTCCTGGTACAGGTCTCTAACCTGATTGTGGATTGTGCCGAGATCCAGCGGCTGGACATTCATCCGCTGCTCGCCTCCGGCAATGAGTTTACGGCGCTGGACGTGACCCTGGATATCGCGCCCTTTGAAGGAGACAGAGAGAGCCGTCTGGCGATCCGCCCGTATCCCCTGCAGCTGGAGGAGTGGGTTGAGATGAAAAATGGGGAACGCGCCTTGTTCCGCCCTATTCTGCCGGAAGATGAGCCCCAGCTGCGGGCCTTTATCTCTCAGGTCACGAAAGAGGATCTTTATTATCGCTATTTTAGCGAAATCAACGAATTTACCCACGATGATTTAGCCAATATGACCCAGATCGACTACGATCGAGAAATGGCGTTTGTTGCCGTTCTTCGCGCCGATAAGGGTGATGAGATCCTCGGCGTCACGCGTGCCATTTCTGACCCGGATAACGTCGATGCGGAGTTTGCCGTGCTGGTGCGCTCCGATCTTAAAGGTCTGGGCCTGGGAAGACGACTGCTGGAAAAACTCATCAGTTATACGCGAGATCACGGATTGTTACGCCTTAATGGCATTACTATGCCTAACAATCGCGGTATGGTGACCCTGGCGCGAAAACTTGGGTTTGACGTTGATATTCAGCTGGACGAAGGTATTGTTGCCTTATCCCTCAGTCTGACATCAGCAGACAAACGCGAGTAAGCTACTGGAAATGTTACCCACTTTGGACGGGACTGGTGGTATCATTGTCCGCTTATGTTGTTTGCATAGTACAGACAACCCTTCAATGAACAGAGAAGAAACGCACTGTGATGTTGTCAAAATTTAAGCGTAATAAACATCAACAACACCTTGCTCAACTACCGAAGATTTCTCAGTCAGTTGATGATGTAGAGTTCTTTTACGCTCCCGCTCATTTTCGGGAGACGCTTCTGGAAAAGATTGCCAGCGCCACGCGACGCATTTGCATTGTGGCACTGTATCTTGAACAGGATGAAGGCGGGCGCGCGATCCTGAACGCGCTCTATGAAGCCAAACGTCAGCGTCCGGAACTGGATGTTCACGTGCTGGTAGACTGGCATCGCGCCCAGCGTGGCCGTATTGGCGCTGCAGCATCAAACACCAATGCTGACTGGTATTGCCGCACGGCGCAGGAAAATCCTGGCGTTGACGTGCCTGTTTATGGCGTCCCGGTGAATACCCGTGAAGCGCTCGGCGTTCTTCATTTCAAGGGGTTCATCATTGATGACAGCGTGCTTTACAGCGGCGCCAGCCTCAATGATGTCTACCTTCATCAGCTCGATAAATATCGCTATGACCGCTACCATCTGATCCGTAATCCGCAGATGGCCGATATCATGTTCAACTGGGTTGATAAAAATCTGGTTCATGGCCGTGGCGTTAATCGTCTTGACGATCCCGAGCGCCCTAAAAGCCCGGAGATCAAAAACGATGTTCGCGCCTTCCGCCAGGAGTTGCGCGATGCGGTCTATCATTTCCAGGGCGATGCGAACAACGAAGAGTTATCCGTTACCCCGCTGGTAGGGCTCGGCAAATCAAGCCTGCTGAACAAAACGATCTTCCATCTGATGCCGTGTGCGGAGCAGAAACTGACTATCTGCACGCCATACTTCAATCTTCCTGCCGTGCTGGTGCGTAATATCATTCAGCTGCTGCGCGAGGGTAAAAAAGTGGAAATCATCGTGGGTGATAAAACGGCAAATGACTTCTTCATTCCCGAAGATCAGCCGTTCAAAATCATTGGTGCGCTGCCTTATCTCTATGAGATTAACCTGCGTCGTTTCCTGAGCCGCTTACAGTATTACGTCAACACTGACCAGCTGGTTGTGCGTCTCTGGAAAGATGAAGACAATAGTTACCATCTCAAAGGCATGTGGGTCGACGATGAGTGGATGCTGCTGACAGGTAACAACCTGAACCCGCGCGCGTGGCGACTGGATCTGGAAAACGCTATTCTGATTCATGACCCGCAGCATGAGTTAGCCGCCCAACGTGAGCGCGAGCTGGAGCTGATTCGCACCCATACGACCGTGGTGAATCACTACCGCGAACTGCAGAGCATTGCCGATTATCCGGTAAAAGTTCGCAAGCTTATTCGCCGCTTACGTCGTATCCGTATCGACCGACTTATCAGCCGTATTCTGTAATATCCAGGCCCTGTCACCCGCAGGGCTTTTTTATGGAGCCCGTTGATGCGTATTCCTCTGGTACTGAGTGTGCTCTTCCTGAGTGGCTGTAGCCATATGGCTAACGATAGCTGGTCCGGACAGGACAAAGCACAGCATTTCCTCGCTTCCGCGATGTTGTCCGCAGCCGGTAATGAATATGCCCAGCACCAGGGATACAGCCGGGATCGTAGCGCGGCGATCGGGTTAATGTTCTCAGTAGGTCTTGGGGCATCAAAAGAACTGTGGGATAGCCGCCCCGCAGGGAGCGGCTGGAGCTGGAAAGATTTCGCCTGGGATGTCGCCGGCGCAACGACCGGCTATGCCGTATGGCAGATGGCGCGCTATTAAAGTCGAATGCCTTTCCCTTTGCGATGCAGCATCAGGGAGACAACAAACGCCAGTGCCCCCATTCCCGTTACGTACCAGAAGAATGTCGTTTCGCTTCCCCATGATTTAAGCGACAGCGCGACGTACTCCGCCGATCCGCCAAACACCGCGTTGGCTACCGCATAAGAGAGCCCTACCCCTAACGCACGGACCTGCGCCGGGAACATCTCGGCTTTCAATATCCCACTGATGGAGGTATAGAAACTGACAATCACCATCGCCACCATCACCAGCGCAAAGGCGGCATACGGTGAAGAGACATGCTGAAGCGCTGTCAGAATGGGAACGGTACATAATGCCGATAATCCGCCAAAAATGAGCATTGAGGTACGTCGGCCAATTTTGTCCGAGAGCGCACCGACGATCGGCTGTATGAGCATAAAGACAAACAGCGCCGCGGTCATGACCACACTGGCGACGTTGGCGTGCATGCCGGTGGTATTCACCAGGTACTTTTGCATATAGGTGGTGAAAGTATAAAAACTGAGAGAGCCGCCCGCAGTGAAGCCCAGCACCATCAGGAAAGCTTTGCGGTTACGCCATAACCCTTTGAATGTTCCCGCCTCCTTCAGCATCCGGACCTCTTTCTGAGAGGTTTCATCTAACTGACGGCGTAGCCAAAGTGCGACAATCGCCAGCACTGCCCCCATTGCGAAAGGAATTCGCCATCCCCAGGCATGTAGTTGTTCGTCCGTCAAAATCTGCTGCAGGATCACCACCACAAGAATGGCCAGCAGTTGACCGCCAATCAGCGTGACGTACTGGAATGAGGCGTAAAAACCTTTACGGCCTTCCAGTGCAATTTCGCTCATGTAGGTCGCACTTGTACCGTATTCACCGCCCACCGATAATCCCTGAAATAAGCGGGCCAGCAAAAGCAGCGCTGGTGCCCAGGTGCCAATCGATTCATATCCCGGTAAGCAGGCGATCACCAGCGAGCCAAAGCACATCATACACACCGAGATCAGCATAGAGGCCTTACGCCCGCGACGATCCGCAATACGGCCGAACAGCCAGCCCCCGATGGGTCGCATTAAAAATCCTGCGGCAAAAACCCCAGCCGTTTGTAGCAGCTGTGTAGTGGTGTTGCCGGATGGGAAGAAAATATGTGCGAAGTAGAGTGAACAGAATGAGTAGACGTAAAAGTCGAACCATTCAACCAGATTCCCTGAAGAGGCGCTGATGATTGCCCATACCCTTCTTCGGGTATCACTGTGAGCCAGCGTCCCGTGTGATGTCATGCTTTCTGTCATTGTGATTATGCTCCTGCCATAAACTGCGGCGTATTGAGCCAGAAGGCTCAATAACCTCGTAAATGAAATGTTATAATTTTGTTATAAATAACATTGCGACAGGGATCACACATTCCATTAGCAGGATAAGGGATTAAGAGAAAGGCCAGGATGGAGATAAAAGCAAAAAACCCCGCACCTTTCGGTACGGGGTTTTTCTTGTTTGATGCCTGGCAGTTCCCTACTCTCACATGGGGAGACCCCACACTACCATCGGCGCTACGGCGTTTCACTTCTGAGTTCGGCATGGG
>NZ_JBMKHB010000012.1:0-124113 GCF_049238285.1 Enterobacter cloacae complex sp. IR53041 | reverse complement strand
CTGCACGTTATCAGCAAGCGTTACACTCAGCGCATTGAGCGACATAACCTGAATCTGAGACAACATCTGGCAAGGCTGGGACGGAAGTCACTGTCTGAATCGCCACGGGTTTAACAGACACCTCAGAGTCATTTAAGATGACTTAAAGAGAGGTGCCCATGAGCGGTAAGCGTTATCCTGAAGAGTTTAAAATTGAAGCAGTCAAACAGGTTGTTGATCGTGGTCATTCTGTTTCCAGTGTTGCAGCACGTCTCGATATCACCACTCACAGTCTTTACGCCTGGATAAAGAAGTACGGCCCGGATTCTTCCACTCATAATGAACAGTCAGATGCTCAGGCCGAGATCCGCCGTCTTCAGAAAGAGTTGAAGCGGGTTACGGACGAACGGGACATATTAAAAAAAGCCGCTGTAGATTCAATCTGTCAATGCAACACCCCTTTCAATTATGGAAGGTGCGAATAAGCGGGGAAATTCTTCTCGGCTGACTCAGTCATTTCATTTCTTCATGTTTGAGCCGATTTTTTCTCCCGTAAATGCCTTGAATCAGCCTATTTAGACCGTTTCTTCGCCATTTAAGGCGTTATCCCCAGTTTTTAGTGAGATCTCTCCCACTGACGTATCATTTGGTCCGCCCGAAACAGGTTGGCCAGCGTGAATAACATCGCCAGTTGGTTATCGTTTTTCAGCAGCCCCTTGTATCTGGCTTTCACGAAGCCGAACTGTCGCTTGATGATGCGAAATGGGTGCTCCACCCTGGCCCGGATGCTGGCTTTCATGTATTCGATGTTGATGGCCGTTTTGTTCTTGCGTGGATGCTGTTTCAAGGTTCTTACCTTGCCGGGGCGCTCGGCGATCAGCCAGTCCACATCCACCTCGCCCAGCTCCTCGCGCTGTGGCGCCCCTTGGTAGCCGGCATCGGCTGAGACAAATTGCTCCTCTCCATGCAGCAGATTACCCAGCTGATTGAGGTCATGCTCGTTGGCCGCGGTGGTGACCAGGCTGTGGGTCAGGCCACTCTTGGCATCGACACCAATGTGGGCCTTCATGCCAAAGTGCCACTGATTGCCTTTCTTGGTCTGATGCATCTCCGGATCGCGTTGCTGCTCTTTGTTCTTGGTCGAGCTGGGTGCCTCAATGATGGTGGCATCGACCAAGGTGCCTTGAGTCATCATGACGCCTGCTTCGGCCAGCCAGCGATTGATGGTCTTGAACAATTGGCGGGCCAGTTGATGCTGCTCCAGCAGGTGGCGGAAATTCATGATGGTGGTGCGGTCCGGCAGGGCGCTATCCAGGGATAATCGGGCAAACAGGCGCATGGAGGCGATTTCGTACAGGGCATCTTCCATGGCACCGTCGCTCAGGTTGTACCAATGCTGCATGCAGTGAATACGCAGCATGGTCTCCAGCGGATAGGGCCGTCGGCCATTGCCCGCCTTGGGATAAAACGGCTCGATGACAGCGGTCATATTCTGCCATGGCAGAATCTGCTCCATGCGGGAGAGGAAAATCTCTTTTCGGGTCTGACGGCGCTTAGTGCTGAATTCACTGTCGGCGAAGGTAAGTTGATGACTCATGATGAATCCTGTTCCATGGCTCCAGATGACAAACATGATTTCATATCAGGGACTTGTTCGCACCTTCCCTAGATTACCAATTCCTTTTTGATCCGGTAGAACGTTGCACGACTGATATCAGCAGCTTTCATTATGTGAGCTGGTTTAACGTTCTGTGCCAACATTTCACGTACCACTTCACGGGCTTCCATATCTTTCTCTTTTCCCGTATACAAACCTGCCTGTTTTGCTCTCTCGATCCCCTGTGCCTGGCGTTTACGGCGGGTTTCATAATCTTGTCGTGCCATTGTCGCAAGGATATCGATCAGCATAGCATTGACTGCCCGAAGAATGCCGCTGGTAAGGTCGTTGCCGGACATTTCAACCATCTGCCAGCTTGTTGGCAAATCCATCGAAACAATAACCAGTCCTTTACTGTTCAGCGTAGCTTTGAGTTCAGCCCATTCTTCATGTTGAAGACGACTGAGACGGTCAATCGATTCGATGAGAAGCAGATCGCCGGGTTGTGCTTCCTCAAGGAGATGCATCAGTTCCACACGCTCCAGCTTCGCACCACTGGCATTTTCAATGTATTCTCCGGCTACTTGCCAGTTTTTGCTTTGCGCAAATTCGCGCAGGCTAACTAATGCACGATCAGCATGTTGGCCTTCGGTAGATGCACGGCAGTAAATACGAACATTCATCATGCATTCTCTTTTGAGTGTTAAATGGATACCTATATGATACAGTGCGTGTTTTTGTTGTCAATAGAGTCAAATTCAACCCTATTGAGACTTTGTATCATGGTCTTTATCAGGTATACCTAAAAGAGATATTGTTCGGATGGTATTCAGATCTTGCTTGGGGTATACGATTTGGTCAGTTTCTGTAGCTGAAGCACTCCGGTTTCATTTCAGCAGGTCTTAATCAAATTCAGTGTGCCATACATGCGGCACGAAAAAGTCTGGCATCAATGTGACCAGTTCTATCACCCACCACAGTCACTACAGTGGCCACACAGTTGGGGACCCAAAGGATGTTGTTTACCATTTTGCAATGGTTGACAGCTACCCGAAAGCAACTCCTCTTCGAGAGCGCTCAATTCCTCAGTTAATCGGGTTTGCAATTTTAGTTTGTTGAACCCATCCACACTGGGCGTAAGTGTATAGTTGTGATAACTGTCAACTTTTCTTCTCTCTTCTGTTCAGAATAAATTAATGTTCAGGCGTTATGATGAATAGATGTTATCGCCACCATGGCGCGGTCTTTACAGGAATAAATCTCACCATTTTTATATTTTCACCACAGTACCTCAAAATTTCATATACCAAAACTGAACTTGGCCGGGTAGTATTGGCTGCTTAGTATTAACTGTAGATGCTGTTATTAGGAGTTTCAGGTGCAGGTAAACAAACTTACGGATGATATTGATATTAGTTCTCATGAGCGTTTCCTCGCGGCCCGTAAAAGCACATGGGTTAGTGTGCTTGTTAATTGTTTTCTGACATCCGGGCAAGTGATTACTGGCGTATTTTCCGGATCTCAGGGGCTTATTGCGGATGGTATCCATTCTCTGTCTGATTTAGTTTCAGACTTTGTGGTGCTTATTGCTAATCATAAAAGTAAAAAAAATCCCGATGATGACCATCACTACGGGCATCATCGTTATGAAAATGGTGCATCATTAATTCTGGGGACAATTTTATTCATTGTTGGCATCGGGATGTTATGGTCAGCAGCAAATAAAATGCAACAACCAGATGATATTCCTCAGGTACATATTGTTGCTCTGTGGGTGGCCTTAGCCGCACTGGTTATCAAAGAGCTTCTTTTTCGCTATATGCTGGCAGTAGCAACCCGAGTAAAATCCACTATGCTGGTTGCCAATGCCTGGCATGCCCGCTCTGATGCCGCCTCATCTTTGGTGGTGGCTATTGGTATTATTGGTAGTTTATCAGGGTTTAAATTGCTTGATCCGGTAGCTGCACTGGTTGTGGGACTGATTGTGACCAGAATGGGATATTCATTTATGTCAGATTCGCTTCATGACTTGATGGACAGGGCCGTGGATATTGAAACTGAAAATAGTATAAAAACAACATTATTGTCCACGCCTGGGGTCGAAGGCATCCATGATCTCAAGACCAGAAAAATGGGGGACCTTGTTGTGGTTGATGTTCATCTGGAAATTGATGGTGATTTATCAGTGAAAGTAGGACATGACATTGCTGTTTTGGCCAGGAAATCAGTTTTAGATAATCATCATGTTTTAAATGTTATGACACATGTTGACCCTTATTTTAAAGGTGATAATAGTCCTGGTTGCGGGGGCAAATAATCCTGAAAAATAATATGAATGCTGCTGTTTTTTGAGAGGATTGGGAAGGGATTATTTTTTTGCGCAATATTACCCCTTCTGACTGTGAAAACGAGAGTAAACAATATGGAGGCTATTATGAGAAAAATTATGCGTACTGTTGTGATAGGAGCCACCCTTCTTTTATCCCCCTGTGTAATGGCTGGTTCTGACGGTGTTGAACATGCCATGAAGATGATGAATAAAAGCTACCGCGCAGCACTTAAGGAGGAGGACGTTACATCCTTCAGGAAAGATATGCGGGAACTGAAAGCAACAGCAGAGTCCATCCTGAACAGCCCTGTAGAAGGGTATGACAGGGAAACGTATGTTGCAGGCATGTCACTTCTAATTGATGAGGTAACTGCCGTTGAAAGTACCGCTGAGAAGGAAGGTCTTGACGCCGGGAAAATTGCAGCACAGAAACTAGGCAGTCTGATGAGAAAATACCACAATAAACTAGGTGTTGACTGAGACCGGGAATTATTCGGTGAAGGTAGATATGCTGGAAAGATATCCCTGAACTGACATGATACACGTGCCTGTAATCAAGCAGATAGCTATGCACTGGTGAGGAAATTTCACAACGTTATCTTATCTGCAAAATACATATAAAAATGTTGGGGTAACAAACATGCATTATCAATGCTACATATTTTAGTTTGTTGCCTCAACATAAGTTAAGTACCTATTGGTGTTGCGCGGGGTGGATTCAGGGGGCCAAATTATATTTGGTGGTCACGCGTCAGTCTGTGTTTTGTTTGTTGGTCATGATGACCTGCTCCCCGTTGATTAACACACTGATGCCCGTAATGTCTTCATCATCGGTATGAGACCCTCATTAAGATGCTTTTTTCCGGCAAATAAATCATCAGTATCCTCTTCGAGGCTGGAACAGGGATTCTAAGCCATGTGCTTTGCCGTAAGAAGATCATTTCCGACGTCACCTAATGTGGCTTGGTGAATGGATTTTGTCATGGCTGCACTCTTCATCGGTCGTCGGATTAAGTGCCGTACGATCCACGTCGCTTTTGGAATTTCAAGCGTTCAGATATAAGCATTCTGTACAGCATTGCGTTGTTTCGTGGCTATCTGGCGACGATAAGAACCACTCAGGAACCTGAATTTACCTGTCGAGTACTGGGCCTTTGAACATGGTTTGGATATTACTGAGTGCATCTTGGTTTTGAGAAGTTAAGGTTATCATTAATAAAAAGGCATAATATTGAGTGGTCAACCAACCTTAAAAAAGTGGCTAAATTATGAACGAAAATTTACGTAATGCTCTTCCTCACAAAAACACACCATTTCTACGTGTGCTGCATATCATCGTAGCTGTATTGATTTTATTGCAGATTATTAATTCAAACCTTACCGAAAGCGATGCGCTTAGTGACTATACTCTCACTGGGTTCGTAACATGGTTCCATGTTATCACTGGGTTATCACTGATTGTCCTTGGGTTTGTCATGCTTGCATGGATGCTGACACAACGAGGATTTCGTTACTATTTTGCCTGGGTGGTCCTTGATTTTCGAGGTGTGGTTGAAGATATCAAAATGCTGATATCATTCCGTCTTCCTGAAGCTCATGCTGGTGGGATTGCTGCTCTGGTTCAGGGGCTTGGTGTACTTGCACTATTGGGCGTTGCATTATGTGGTGGATTCTGGTTTGCTCTCAATACTGCTCTTGGCACGTCACCTGTGCTGACAGAAACCGTCCTGCATGTGCATAAGTTTCTGACTGTATTTATTGAAACCTATTTCTGGGCACATGGTGCGATGGGGTTGCTGCATATCTTCCTCACCGTTCGTAGCCAAAGGAAAAATCCCGTTACCGAATAGTGCTGTAGGTTTATGATGGATAAGATGCCCTGTAATGGTTGGCTAAAACAGACTATAACCGCGCATTTATCCGTCAATGCATTTTCTATTTATCCGTAATTCCGATGAGTATGCGTATTTGAAGGAAAAAATATATGCATCTTGAACGACATAGTATCGAAAAAGTGGGATGGCTGAGGGCAGCTGTACTGGGGGCAAATGACGGAATTGTTTCGACAGCGAGCCTTGTTCTTGGGGTTGCATCTGCAAATAGCAGTCCTTCCGGTGTTTTACTTGCAGGTGTTGCAGGACTGGTTGCCGGAGCTATGTCAATGGCTACAGGGGAATATGTTTCCGTCTCATCTCAGGCGGATACCGAAAACGCAGCACTTGCCCAGGAAAAAAGGGAGCTGGAAACTGATTATCAGGGAGAGGTGCGGGAACTGACTTCACTTTATATGCAACGTGGACTGGAGCCAGAGCTTGCCCGGCAGGTTGCGGAGCAACTTATGGTCAAAGATGCCCTGGATGCTCATGCCCGTGAAGAACTGGGGTTGACGGATATAAATTCTGCACAGCCCCTACAGGCAGCTGTCTTTTCTGCCCTGAGTTTTTCCGCTGGTGCGGTGTTACCCTTAATCGTGGCATGGCTCTCCCCTCTGAAACTGGCTTTTTTGTTGATAATCCTTTCCACCCTTTTTTCACTGGCGGTCCTTGGCTATATATCTTCGGTTTTGAGTAAAGCCTCTCCTGTCAGGGCGATCATAAGAATTACGTTCTGGAGTACCATGGCTATGCTTTTGTCTATGGGGATTGGTCATTTTGCAGGGCAGGCCCTGCTTTAATGTTATGAAGCACAATTCGTGTACCATCTTACTGGCGATGCTTCGCAAAACAATTTGCAATGCAGCTCCCTTCAAACTCGATTCCTGCTTGCGCCAATACCTGTTGAAGGGGTGATGGAGGGGATTCTCCCCCTCCATTTCAAGGGCAAGGACAACGCTACTTCTGGCAAATTTCCCGGTCGTAAACGCCACCATTGACAACCAAAATTTGTCGTTTCTTCTTTGAAATCATATCAGTCATTATCTTCGAGTCATCAAGAAAGATACCACCAAAGGTTCCAGGTCGTGCATTCTTCCCGGCGATTATAATCAGATCCCCAATATTCAATGCAGCAACTTTATCGTTATTGTAATTCGTATCTTCAAATATGAACTTCAGGCCTTCATCTGAACCGGGAATACCCAATGTTACTACAGGATTTTTTCTGAAAGTAACAGTACCGATACCAGTTATTTTTCCTGTTACCATTAACTGACATTTTTTGAAGTCATTTGTTGCCCTGAATTCATGTTGTTCAAACCGCGCATAAACTTCCCCTGTTGTATACATTCGCGGAAGTATATCGATTATCGATGGTTTGGATGGTTGCTCAGGTTGTTGCTGAGTTACGGTATCAGCATTTACCTTGGTCTTCACTTCGGGGGTTTTAGGCTGATATGGGGGGGGCGTCAGCCCGTAAAGGAGATTGATGCCGTAGGCTATTGCGACGGTTATGACTGCTATTTTAATATAACGTTCATAGGGTGATTTCATTTCGTTCTTCCATAACTTCTATCTTAACAATACGCTCTCCATTACGATATATTTTCAGCTTGTCAGGCGGGGACTTCACTGCATTACGGATTTCGTTCATTGTATCTTTCGATAACATATCACAGCCTTCCATATACATAACCCTACGGGTATCGGTATCTGGTATGTTAGTGAAACTGCTACTGACCCATAAATCGGGTATTTCAATTCCATGTATCAGCTTCATATACACAACGATGAACGCATCTGTCAGGTGAAACCGTCCAACTGTGTATTTTCCGGTATAGGTATTACCAGAAGACGATGCTACCCAATCGTTTTTTAAAACCAAAGTCAGTGCATTATTTTCCATATTCAGACTCCAGTTCACGAATGCGATTGTTCGTCATGTCGGTAAGACATTTCTGTTCATTATTGCAGCCGGATTTGTGCTTTATCCATTCTCTTTGAGAAGGAAGCAATCGTTTTCGGGTTTCAGGGCTAAGGCTTTTCCAGACCGAATTAAGTTTCTCATCGCTTGCTTTATAACTGTGTGTATCGACGTTTGAGGTTACTGCATTGTTTTTGGGAGCTTCGCTACCGCTGCTATAGAAAACGGGTGCACGTACTCCCTGAGCGTAGTCTTTAGCTGCTTTTTCCCCCACGGCTTGCCCATTCGCAGTCAATACCTTTCCGAACTCTGTAGTGTCGAAACTGTAATTGCGGATCTCGCCATTGAAGTCCAGCTTCACGTTAACGGTTGTTGACTTCGAAATGGCAGTCAAGAAATCACCAGCTTCGGACCCGAAGGAACAAGCGACTTCTTTAGAATCACTGACATTAGGGCGTAACCCGTGCATCGTGAATCTGCCGTTATCAGTTGTAGCAGTGATATCTACCAGCGGAACGATTGATGATGATTGCTTTGTCATCGCGAAGCATATTCCCTTCAGATTTACATCCCTGTCCATCCCGAGAAACATCAGTGCGTTTTTGTCGCTGCTGGCGACACCCATTGATTTTGCCTCTGGCAAGAAATACACGGTACTGGAGGCGGTGGTTAAACCTGAAACGAAAACAACACCTGACGCCATGATTTTTAACGTTTTAATAAGAATTGTCATTCTGGATACCTTCTTTCTTTCGCACTCCATCGTGGACAGAGTATTCATTCCGTGAGTCTTGTTTACGAGAAACACTAACCGAAGAATCATGATCTTACATTGATCTATGAAATCTATCAATATCGTATAATTGATCTGTAAAAACGATCGATTAACATGGGGAGAAGAGGGGGAAGATGCGAAGGGTATTGTTTTTAAAGGGTTTTAAAATGGTTCATATGCTTGGTGTTAACGTCGGGCGGCGGGCAGCGGTTAGTCTTGAATACTGCGATTGAAAGACATAACAATCTACTTTGTGCGGGGTTTCCGGCAACCATAGAGGTGTTTCGATAAGGAGCGGTGCAATAAGTACAGTTCGTAGACAGAATGAATACGATGTAATTTTGAACCCTTGCTCTACAACGCTCTGTATCAAGTTTTACGGGGGTTTTATATTGAACGATGCCTGAAGTCTGCTTTAATCGCTCTGACAAGATACAGAGCGATTCATGGCTATATAGCGATGGATTACGCTAACATTTCTGTGGGGCAATTTTACAATGCCACTAACACTTACCTTTATTCCGTCAGTTCATCGATCAGTGTTCGGGGATGATCTAGTCGTTTTTTCGCTTCCGTCATGAACTTGTCTCGGTTGATCAATATGTCAATATGGTCATGCAGTATCAAACCTTCAGATTCAAGAATTTGAATATCGTTGATAGTCTGCGCTTCAACATAAATCTTACCCTTCTTCCAGCCTGAGTTGTTTTCGATAACGATACGCTGTTTATGCTGATCGCGGTATGTGATGGTAAACAAGTTGTGTTTCTTATCTATTCTGGAGCAATCTACGCGCATAATAACGGTCTTAATGTTTGCTCTTATTTTTGTGCGTAAAGGGTTAAGTGCGTCATCAATGTCAAACTTCCTGAACTTGTCCCAACCTTCAGTGTTCATTTGCACGATTGATTCATCGTATAGTCTTTTTTCCACTATCAGACTTTGTTTTTCTTGTTCTAGTTGATCAATTTGCGAAGTGAGGCTATTAATGATCTCAGGGCTTTTAGCTGAACCTATAGCCAATACATAGTTCTCAATTTGCGATTGTATGTCCGCTATTTTCCCTTCTAAACCAGATGGTTGATATTTCGTCTGTAAGAATATTCTATCGGCTATTAGTTGTAAAATCGTCCTTTCAAGGGTGCTTGCCCTGAATCCCCACTTATTACAATCTTGATGTAAATCTCTGGATGCACATTGGTAACGGTAAGCATGTGGATGGTTTTTAAGGGTTGATTTAGCCTTAACCATGTAACATGAGCAGTGCGCACAGTGCAAAATACCAATACCGGAAAGTAATGGTATTTCTGGATTACTCTCGCGATTCGGGGCAAATCCTTTGTTTCCAACTTGGAGCTTTAACGCTTCATATTCATCTTTGCTGATGATCGCAGGGTAATAATCATCCAGAACGTATTCTGCATTGTTTACAGTGATTACTTTTCGTCCATAAATGGCAGGTTCAAGGATTCTGGAACAATGCTGCATATTCCATATACCTTTTGATTTTTTGTTGCCAATAACCGGTCCATCGTAGTTGTTTTTCAGATGTTGAAGGATCATCCGATTTGACCAACCGTCTTGTTTTAACTGGATAATTTTTTTTGCTATGGGGAACAGGACTGGATGCGGATTGACATATCCAGTACTTGAATCTGTCCACCATTTATCCGAGCCTAACTCTTTAATTGCGACTACAGGATCACCTGGTTTCCGTTCCTGGTGACGTCTGATCTTGGACAGAGCACTTGCAATGGTGCGGTGTGATTTGGTTGAACTTTCTTCGTTTGCACGGCTGAACAACATCACGCTAAACATCAGTTGCTGCAATGTCTCGGTGTTTACTTCAGTCTGTCTGTAAACCTGTTTATCAATCCCGGTAATTACCGTGATGCCATTAAGTAATAAGCTGGTGAAAAGGTTAACCGCTTGCATGGCGTTCTGGCGTGAGAAGCGATCAAGGGATTCAATCAAGAGGAAAGACCCCTTTGGGATCAAACCGGATTCAACTTGGTCTATGAAATCCGATAAAGCTCCTTCCTGAACGTTTTTACCCTTGTACGCGGATACCCCTAAATCTTGGTATTCCTCGAAAATCTCCAGATCGTACTCAGTAGCAATCTGTTTTGCCATTTCAGCAATGTAGCTCTTCTGACGCTCAATCGAACTACCTTTACCTTGTCGTTCGCTGGAGTAACGGATATATGAATATAAGCGTGGACGATTCATGGTATTGAATTTCACTGGAAGTACTGTATTTCTTAAGATTGTAACATGTGCAGACATTGGTCATCACCTCCTTGGTAATCCATTGGGGCGACAGGTATAGCTGTTTTTACGCCTCAATTCTTAATGAGGTGTATTTTACTTTAGTGTTGCCGATGGTAACGCCCAGCACCGCCATCACGGTGAAACCCAGACCGGTCAGCACCGCGTGAATCAGATACAGCACCGGCGCGACGAACAGGAACAGGAACTCGATAGGCTCGGTGGTCCCGCCCACGACGCAGGCGATCACGCCGGAAATCAGCAGGCCTTTAATTTTATGACGGTTTTCCGGGCGCGCGCAGTGGTACATTGCCAGCGCAGCACCCGGCAGGCCGCCGAGGAAGGCAGGCATTTTACCCTGAGACAGGAAGCGGGTTGCGCTTTCGGAGAAGCCGTGTGTCGTCGGGCAGCTCAGCTGCGCCTGGAAGATAGTCAGCGCGCCGCTCACGTCGTGACCGCACACCTCCATGGTGCCGCCCGCTTCGGTGAAGCGAATCAGGGCCACAAGGATATGCTGCAGGCCAAACGGCAGCAGCAGACGCTCGCCGGTGCCGAAAATCATCGGACCAAAATCTCCCGCACCGTTAATGATGCGGCCAATGCCGTTGATGCCCAGCGCAAAGACCGGCCAAATCAGCGGAATAATCAGACCAAACAGACCCATAACGACCAGGGTCACGATCGGGACAAAGCGGGTGCCGCCGAAGAAGGCCAGGGCATCCGGCAGGCGGATATTGTGGAAGCGCTCGTGCAGCATCCAGATAATTACCCCGGCGATCACCGCCCCGAGGATCCCGGTGTCGATGGACTGAATACCAATCACGCTCTGAATGTTGTTGGCCTTCAGAACGGCGGCGTCGGTGGTCGGCAGTATGCCTTTTGCGGTCAGCCAGAAGTTAACCGCCAGGTTCATCACCGCGTAGCCCACAAAACCGGCAAACGCCGCGACGCCTTTGTTCTCGCGGGCCAGGCCCAGCGGGATTGCGATACAGAACATCACGGGCAGGAAACTGAAGGCAAAGGAGCCGACTTTACTCATCCAGATAAAGATCGCCTGCAGCACGGGCGCGCCGAGGAAGGGGATCAGCGTGATGACGTCTTTACTGCTGAGCGAACTGCCGATCCCGAGCATGATCCCGCAGAACGAGAGAAGCGCCACGGGCAGCATAAAGGTTTTACCCAGTTGCTGGAAAAATTCCCACAGCGATATTTTTTGTGCTGCTTTCGCCGTCATAAAACGACTCCTTTATTGTTAAAATCAGTTTGTCTGCTTCAATGCTGCGAGAAGATAAAACGTTTTATCAAAGTTTAGTGCGCGCTAAATCACATTCTCAGGCTTTGACTGGTAGTATAAAGATAACGTATTGATAAAACGTTTTACCGATCTCATTTTTCAGGGAGTCACGCCAACACATGGCTGTAGCGAAAAAAGTCACCATCAACGATGTCGCGCTGGCGGCGGGGGTTTCCGTCAGTACCGTTTCTCTGGTACTGAGCGGAAAAGGACGCATCTCTCCCGCGACCGGTCAGCGGGTGAACGAGGCGGTTGAGCAGTTGGGCTTTGTGCGAAACCGTCAGGCGTCGGCGCTGCGCGGCGGGCAAAGCGGGGTGATTGGCCTGATTGTCCGTGACCTGACGTCACCGTTCTATGCGGAGTTAACCGCCGGCTTAACCGAAGCGCTTGAAGCGCAGGGGCGGATGGTCTTTCTGCTGCACGGCGGGCGCGAGGCCGATCAGCTGCTTTCCCGGCTCGATATGCTGCTGAACCAGGGGGTGGACGGGGTGATTGTCGCCGGGGCATCGGGCGTGGGCAGTGAACTGTGCGAGCGCGCCGCCGAAAAAGGCGTGCCGCTGGTGTTTGCCTCGCGCGCCAGCTACCTCGACGAAGCCGATACGCTGCGCCCGGATAACATGCAGGCGGCGCAAATGCTGACCGAGCATCTTATTCGTCGCGGCCATCAGCGCATTGCCTGGCTGGGCGGCAAAAGCTCGTCCCTGACCCGCGCCGAACGGGTCGGCGGCTACTGCGCGACGCTGATTAAATACGGCCTGCCGTTCCACAGCGAGTGGGTTGTTGAGTGTGAGTCCAGCCAGAAGATGGCGGCGGAAGCGATAGGCGCGCTGCTGCGAAGCAGTCCGACCATCAGCGCCGTCATTTGCTATAACGATGTGATCGCCATGGGCGCCTGGTTTGGCCTGATCCGCGCCGGGCGTCAGAGCGGCGAAGGGGGCGTTGAAACCTTCTTCGGCCACCAGGTGGCGCTGGGGGCGTTCGCCGACGTCGGTGAAAACGCGCTCGACGATCTGCCGATCGTCTGGGCCACGACCCCAGCGCGGGAGATGGGCTACACCCTGGCGGACAGGATCATGCAGCGCATCGACAATACGGACGTTCAGGCCGGGCACCAGATTGTGGCGGCGCGGTTAGTGACGGTGAAATAATATCGCCCGGCGGCGCTGCGCTTGCACGGGCCTACAACGGCCTGGAATCGTAGGCCGGGTAAGCGTCAGCGCCACCCGGCAATAAAAAACCCCTCATGCGAGGGGTTTTGACGTTTACTGCTGTGGTGCCGCCGGTTCGGCTGGCGCAGCCGGTTCAGCCGGTTCCGGCATCCCCAGAGCAGGCATGCCAAACATGCCGACAAAATCCTCCAGCGGCATTTTGTCGCCGTTGAGCGTGACCTGGCCGTTGGCGTACTGCAGGCTGGTGGAAATCGTGTTGTTGTCGACCTTCGTGATGCGGAACATCTGGCCCATGGCCGCCAGGCCTTTCACCTGCTGGTTCGCCAGCTTGCCGGCATCTTCATCGCCGTAGCCTTCCAGCTTCGCAATCTGGGTCATAAACTCGGTCGCCATATCCATCGGGATGGTCAGCTTGCTGTCGAGCGACTTCACGCTGCGATCCACTTCCTGCGCCAGCGTCTGCGGTTCACCTGTGGCGGTGGCCGGATCTTTCAGGAACAGCGACAGGTTAAAGCTGGTTTCGCCTTTGCTGTTTTTCCAGCTCAGCGGCGCAACGGTGACCACCGGCTCGCCTTTCAGCAGGATCGGCAGGTTGTTGAACAGCACCGCCATCGCCTGCTGCTGGTACACTTCCGGGTTCTGCTGCAGCGCGGCGTCGGTCAGCAGCGCCTGGCTCTCTTTGCTGTATTTCTGGCTAAATTCGTGCCACGCCTGGCCGTCGATGTTGCCGATCTTCAGCGACAGTTTGCCGGTGCCCAGATCCTGATTCTGCACTTTCAGGCTCTTCAGCGTGTAATCCAGCTGGGTATTGATGCTCTTACCGTCTTTGGACACGTCGGATTTGCCGTTGACGTCCATGCCTTCCAGCACGGCCATCTCTTTGCCTTCAACCGCAATGGCGACTTTATCGAGAGACAGTTTCTGATCGCCGATACGCTCTTTAAAATCGGTCATGCGGCTGTTGCCGTCGGCCTTCAGGTTGTTGAAGGTGAGCTGAACTTTTTGATTGTATTCGTTCATTGCGTTGACCAGGCCACTTTCCGCTTCACCCGTCAGGGAGAACACGTTCCCGTCGCGGTCCGCGTCAAGTTTGAAGTGACCACCGCTAAAGGCGACTTTCTCATTCTCTTTCTCGTAGTTCAGCGCTTTCAGCGCGATATCGGAACTGGTGTCACCGGCATAGCTGATGCGGGTGTCGATTTCGAAAGGTGAGGTATTTTTTGCGAGGTCGAACAGCGGTTTGGTGACGTCGTTATTCACCAGGACCGTGTGAACGGACGCCATTGACGGGATCAGGTTAAACGACTTTAGCTGCGCCAGCGGGAATGGACCGTGGCTGACCACTTCATCCAGCACCACGCTCTGACCCGGTTTCAGCCAGCCGTTTTCCGTACCGGCAACCGGCTTCACCACAACCTGCATACGGCTGGTAAACACGCCGCGCTCATAATTCTGGTAGCTCAGCTCAAGGCCCGCTTCCGGCGCGCTGCGCTTAATCTCTCCGTTAGCCTGCGCCACCATCTCAGCCAGGCGTCCTTCCAGCTGTTTCCCGGTAAACCAGGAGGCACCCGTCCAGACCACGCCTAACGCTACAATCACTCCTACCGCTACGACCGATTTTTTCATTGCGACTATCCCTAAAATGAAACCAGGCGGTAAAAACCGCCTGGAGATATTAAGCCTGCAACTAGCTTAGCAAGAGTTGTTAAAAAATTCAGTAAGTGCTTAAAGCTTATTGAAAACGCGCGCCAGTCGACCGGTGCCGCTTACGCTAACCGGAGACTCATTGGCTGCAACGAATGCTGATTCACCGGGCTTAAGTACCAGATGCTGTTCGCCTTTGTGCAGCGTCGCTTCGCCTTCCACGCAGAACAGGATCGCCGCACTTTCCTGTGCGATGGTCGTTTCTGTCTGGCTCAGGTCGTGCAGGGAGAAAGCAAAATCCTCAACCGGAATCGGGAAGTCCAGCTCTGCGCCGTTTTTCACCGGCTGAGTCAGCAGCTCCGCGGCAGGTTTCGCCACGAACTTGACGTTGGCAACCAGCTCGGGGATGTCGATGTATTTCGGCGTCAGGCCCGCGCGCAGCACGTTGTCAGAGTTGGCCATCACCTCCAGCGCCACGCCCTGCAGGTAGGCGTGCGGGGTTTCCGCGAACAAGAACATTGCTTCACCCGGATTCAGCTTCACCACGTTCAGCAGCAGAGGGGAGAACAGGCCGCTGTCGTCCGGGTAGAATTCGGAAATCAGACGGATGGTCTCCCACGGTTCACCCTGCTGGCTGTCCAGAGCGGCTTTCAGTACCGCCAGCGCGTGGGACTTCTCTTCACCCTGCATGTTCAGCAGGCTGGCAAACAGCTGGCTAAGCGCGTCGGCGTTCGGGTTTTCAAGGAAATGCGCGATAGCGTTATTGGCACCCGCGACCGGCTGCAGCAAGGAGATAATCTCTGAAAATTCGCGGAACGCGTTCATCGCCAGGAACGGCGTCAGCGCGAACACCAGCTCCGGCTTGTGGTTAGGATCTTTGTAGTTACGCTCGGCGGCGTCTAACGGAATACCCGCCGCGTTCTCTTTCGCAAAGCCGATTTCAGACGCTTGCTTGTTCGGATGAACCTGGATGGAGAGCGGCTGGTCAGCGCACAGCACTTTAAACAGGAACGGCAGTTCGCCAAAGCGCTTAGCCACCTTGTCGCCCAGCAGCGCGGCTTTATCGGCGTCAATTACGTCACGCAGGCTGCGTGCCTGGCCGCTGGCGTCTTCAATTTTTGAGCTGCTCTTCGGGTGCGCCCCCATCCACAGTTCTGCCATCGGCAGGTTGTTTGGGTTCGCGATACCGTAGAGATCCGTTAACGCAGTTTTACTTCCCCAGGCGTAGTTTTGCACTGAGTTAATGAGTTTTTGCATTATCAAGCCCTGATTCAAATGTGGAATAAACTCCGGGTATTAAAGCAATAAACCACATGGAAGTAACCTGTGGATGTAAAAAGTCGTACTAGTCTCAGTTTTTGTTAAAAAATTGTGTAGGATAAGCTGACTCGCTTTTAAGCCGGGCAGCGGAACATCTGCCCTGAATAAACAGACCGAAGCAGTAAGTGAGAGACCAATGTCGAATAAACCCTTCCATTATCAGGATCCTTTCCCCCTCAGTAAGGATCAGACCGAGTATTACCTGTTAACCCGCGATCACGTCTCCGTCTCTGAGTTTGAAGGACAAGAGATCCTCAAGGTGGATCCGCAGGCGCTGACGCTGCTGGCGCAGCATGCTTTCCACGACGCCTCGTTTATGCTCCGTCCTGCGCACCAGCAGCAGGTGGCCGATATTCTGAGCGACCCGGAAGCCAGCGAAAACGACAAGTACGTTGCCCTGCAGTTCCTGCGTAACTCCGATATCGCGGCGAAAGGCATTCTGCCTACCTGCCAGGATACCGGTACGGCGATCATCGTCGGTAAAAAAGGCCAGCGCGTCTGGACCGGCGGCGGCGATGAAGCGGCGCTGGCGCACGGCGTATATAACACCTACACCGAAGACAACCTGCGCTATTCGCAAAACGCGGCGCTGGACATGTACAAAGAGGTCAACACCGGTACCAACCTGCCTGCACAGATTGACCTCTACAGCGTCGACGGGGATGAGTACAAATTCCTCTGCATCGCCAAAGGCGGCGGTTCGGCCAACAAAACCTATCTCTATCAGGAGACCAAAGCGCTGCTCACCCCGGGCAAGCTGAAGAACTACCTGGTTGAGAAGATGCGCACCCTCGGCACCGCGGCGTGCCCGCCGTACCATATCGCGTTTGTGATTGGCGGTACCTCGGCGGAAAGCACGTTGAAAACCGTGAAGCTGGCCTCAACCAAATACTACGACGGCCTGCCAACCGAAGGTAACGAGCACGGTCAGGCGTTCCGCGACGTGCAGCTTGAACAGGAGCTGCTGGAAGAGGCGCGTAATCTGGGGCTCGGGGCGCAGTTTGGCGGTAAGTACTTCGCCCACGACGTGCGCGTGATCCGTCTTCCGCGCCACGGTGCCTCCTGTCCGGTCGGGATGGGCGTCTCCTGCTCTGCGGATCGCAACATCAAAGCGAAGATCAACCGCGAAGGCGTGTGGATCGAAAAGCTGGAAAGCAACCCGGGTAAATACATTCCGGAAGCGCTGCGTAAAGCGGGCGAGGGGGAAGCGGTTCGCGTTGACCTGAACCGTCCGATGAAAGAGATTCTGGCGCAGCTGTCTCAGTATCCGGTTTCGACCCGTCTCTCACTCAACGGCACGATTATCGTGGGCCGCGACATCGCGCACGCGAAGCTGAAAGAGCGTCTGGACAACGGCGAAGGGCTGCCGCAGTACATTAAAGATCACCCGATCTACTACGCGGGCCCGGCGAAAACGCCTGAAGGCTATGCCTCCGGCTCGTTAGGCCCAACAACGGCAGGGCGTATGGACTCGTACGTTGATCAGCTGCAGGCCAACGGCGGCAGCATGATCATGCTCGCTAAGGGCAACCGCAGCCAGCAGGTGACGGACGCGTGCCACAAGCACGGCGGCTTCTACCTCGGCAGCATCGGCGGCCCGGCTGCGGTTCTGGCGCAGGGCAGCATCAAGAGCCTGGAGTGCGTGGAATACCCGGAGCTGGGTATGGAAGCGATCTGGAAAATTGAAGTGGAAGACTTCCCGGCGTTTATCCTCGTGGATGATAAAGGCAACGACTTCTTCAAGCAGATCCAGTCGTCCCAGTGTTCGGCGTGCGTGAAGTAAATTGAAAAAACCGGGTGGCGCAGCCGCCACCCGACATCAAAAAGAGCGCACAAAGCGCCATACCGTTTCTCAGAAGTCATCAATACTTATCCCTTAAGCATGTGAGCAATCCCTCTTTTGTTATCAAGGAGAAAGTAATGACCACGGTACGCCATGAGAAAGACTCGATGGGCGCCATCGACGTCCCGGCCGACAAGCTATGGGGCGCGCAAACCCAGCGTTCGCTGGAGCACTTCCGTATTTCGACCGAAAAAATGCCCGTCTCGCTGATTCAGGCGCTGGCGCTGACTAAACGCGCCGCCGCGAAAGTGAACCAGGATTTGGGCCTGCTGGACGCCGACAAAGCCACCGCCATTATCAACGCCGCAGACGAAGTGCTGGCGGGCAAGCATCCTGACGAATTTCCCCTCGCTATCTGGCAGACCGGTTCCGGCACCCAAAGCAACATGAACATGAACGAAGTGCTGGCGAACCGGGCGAGCGAGCTGCTGGGCGGCGTGCGCGGCATGGAACGTAAGGTCCACCCGAACGATGACGTCAACAAAAGCCAGAGCTCTAACGACGTCTTCCCGACGGCGATGCACGTGGCGGCGGTAATCGCCATTCGCGAGCAGCTTATCCCCCAGCTTAACGTCCTGAAGTCTACGCTCAACGAGAAGGCGCAGGCCTTCCGCGACATCGTCAAGATTGGCCGTACGCACCTGCAGGACGCCACGCCTTTGACGCTCGGCCAGGAGATTTCCGGCTGGGTGGCGATGCTGGAACACAACCTGAAGCATATCGAGAACAGCCTGCCGCACCTGGCGGAGCTGGCGCTCGGCGGGACGGCGGTCGGTACCGGGTTAAACACCCATCCAGAATACGCGGTGCGCGTGGCGGAGGAGCTTGCTGCCATCACCGGACAGCCGTTCGTCACGGCGCCCAACAAGTTCGAAGCGCTGGCGACCTGCGATGCGCTGGTCCACACCCACGGCGCGCTGAAGGGGCTGGCGGCCTCGCTGATGAAAATTGCTAACGACGTGCGCTGGCTGGCATCAGGCCCGCGCTGCGGCATCGGTGAAATCAGCATCCCGGAAAACGAGCCGGGCAGCTCCATCATGCCGGGTAAAGTTAACCCGACCCAGTGCGAAGCCATGACCATGCTCTGCTGCCAGGTGATGGGCAACGACGTGGCCGTCAACATGGGCGGTGCGTCCGGCAACTTCGAGCTGAACGTCTATCGCCCGATGGTGATCCACAACGTGCTGCAATCTGTTCGTCTGCTGGCGGACGGGATGGAGAGCTTTAACGAACACTGTGCGGTGGGGATTGAGCCAAACCGCGAGCGCATCAGCCAGCTGCTCAATGAATCTCTGATGCTGGTCACCGCGCTCAATACCCATATTGGCTACGACAAGGCCGCCGAGATCGCCAAAAAAGCGCATAAAGAGGGGCTGACGCTGAAAGCCTCCGCCCTGGCGCTGGGCTATCTGACGGAGGCGGAGTTTGATGCCTGGGTACGCCCCGAGGCGATGGTCGGCAGTCTGAAATAATCAACTCGCCACGTACAGGTGCAGTCGCGGAATAATCAGCTGAAGCGGCTGCGCCTGAGGTCGGTAACGGTGCTGGACATTTTCAGCATCGTAATTCAGCAACTCACCAATATCCGGCACGATAGCCCCCTGATCGGCATCATAAAGCGCAATCAGCGGCGTCGGACAGGCGTACTGCACCTGTTTTTGCTGACCGGAGTACCAGACGCGGGCAATAGGCTGAACCTTCACCGGGCGCTTAATTTTAAGGCGCGTATCAGCCGGCAGCGAGGCGATGCTGTGGTACTCCTGCTCCAGGCGCTCGATCCACTGCTCACGCGACCACGGCGCGACGGTGCGCGGCGTCTTCAGGCTCTTTTCCAGCTGCGCCAGAATTTCATCCCGGGTGAAGTTTTTAATGATGTGCTTATTCGCCCAGCCGAAGCGCAGCGTGGCGGGATGGCGCAGAACCGTCAGCGTGCGATAGGCATTCAGGGTAATTAACCCCGGAAGCTGACGGTGCACCCACTCAAACCGGGCGGCGGGGGCCAGGCCCGACTCTTCGGTAACGATTTTCTCAAATGCCGCTTTCAGACTGTTGATATGGGCAATCTGGCTTTCCAGCGCCTCGCGCTCTACTGCATCGGTTTGCAGACAGATCACGCCCGGCAGCCGCACGGCCGCCTTGCTGCTGCGCTGTTCAGACTGCTGCTGGATAAAAAGATGGCGATAGTGTTTCATCGCCAGCTCCAGTGCGGCCTTGCCGATGTGCTGCTTCACGTCGATGGTGTCCAGCGGATCGTGCTCGGCCCCTTTGGCCACCTCGGGCAGGGTAAAGACGCGCGCGGCCAGCAGCCGGCAGGTCTGCAAACGTTCTGTCAGGGTCAGCAGCTCGTGTTCTATTTCCCGAAACGTGCTGTTCAGCCGTTCGATAAGATCGTAGGTCGCCATAAGCACTCTCATTAGTTACAACATACTTATCATATAGCACAGCACGCCGGGTCAGGCCAGCGTGCGGTTGAAGTCAGGCAGGGACGGGAAGGGCGATGTTATGGTACACCGGCCAGCTAAAGCAGAAGCGCGCGCCGCCGAGCTCGCTCTCTTCGCAATGCACCGTGCCGCCCATCGCCTGCGCGATAGAGTGGACGATTGCCAGCCCCAGACCGCATCCGCCGGTGGCGCGATCGCGGCTGGGATCGAGGCGGACAAACGGTTCAAACACGGTTTCGCGTGCCTCCGGCGCAATCCCCGGCCCGTCATCCTCTACCGTCAGGCGGGCCTGATTGCCCTGCAGATCCAGCCCAATCTGCAGCGTACTTTCGCTGTAGCGCATGGCGTTGTTCATCAGGTTGTCCAGCACGCGCTCCATCAGGCGCATATCGAGCGCGCCGTAGTCACCCGGCGTGACGCGCGTTAACAGCGTGCGCTGCGGGTTCACGCTCTGAACGTCGTCAATGTGGGTTTGTAGCCAGGCGGGCAGATCGGGCGTGCTGAGGTTTAGCTCGTTTTGCGGGCGATCGAGGCGCGCGTAGGTCAGCAGCTCCTCAATCAGCGCTTCAAGCTGGCCAATGTCGCGGTTAAGCGCCTGAGACTCCGCTTCCGTCAGGTTCTCGCTCATTTCCAGACGATAGCGCAGGCGAACCAGCGGCGTGCGCAGCTCGTGCGCAATTCCGTCGATCAGCTGTTTCTTGCTGGCGATAAGGGCATTGATGTTATCGGCCATCTGGTTAAAGGCCACCCCCAGACGTTCAAAGCTGGAACCGCTGTCGAAGTGAATACGCTCTGTAAAATGCCCCTCGCCAAAACGCTGCGCGGCGGATTCGAGTTTCAGCATGTCCTGCCAGTGCGGGCGCATCCAGATAAAAACCGGAAACGCGAGTGAAATGGCGATAAAGGCCATCAGCGCCATGTCCAGCAGGTGCATCTGATGCAGATAATAGAGATAGGGCACCGGCCCGACGGCCAGCACGTAATGGCTGCGCGGAATACGCTGGATAAAAGTGTATTTCTCATCCAGCGCGACGATGTCCCCGTCGCGCAGACGCTGCATGGCGGGCGGGTCCAGATCGAAATCTTTCAACGGCTCAATGCGTAAATCGAATGACAGATTGAGATCCAGCTCTTTCAGGGTTTTCGCCCAGTCGTGTGGCGGGATCTCTCTCAGCTCGCTGCGCATCAGATAGAGCGAGCTTTTCATCAGGTCATCCAGAGACTGCCTGCCCGCGCGTTCGGCGGTAAATTTATAGACCAGGCCGACCAGCATGGTCATCACCAGGAAGCAGACAAACAGTAAAAGATAAAACTGCACAAACAGCTTTTTCATTGGATCTCACCGCAAAAACGCTATGTGCAGAATATACATGAAAACCCTTCGAGTTTTTCACGTCTGTCGAGCGTGTTAGATGGCTTTCGCGCTGTTTTTTACCTTGGCGATGAGTTTTTCCGTCATGGCCAGGCCTTCTGCAATGTGCGTATCAATCACATCCGTTCCGTATTCGCTGATGAGATCCAGCAGTATTTCGTAAGACTGGATGAGTTCCAGCAGGTCAAAGAGCGCTTTTTGATCGGTGCGAGAGGGGGAGGCGTGGTTCAGGGTTGCCTGATTAACAATCCACTCAAGATTGGTTTTTATCGCTTCTACCTGACCGTAGCTATACATAATTCATGAGCTTAAATCCTCATTTCAAGATTTATTGGAGAGATGTCGTGAAAGCTTCACGGCGAAAATGAGTAAAACAATCGCAAGAGCGGGGCGAGCTGAAGAAAGGAGAGTCGAGAAGGTAATTATGGAATAGTTTGCGTGCTTAGCAAGTTAATTGTTGCGCAAACGTAAAAATAAACGCGCGAAAGAAGGGCATTCTCGCGTAATGCCTTTATTTCGCGCAGGTTATCCTGTCCGGCGATCAGGTTTCCCACGCATGTGGGGCAAACAGATAGCCCTTGTTACGCACGGTTTTAATGCGGTAGGGCTCGGTGGCGTTATCCTGCAGTTTTTTGCGCAGACGCGAAATCGCCACGTCCACGCTGCGGTCCATTCCGTCATAGCTTACGCCACGCAGGTTTTTCAGCAGCGCGTCACGATCCATGATCTGCCCGGCATGCGTTGCCAGCTCCCACAGCAGGTCAAAATCTGCGGTGGAAAGGGCGATAAGCTCGCCAGAGAGCAGCACCTGACGGTTAATCGGATCAATAGACAGCGTACCGAAGCGCATCGCTTTGTGCGGCGTCAGAGACGGCGCCGGTGCTTCGCGTTCGATGCTGGCGTGCTGGCGTAAATGGAGGCGCAGGCGAGCGAGCAGGACGGCTGGCGGTGTGGTTTTCAGAATGTAATCATTGGCACCCATCTCCAGCGACAAAATATGGTTCATATCGCTGTCCAGTGAGGTGAGCAGGACGATAGGGCCCTCCCACCGGGCGCGCAGGTCGCGGCAGAGCGTCATGCCGTCTTTGCCCGGCAACATGATATCCAGCAGCACCAGATCCGGGTTTTCACGGACGACCACCTCTTCGGCACGATCGCCACGAGGTTCAACAATGACGTCCATATCATGTTTACCCAGATAGGCGGCGATCAGCTGCCCGACTTCGGGTTCGTCTTCAACATAAACAATCTTATTCATACAGCGTCTGTTTTCGTGAAAAAAGCCAACATACACCGCGAAACCTTAACCTTCCATTAATCTTTCAAAATTAACGCCGGTTCCGTTATTCTGGCCCATAGGGTGAGTTGATTATTATAAGGAAAACGATGGCTCTGGTGATCAAAGCCGCGCTGGGTGCGCTGGTGGTGTTGCTGATTGGCATTCTGGCAAAAACGAAAAACTACTATATTGCCGGGCTGATCCCTCTCTTCCCGACCTTTGCACTCATTGCCCACTATATTGTGGCGTCCGAACGCGGCACGGAAGCGTTACGCACGACCATCGTGTTTGGCATGTGGTCAATCATCCCGTATTTTCTCTATCTGCTTTCGCTGTGGTATTTCACCGGTTTTCTGCGTCTTCCCCTGGCGCTGGGCGGGGCGGTGGTCTGCTGGGGGCTCAGCGCCTGGGTGTTAATTTTCTTCTGGAGCCGCTTTCACTAGCGCAGCGGTCGGCCGCCGTCCACGGCAAAGGTTCTGCCGGTGACGTAGCAACTGGTGAGCAGGTAATCCACGAGGTCGATGACCTCTTTCTCGCCTGGGGCAATTTTCATCAGCGATTTATTCAGCGCCTGCTGGCGATACTCCGCATCATCGTTTTCGTTGAATAAGATCATTGCCGGGGCGATGGCGTTCACCTTCACCTCGGGGGCGAGCTTGCGGGCAAACGAGCGGGTCATGTTATCCAGCGCGGCTTTACTGGCCGCATAGGCAATGTGCTTGTCGCTGCCGCGCTCCACCACATAATCCGTGAAGTGAATGATGTCGCCCGCAGCATGCCCGTGGCCGCGGAGCAGATCCTGCAGAGCGTGGTTAAGCAGATAAGGGGCATTGACGTGGATCTGCAGCATGGCGGAGAGCGTTTCGCTGAGTGACGTACCCGGCTTTTCGGCCTGCCATGCGCTGGCGTTATGGAGCACGGCGCGCAGACCCGTTGTGGTGGATTTCACCTTTTCCGCAAAGGCCAGAATGCCTTCATCGGTTGAAAAATCAGCCTGAATGCAAACCGCCCCGGCTTTGCGCAGCCCTTCAATCGACGGGTATTCCGTGCGGTAGCTGACAATGACCGGATGGCGAAGGTTGAGAAAATGATGGGCGAGGGCGAGGCCGATACGGCGGCCTCCGCCGGTGATCAGTATGGGGCGAAGCGGTGCATTTCCCATCGTATTCTCCTTTACAGTTCAACAATGGGAAAGGCGATGCTATCCCACTAACATCCAGGTTGCCGGCACGGCAGCAACCAGTAACAGTCCAATTAAGGCCATCTCACGGCGTTTCAGCGCGTTCTCCAGCTGATGCGTGCGGCGGGCGTAGATGAACACCAGCAGACCCGGTGCGTACAGCACCACCGACAGCAGCAGATGCATAGGTCCGGAAGCATACAACAACCACAGGCCGTAAATACAGGCTCCGACACCCACGACATAATGCGCCGGGCGTGTGGCAATTTTTAACAGATACGCACCCACTAAGAAATAGGGTACCAGAATCATCTCCGAGGCGATGGTCAGCAGCGTGTTATAGTCTGAACCTGTGAGCCAGATCAGCACCAGACAGATCTGAACGCTGATGTTGGTCAGCCAGAGTGAGGCAGACGGCGCGCTGTTTTGGTTTTGACGCGCAAACAGGCGTGGAAACGCCTTGTGCGTCGCGGCCAGGAAAGGCACTTCAGCCGCCATGATGGTCCAGCTCAGGTAGGCTCCGCAGACGGAGATGATAAGGCCAGCGGCAATCACCACATCGCCCCAGGGGCCGAGCATTTTCACCATCAGGCCCGCCATTGACGGGTTACGCATTTCAGCCAGCTCAGGACGCGCCACCACGCCCAGCGACAGCAGCGTCACCAGCAGATAGACCCCGAGCGCAGCCAGTACCGCCAGCAGCGTGGCGCGGCCCACATCGCGTTTATTTCGGGCCCGGGCGGAAACCACAACCGCGCCTTCAACACCGATGAACACCCACAGGGTAATCAGCATCGTGTTTTTCACCTGCTCCCAGACGGGGACGCCCAGCGCAACGCCGCTGAAATCGAGCGTGAACACGTCCATACGGAATGCAATGAAGGCCAGAACGATAAACAGGCCGAGCGGAACCAGTTTCGCGAGCGTCGCCACCAGGTTAATGCTGGCGGCCGTTTGTACGCCACGCAGCACCAGCCAGTGGACGAACCACAGTAACACCGAGGCGCCCACAATAGACTGCCAGGTATTCCCGTCGCCAAACAGGCGCAGCTCAGGCGTATCGGTAAAGAAACTGAGGGCCGAGAAAACGATCACCAGATAGGAGACGTTGGCGATCACCGCACACAGCCAGTATCCCCAGGCCGAACAGAAGCCAATCAGCTCGCCGAAGCCTTCACGGGCATAGGTGAAAATGCCGCCGTCCAGATCCGGGCGAATGCGCGTCAGCAGCAGCATGGCGAAGGCCAGCAGCAATATTCCGACACCCGTAATGCCCCAGCCAATGATGAGGGCAGACGGGCTGGCGACGGCCGCCATATTTTGCGGCAAACTGAATACGCCCGCACCCAGCATTGAGCTTAAAACGAGTGCAGTCAGAGCACTCAGGCCAAGTTTCTTTTCCATTGGCTTCCTGTTATGAAAGGTCAAAATCCAGAATAATTATTTCGCTCAGGCGCATAAAAATGGTGGATCACACTAAGGCGCGGGATTTTACGGAGTGTAACGAAAGCATGCAATGACGTGTGGCAGAAATTCAAAAAAAGTAACAAAAAAGGCGGCATTGCGCCGCCTTTTTTAAACGATTTTGTTACTTGTACAGATCGGCGCTGATGGTCACGTTGTTACCACGTTCCTGCCACTGGCGGGTGATGTGGTAGAACTTCGCCCCTTTCTTCGCCGCACGCTTCGCGACCTGGTAAGAGACTTCCGTCATGTTGCCGTAGTTGCCGGTAAATTTGATGCTGTCGAACGGCACCATCTGCGCGGCAGTGGCGTTGTTCAGCTCTTCAACTTTGGTACCGTCTGGCAGCGTAACCGAATAACGGCCACCTTTCGTGGACTGCGTTTCAAAGAAACGGCCCACTTCAGCGCTTGGCGTAGCCGTCGTTGCGACGCCTGGGATTTCCACTTTCTTCGCTTCTTCGCCGCCTTTCGCTATCGCCGCGCGACCGGCTTCTGAGTTTGCCGGAATCGCATCCGGGCTCTGCAGAACGCGTTTCTTCGCATCTTCTTTATAGATGAACGCGGTAATACGCTGGTTGCCGCCCTGGTTAGCATCGACCTGACGCACGATGTAGAAAGAGTAGGCCCCTTTCTCTTTCGCGGCTTTGGTGATGGCATCGTTCACTTCAGGCTGGCTGCGGTAAAAGCCCTGAACGGTGACGGTGTCGTACGGTTCCAGCGCAATTGCCTGATCTTTCGGCAGTTCAACAACACCGTTAATCACGCGGTTTTTCGGTGCGTCAGCTTTTGGCGCGTTGTCCTTATACAGCGCAATGGTCACGCGCTGGTTACCGCTGTTGCCGTTATCAGACTGGTCAACAACATAAAACGAGGCTGCCCCGTTTTTATCAGCGGCCTTTGATGCAGCGGCGACGGCGTCGCCAATAGAATTATAACGACCCACAATGACCTTATGGTCAAAAGGTTTTAACGCTGCCGCTTGCTCCGGCGTTAACTCTGTTGCGGCATTCGCAGACAGGGCGGTCGCGGAGAGAAGTGCGGACGCCAGGAGTGTGTTCTTAAGCTTCATAAAAATGATCCTTCGCCTTGCGCAAACCATGTACTGGTATTGTTGTTAATTTGAGACGGTCCCGATTATGGCATTTAAAACCCGTCGCTGTCTGCGCCATTTTTCACTGCCTGTGCTCACTGAATCACCTTATTCGATAACATTTAGTGATATGTTGAAAAAACACGCGTTTGACAAGTGAAACTGATAAAGCTTATGACTTTTACAAGTTAATTTAATGTTAATAAGTTGTTCTCTTATGGCGCTATATCATGTTTTTACCGCTTCGCTTGCGCGAATTATCGGTTCTGGCGATGAATTTAAGGTAAATATCACTGTCAGTGACGCCGATCGCTTATTTTTCACAGATAAAGTAAGAAATAGTGTTTTCTGGCGGTAGATCACGGCCGCTATTTTCAGTAGGTTATAGACAGTTTGTTACTGTTTTATTTTCCGGGGTGAATTGTGTCTCATTGCTTGCGTGATGGCGAAAAATGATACAAACCGCGGGCACTTATCGTTAAACCATCATCAAAAACCGATGGAAGGGAAAACTATGCGTATTGGGGTACCAAAAGAACGGTTAGCCAATGAAACCCGCGTAGCGGCAACACCGAAAACGGTGGAGCAACTGCTTAAGCTGGGTTTTACCGTCGCAGTTGAAAGCGGCGCGGGCAAACTGGCGAGTTTCGATGACGAGGCCTTTATTCAGACTGGCGCGGAAGTGGTGGACAGTGCCGACGTGTGGCAGTCGCCGGTTATTCTGAAGGTCAACGCACCGGAAGAGAGTGAGATTGCGCTGCTGAATCCGGGCACCACGCTGGTGAGCTTTATCTGGCCTGCGCAAAATCCTGAGCTGATGGAAAAACTGGCCGCGCGCGGCGTCACCGTGATGGCGATGGACTCCGTGCCGCGTATTTCACGCGCCCAGTCGCTGGACGCCTTAAGTTCGATGGCAAACATTGCGGGCTACCGCGCCATCGTTGAAGCGGCCCACGAATTTGGTCGCTTCTTTACCGGTCAGATCACCGCGGCGGGTAAAGTCCCTCCGGCGAAGGTGATGGTGATTGGCGCGGGCGTGGCGGGACTTGCAGCCATCGGTGCGGCAAACAGCCTGGGCGCTATCGTTCGCGCGTTTGATACTCGTCCTGAGGTGAAAGAACAGGTCCAGAGTATGGGGGCCGAATTCCTTGAGCTGGACTTCAAGGAAGAAGCGGGCAGCGGTGATGGTTATGCGAAGGTGATGTCCGAAGCCTTTATCAAAGCCGAAATGGAACTCTTCGCCGCGCAGGCGAAAGATGTCGACATCATTGTGACCACCGCGCTTATCCCGGGTAAACCGGCGCCGAAGCTGATTACCCGTGAGATGGTGGATTCCATGAAGCCGGGTAGCGTGATTGTCGACCTGGCCGCGCAAAACGGCGGCAACTGCGAATATACCGTAGCGAATCAGGTGACCACGACCGCAAACGGCGTGAAGGTGATCGGCTATACCGATCTGCCGGGTCGCCTGCCGACGCAATCGTCTCAGCTGTACGGCACCAACCTCGTCAACCTGCTGAAGCTGCTTTGCAAAGAGAAAGACGGCAACATCACCGTCGATTTTGACGACGTGGTGGTGCGCGGTGTGACCGTGGTGCGTGAAGGTGAAATTACCTGGCCTGCGCCACCGATTCAGGTTTCGGCCCAGCCTCAGGCAGCGCCTAAAGCGGCACCTGAACCAAAAGAACCTGCCAAACCGGCTTCCCCGTGGCGCAAATACGCGATCATGGCACTGGTGATTATTCTGTTCGGCTGGCTGGCTGACGTCGCGCCGAAAGAGTTCCTCGGCCACTTTACCGTCTTCGCGCTCTCCTGCGTCGTGGGCTACTACGTGGTGTGGAACGTCTCCCATGCGCTGCATACGCCGCTGATGTCGGTGACCAACGCCATCTCCGGGATCATCGTGGTGGGGGCGTTACTGCAGATTGGCCACGGCGGCTGGATCAGCTTCCTGAGCTTTATCGCGGTGCTGATCGCCAGTATCAATATTTTCGGTGGTTTCACCGTGACTCAGCGCATGCTGAAAATGTTTCGTAAAGGCTAAGGGGTAGCATATGTCTGGAGGATTAGTGACAGCCGCATACATTGTTGCTGCAATCCTGTTTATTTTCAGTCTGGCGGGGCTTTCCAAACACGAAACGTCTCAGCAGGGGAATAACTTTGGTATCGCCGGGATGGCGATTGCGCTGATTGCCACCATCTTCGGGCCGGACACCGGCAACGTGGCGTGGATCTTGGTGGCGATGATCATCGGCGGTGCGATTGGTATTCGCCTGGCGAAACGCGTTGAAATGACCGAGATGCCGGAGCTGGTGGCGATTCTGCACAGCTTTGTGGGTCTGGCTGCAGTGCTGGTGGGCTTCAACAGCTACCTGTACCACACGCCAGGTCTGGAACCGATTCTGGTGAATATTCACCTGACGGAAGTGTTCCTCGGTATCTTCATCGGTGCGGTCACCTTCACCGGTTCCATTGTCGCGTTCGGCAAGCTGCGCGGGAAGATCTCCTCTAAGCCGCTGATGCTGCCAAACCGTCATAAGCTGAACCTGGCTGCGCTGGTGGTGTCGTTTGTGCTGCTGGTGGTCTTCGTGCGTACCGAAAGCGTCGGTCTGCAGGTGCTGGCGTTGCTGGTGATGACTATCATCGCGCTGGCCTTCGGCTGGCATCTGGTGGCGTCCATCGGTGGTGCGGATATGCCGGTGGTGGTCTCCATGCTGAACTCCTACTCCGGTTGGGCGGCGGCGGCGGCGGGCTTTATGCTGAGCAACGACCTGCTGATCGTCACCGGTGCGCTGGTGGGTTCTTCCGGTGCGATCCTGTCTTACATCATGTGTAAGGCGATGAACCGCTCGTTTATCAGCGTCATCGCCGGTGGCTTTGGTTCTGACGGCTCGTCTACCGGCTCCGATGAGGAAGTGGGTGAGCACCGTGAGATCAGCGCGGAAGATACCGCCGAGATGCTGAAAAACTCGCACTCGGTCATTATCACCCCGGGCTACGGCATGGCGGTGGCACAGGCGCAGTATCCGGTCGCGGAAATCACCGAGAAGCTGCGCGCGCGCGGCATCAAGGTGCGTTTTGGTATTCACCCGGTGGCGGGGCGTCTGCCAGGCCACATGAACGTGCTGCTGGCGGAAGCGAAAGTGCCTTACGACATCGTGCTGGAGATGGACGAGATCAACGATGATTTCGCCGACACCGACACCGTGCTGGTCATTGGGGCTAACGACACCGTTAACCCGGCGGCGCAGGACGATCCGCGTAGCCCAATCGCCGGGATGCCGGTTCTGGAAGTGTGGAAGGCGCAGAACGTGATCGTCTTTAAGCGCTCAATGAATACCGGCTATGCCGGGGTGCAGAACCCGCTGTTCTTCAAAGAGAACACCCACATGCTGTTTGGCGATGCCAAAGCCAGCGTGGATGCGATTCTGAAAGCGCTCTGACAGGGTAAAGCCCGGTGGCGCAAGCTTACCGGGTCTACCAAACCCGTAGGCCGGGTAAGGCGTAGCCGCCACCCGGCAAAAAAAACCGCCGGTTCGCCGACGGTTTTTTTTCATCTTGCGGGTCAATCGTCTTCCGGATCGTCCAGCTCAACCGGCGTCTGGTACTCATCCGGCTTGATAACCAGCAGGTCGCAGCGCAGATGGTCGATCACCTGCTCGGCGGTGTTGCCGAGGAAGGCGGCAGAAATACCGGTACGTCCAATGGTACCCAGTACGACAATCCCCGCCTGCAGGTGTTCAGCCAGGTCCGGGATCACCTCTTCAGGCAGCCCTTTTTCCACGTGGGTCATCTTCTCATCGATGCTGAATTTCTGGCGCAGCGCTTTCATGGCCAGCAGGTGCTGACCGCGGATGGCGTCGTTATACACGCTCGGGTCAAATTCCGGCAGCTCAATGGCGATGTTAATCGGGGTAACCGGATAGGCACCTACCAGATGCACTTCGGTGTGGTTGACCTGGTCGGCAAGCTGGAGGGTCTCCTTCACCAGCTTCTCGTTCAGCGAGTTATGGTAATCCTCTTCGCTGGCGAGGTTTACCGCCACAACGGCTTTCCCGCCTTCAGGCCACGGCTGGTCTTTCACCATCCAGACCGGACAAGGGCATTTACGCAGCAGGTGCCAGTCGGTCGGGGTGAAGATCACGGATTCCAGCTTGTCGTGCTGGTGCGCCATCTTCAGCAGCAGATCGTGCCCACCGGCAACGACTTCCTGAATGATGGCTTCGAAAGGTCGGTTGTGCCAGACCACTTTGATATCAATGGGCACGCCCGCTTCCAGGTAATACTTCGCCTGTTCGCGGATCCACGCGGTACGCTGGCTGATGACGCCCTGACGCATAGCGGTGCGCTCGTCAGGCGACAGAAGGGTGGTCATCTCATACGAGAAGTCATAGATCGGCAAAAACGCTTTGATTTTGCCACCAATCCGTTGATGCAAATACACAGCACGTCGTAATGCCGGCTGATCGTCCTGATTCGGATCGATTGCTACCAGCATGTTTTGATACTTGGCCATACAGGTCTCCTTACTACTGTCACCACAGTCTGTAATTAAAAGAGTAACCTATATATCCTGAATGAAACAGAGGAGAGCTTTTGCCAGATCAATAATTCATGAAAATTTATCAGAGGAAAAGCACCGTGGTCGTTACCGCGATAAACGCAATAAACAGCAGCACCATCACCGCTATCGCAAAGGTCGTGGAATCCTGAACGTAGGTTTTTTCCTCCCCCTTCATTGGGCCGACAAGCATGATCCAGATGAAGATAAAGGTCACTGAGGCAATCACGACTGAAACGAAAAACAAACTTTCTCTCAATTCATAACCTCAACGAGACCCTTTTGGGTGCTGTGTGGGGACGTGCTACGGTGAAAAGGGCAGATAAAAGACGGGGTGACAGGCCAGACCCATAAATCAGGAAAATTTATCGGTCTGGCAGTATACGTATGGCGTTTACGCCACGTTGCGGGCGTGCCCGGCAAGAACGGCCAGCGCTTCACCGTTTTCGATAGTGATGTATTTACCCTTAACGGCCAGCATCCCGCTTTTCTGGAAACGACCCAGCAGACGGCTGATGGTTTCCACGGTCAGACCCAGGTAGTTACCGATATCGCCACGCGTCATGGTCAGACGGAATTCACGCGGCGAGAAGCCACGCTCGGCGAAGCGGCGGGAGAGGTTGTAGATAAACGCGGCCAGGCGCTCTTCTGCATTCTTTTTAGAAAGCAGCAGAATCATGTCCTGATCGCCTTTGATCTCACCGCTCATCAGACGCATCATCTGCTGACGCAGGTTAGGCATCTTGCCGGACAGATCGTCCAGGGTTTCAAACGGAATTTCGCAAACCATCGAGGTTTCGAGTGCCTGAGCAAAGCTCGGGTGGTGGCCCGTACCGATGGCATCAAAGCCTACCAGGTCACCCGCCAGATGGAAGCCGGTGATCTGCTCATCGCCCTGTTCGGTGATGGTGTAGCTCTTGATGGTGCCAGAACGGATAGCATAGAGCGATTTCAGTTCGTCTCCCGCTTTAAACAGCGTCTGCCCTTTCTGAATAGGCTTTTTACGCTCGATAATATTATCAAGCTGATCGAGTTCATGCTCATTCAGGGTAAACGGGATACAGAGCTGGCTGATGCTGCAATCCTGGCAATGGATAGCACAACCGCCAGACTGAATGCGTCGTATAATTCGCTTTTCCGGGATCATAGGTTTGCTCAAGCCTTAATTGATATTGGTCAATTTTAACATCTTTTTGGTAAGTACGTAAGCCTGACAAACCCTCAATAAGGACAAGAGACGGCAATGTGTCGCCATCTTCTTGAAATTCCACAGCTTGATTATGGATTTTTAGCCTAACCGGAAGAAAATTAAGCACAAAAAGCCTGGGAACTAGAGTAAGAGATACCCTTCGTGACGCAGCAACCACTCTTTTCGCTGCACGCCACCGGCATAGCCGGTCAGGGTGCCGTTGCGGCCAATAACGCGATGGCAGGGCACCACGATGCTGACCGGATTAGAGCCGTTCGCGGCACCTACGGCGCGTGCGGCCCCAGCGCGACCTAACTGCTCCGCGAGCTGGCCGTAATGCATCACCTGCCCGCAGGGAATGGCCCGCAGCGCCTGCCACACTTCGCGCTGAAAAGGGGTGCCCGCCGTGGCGGTGGGCAGTGTGTCGATGATGCTGAGATCGCCTTCGAAGTACGCTGCAAGCTTGTCGCTCAGTCCACCCGGATTGGTGGCGCGGATACGTTCATACCCCTGGGCGCGATAGTGAATCGCAAGCAGTTCTTCCATGCGGTCGCTGTGCTCTTCCCACTCAACGGCGCGCAGGCAAAACTGCTCGTCCGCGATCACCCACAGCGGCCCAAGCGGCGTCGCAATCTTGTCTTCGAGTAATCTCAGCATCCTCATTCCCTTAGTTCAGCCTCGGGTAGATCCCCGGCCCAATCGGCAGGCCGACAAGATACCACGCCACCAGCATCACCAGCCATACCCCTAAAAAGATAAGCGGGTAGGGTAAAACCAGAGAATAGTAGGTACCCAGTTTGGCCTCGGGTTTATAGCGCTGCAGGAAGCCTAAAAACAGCGGAACAAACGGCGAAACCGGCGCCAGCGGGATAACCGAAGAGTCCGCGATGCGGAACAGGATCTGCGCGAAAGCCGGGTGGAACCCCAGCATCATAAACATCGGCACGAAGATCGGGGCCAGAATCGACCAGATGGCGGAGCCGCTCGCGATAAACATGCACAGCAGGGATGACAGCAGCGCCAGACCGACAAACGCCGGTACGCCGCTTAGCCCGGCAGCCTCCAGCGCGTCGGTGAGGCCCACGGCCATAAACTTGCCCATGTTGCTCCAGTTAAACATCGCCACAAACTGCGCCAGCGGGAACACCATCACGATAAAGCCCGCCATCTCCTTCATCGGCTCGATCATCAGCTGCGGCAGATCGCCCTGACGGCGGATTTTGCCGGTGGCGATACCGTAGGCGAGCGAAACAATGAAGAAGAAGAGGATAATCAGCGGCACGATGCCCTGAATAAACGGCGAGGGCAGGACCGTATGTTTAACCGGATCGCGCAATATGCCGTTTTCCGGTACCACCATCAGCGCCACCGCGGCAATAAACGCCAGCGAGACAATCCCCGCCACGCGCAGGCCGAAGCGCTGCTCTTTGCTCAGGGTTTCCAGCTTTTCATCACTGCGGCCTTCCCATTTACCCAGCCGCGGTTCGACGATCTTATCGGTAATCAGCCCGCCGACAATCGTCAGGACAATGACCGAGCTTGCCATAAAGTACCAGTTGTCGATCACGCTGACGTGCATGGCCGCATCAATGGTTTTCGCCGCCTCCGTACTGATGCCCGAGAGCAGCACGTCGGTGGTGACGATCAGCAGGTTAGCGGTAAAACCGCAGCCCACCCCCGCAATCGCGGACAGCAGGCCCGCCACGGGATGGCGCCCGACGGCGAGGAAGATCAGCGCCCCCATCGGCGGCATGATCACCAGCGCGGCGTCGGAGGAGATATGGCTGAAGAAGGCGATAAACAGCACCATGTAGCTCGCGTAGCGCGCGCTGACGTGAGAAGCCATCTTCACCATCAATGCGGGCAACAGGCCCACGCGTTCGGCCAGCCCGGCGCCCAGCACCAGCGCCAGAATGGCGCCGAGCGGGGCGAAGCCGCTGAAGTTTTTAATCACGTTGGGTAAAAACCAGTGCAGCCCTTCAATGCTCAGCAGATTTTTCACCGCCACCAGGCTGCCGTCGGCCGGGCTGCGCACGCTGACGTCAAAGGCGGAGAGCACGGCGGTGGCGACCATCAAAATCACAATCAGATAGATAAAAAGCAGGAAAGGGTGCGGCACTTTATTGCCGATCCTTTCAACCCAGCCATAGAGCTTACCGGATGGGGAATGCGAAGGTATGGATGACATACTCATGGGCGTTCCTCGGGAGTGTTGTGTTGTTGTGTTGTTGTGTTGTGTTTTTTTATTTTAAAGGTGACGGTGTCACGCCCGGTGGGATCGGACACGCGTACGGTTTTTCTTCTAGTTGTTGTTCGAACTCTTCACGGCATTTTTTCAGCAGCGCCGCGTCCTGCAGCAGATTGAGCGCGGTCGCGCCCATCACTTTCCCGGCCAGCAGCATGCCCTTGTGGGCAATAGAGGTTCGCCCCTGAGATACCAGCTGCCAGGTGTGCAGCGGCGTGCCGACGGTAAAGCAGGGGCTGAAGCACTGAGCGACCGGCATTTTCCAGCTGACGTCACCCACGTCGGTTGAACCTGCCAGCACGTTGTCGGTGACGGCATAAGGCGCGACTTCATCCACCAGCAGCGTCGCCTGATGACGACGGGCAAAGGCTTTACCCGCTTCACCACCCGTGGCGGCAATATTTTTCAGGCTATTTTGCAGATCGTTGGGCGTCAGCGTGGCGCGGATCTCGCGGGCAAACTCTCGCTCTTCGTCGGTCCACTCCGGCGTGCCGTAGTGCTGCAGGGCGCGATACATCGCGGCCTCAAGCGTGCGGTTCGGCAGGTAGCTGGAGCAGGCTTTATCAAAGCGGCACTCGACGGTCGTTTCGGTCATCATCGCCGCGCCCTGGGCGATTTTCTCGATGCGCTCGTAGATCTGCTGCGCATCCGCCATCTCCGGGGCGCGGATCAGGTACAGCACCTCGGCCTGCGCCTGCACCACGTTGGGCGAAATCCCGCCGGTGTCGGTAATGGCGTAATGGACGCGCGCTTTCTCGATGATGTGTTCGTTAAGGAAGTTGGTGCCGGTGGTCATCAGCGTCACGGCGTCCAGGGCGCTGCGTCCCAGGTGAGGGGAGTTGGCCGCGTGCGCCGCCACGCCGTGAAAACGCCAGGCGGCCTGAATATTCGCCAGCGTACTGACGTTAAACATCCCGGCAAAGGCTTCCGGGTGCCAGGTGACGGCGGCATCGACGTCATCAAACAGCCCTTCGCGCACCATAAAGGTTTTCCCGGAGCCGCCTTCTTCACCGGGACAGCCGTAAAAACGCACCGTTCCGCTGCCGCCGTGCTGCTCCAGCCAGCTTTTCACCGCCACCGCGCCCGCAAGCGCTGCGGTGCCTAAGAGATTATGTCCGCAGCCGTGGCCGTTAGCCCCCGGCGTGGCGGTTTGCGCCGTCGCGCAGTGTGCCTGCTGGCTTAACCCGGCCAGCGCGTCGTACTCGCCCAGCAGGGCGATAACCGGTTTTCCGCTGCCGAAGCTGGCGATAAAGGCATTGGGAATACCGCCTGCCTCGCGGGTCAGCGTGAAGCCTTCTGCTTCCAGCTCGCTGGCCAGCCGTTCGGCGGACCAGAACTCTTCAAAGCGGGTTTCGGGACGATCCCAGATCGCGTCGGCAATATCGGTTAACGTCCGACATCGCGTGTCGATCGCATCGGCAATAAAAGCGTAGTTCTCCTGCATCACACACCTCGCGTCCACGGGAAATTGAGCGCTGTTCGCGCCAGCGTTTCGATGGCGATAGTCATGACCTGCTCATCGAAGTCGAATTTTTCGTTGTGATGTCCGGCGCTCAAATCCGTGCCAAACACCATATAGGACGCCATGCCGCCGTTCTGCTGCACGCGGGCCATCATCAGCGTGGCGTCTTCGGAACCCGCTGGCGCTTTCACCTTATCGATGGCATGAACAACCCCGGAAACCTGGCTCGCCTGTTCGCGCAGATAATCCACCCACGCCGGTGTCGGCGCGCTGGAGGTGGCAGCCCCCATCAGGCGCATCTCCGCGCTCACGCCATAGAGCGCCGCCGCGCCGGTAATGACGGCCTGCGCGCGTTCAAAGACATACTGATTAATCGCTTCGCTTTCGCCGCGGGTTTCAACTTTGATCAGGGCATTCGCGGGCACCACGTTGCGCCCGCTGCCCGCCTGCATCACGCCGACGTTCACCCGGGATGCGCCGTCGCTGTGCGGGGCGATGCTGTGCAGGGCGAGGGCGGCCTGCGCGGCGGCGAGCAGGGCGTTACGCCCGTCCTCCGGCTTACCGCCCGCGTGTGCGGCCACGCCGGTGAAGCTCACGTCGAACTTGGTGGTGGCCATAAAGTTATCGCTGCCGCAGATCACCGTACCGGCAGGGACGCCGGTACCAATATGAATGGCCGTGAAATAGTCCACGTCATCCAGCGCCCCGGCGGCAACCATGGCGCGCGCGCCGCGCGTGCCTTCTTCAGCAGGCTGGAAGATCAGCTTAATGGTGCCGTTGAGCCGGGCTTCATTCTGCTTAAGCACCTGTGCCAGTCCCAGACCAATGGTGGTGTGGCCGTCGTGCGCGCAGGCGTGCATCATACCCGGATTGCAGGAGGCAAACCCGTCGCGGAACGGGCGATGGCTGTCGTCGAGCGCTTCGCTTAAATCAAGGGCGTCCATGTCCACGCGAAACGCCAGGGTTGGGCCAGGGCGGCCGGTATTCAGGGTGGCAACAATGCCGGTAAAGCCGCCTTCAAACGGCGCCAGCCATTTCTCAGGCGCGCCTTGCGCCCGCGCGCGGGCAAACTCTCGCGCCAGGGTTGCCTCATCGGGAAGCCCCATCCGGCTTTCGGCATCGACCACGTCACGGCCCATCGCCAGTTCGTAACCCAGCGAGTTCAGGGTCTCCGCAACTTTCGCGGCGGTACGAAACTCTACCCAGCCGGATTCCGCAAAATGGTGAAAATCGCGACGCCACGCGCTCAGTTGCGGGGTTAACGTCTGGATGTACTGCGCCAGTGTGTCCATATCTGTTCCTGTCATCATGAAAATATGTGAACTGCTTCACGCTGTGATAGTTTTTACTTATCACTAACCAATTTTTCACAGTTTTAACCGTTCAGGAATTACCCTCGCACATCCCTTTCCAGTAAAGTAGATGACAGTTTCTTTACTCTGATAAACAACGGTTATCGGTCGGGCTATGTCATTTCAGGTTAAATTCCATCATCTCCGGGCGTTTGTTGAAGTCGCACGTCAGGGCAGCATTCGCGGTGCCAGCAGGACGCTGAATCTTTCGCAGCCGGCGCTGACCAAATCCATCAAAGAGCTGGAGGAGGGCATGGCGGCGCAGCTTTTCGTGCGCAGGAGTAAGGGCGTGGCGTTGACCGAATGCGGCGAGGGTTTTTACCAGCGCGCCCGGTTAATTCTGGAAGAGCTGCGCGCGGCGCAGGATGACATTCGTCAGCGGCAGGGGGAACAGGCCGGGCAGATCAACATCGGGATGGGGGCCAGCGTTTCGCGCAGCCTGATGCCCGCCGTTATCACCCGCTTTCATGCCCAACATCCGCAGGTCAAAGTGCGGATAATGGAAGGGCAGCTGGTGTCGATGATCAACGAATTACGGCAGGGAGAGCTGGATTTCACCATCAATACTTATTATCAGGGACCTTACGACCAGGAATTTACGTTTGAAAAACTCTTTGAGAAGCCATTTGCGGTATTTTGTCGCGAAGGGCATCCGGCAACGGGGGCAACGTCGATTAACGAACTCCTGCATTATAACTGGACAATGCCGACGCCGCGGGGAAGTTATTATAAGCAGCTAGAAGAGGTATTTAGCCATCGCTCGCAAATACCGCGAATTGGTGTGGTCTGCGAAACCTTTTCTTCCTGCATAAGCCTGGTTGCACAAAGTGATTTTCTAAGCATATTGCCGCAGGAGTTAGGCTGTGACCCGCTGCTGGCGCACCGTCTGGTCATGCTGCCGGTTGTCGAATCGCTTCCAAAAGCAGCATATTATTTAATTCAGCGCCGTGATTCACGTCAGACGCCCCTGGCTGAATCATTAATTACGCAGTTCAGACGGGAAGCGAGAAAAATAATCGTGGCGTGAAAATGAGATAATAAAAAAACAGGATCTGCCCGACATCAGACAGATCCTCCAGTACACACAGCAGTGCGTCCTTTCGCCAATCCTGAATATTATATCCATGAAGCAGGTATATTTAGGTATAACACCTTTTCCGCAAAAAGAAAGGATGTCGAGTGTTTGATTTTACGAAAATTTAACACAAATCACTTATTTCATCTTTGCTGAAATTTTAGTTAAGTCATATTTAAATCCATTTTATAAATACTATATATATTCATCAGGTTAATATTTGCGGCGCATGAGGGCCTGTAACGGTGATTGAGGCCAGTCTCAGGCGCAGGTATAGTACCGTCCTCAGTTGTAGCCGGAGGATATCCATGAACCCTGACGACAAATCCTTTTTTCTTGACGCCATGGAAGATGTCCAGCCGCTGAAGCGTGGCCCGGATATTCACTGGCAGCCCAGCCGCAATACGCGGGCGCGCCAGGAGGTGGATAGTGAACAGCTGGATAACTTCCTGACGCTGGATTTTCTTGACCTTCTTCCCCTGGAAGAGCCGCTGGCGTTCCGGCGCGAAGGGGTGCAGCAGGGCGTTATCGAGAAGCTGCGCTCGGGTAAATATGCCCGCCAGGCCAGCTTAAACCTCCTGCGTCAGCCCGCCGAACGCTGCCGTCAGATGCTCTATTCTTTTATTCGCCAGGCCGGACGTGACGGGTTACGCAATCTGATTATCATTCACGGAAAAGGGCGCGAGCAGAACTCGCATCCTAATGTGGTGCGCAGCTATCTGGCGCGCTGGTTAACCGAGTTCGAGGAAGTGCAGGCCTTCTGCGTGGCGCTGCCGCATCACGGCGGCAGCGGGGCATGCTACGTTTCACTGCGTAAATCCGATGAAGCAAAACAGGAGAACTGGGAGCGGCACGCCAAGCGCAGCCGCTAGCGGGCGATTTCCTCGCCCGCCGGTGATTCAGAAGGTTTCCCAGTTGCTGTCGGTGGCGGCGTTTGCGGTTGCCGGGCGCAACAGCTGAGGCGTTTTCACGCTGGCCGGACGAGGAGCTACCGCTTTTTCTTTGCCGTTCAGACGAAACGCGGCCACCGCCTGGCGCAGCTGTTCGGACTGATCTTCCAGCGCCGCTGCCGCCGTGGCGGACTCCTGCACCAGCGCGGCGTTTTGCTGCGTCACGCTGTCCATCTGCGAAACGGCCAGGCTCACCTGTTCAATGCCGCGGCTCTGCTCGTCAGAGGCAGAGGAAATCTCGCCCATGATATCGGTCACGCGGGTCACGGCGGCGACGATCTCCTTCATGGTGGTGCCTGCCTCGCTAACCTGCTCAGAACCGGTATTCACCCGGCTGACGGAGTTCTCGATAAGCCCTTTGATCTCTTTCGCCGCCTGCGCGCTGCGGCTCGCCAGGGTCCGGACCTCGCCTGCGACAACCGCAAAACCACGCCCCTGTTCCCCGGCGCGTGCCGCTTCCACCGCGGCGTTAAGCGCCAGAATGTTCGTCTGGAACGCGATGCTGTCAATCACGCCGGTAATATGCGCAATTTGCTGCGAACTGTCGGCGATCTCGTTCATGGTGCGAACCACGTTATCCACGACGTGACCGCCGCGCGCGGCCGTTTCAGAGGCGTTTTTCGCCAGCAGCGTGGCCTGACGGGCGTTATCGGAGTTCTGTTTAACCGTCGCGGTCAGCTCTTCCATGCTGGCGGCGGTCTCTTCGAGCGAGGCGGCCTGCTGCTCGGTGCGGGCGGAAAGATCGTTGCTTCCTGCGGCAATTTCGCCTGCGCCGGTGTAGATGGAATCGGTACTTCCGCGTACGGCGCTGACGGTGGTCACCAGCGACTGCTGCATCTCATGCAGGCCTGCGGCCAGCTGACCCATCTCATTGCGGCCCGAGATAGCGATCTCCTGCGTCAGGTCGCCCCCTGCAATGGCGCGAATATGGTCCATAATGGAGTGGAGTGGTTTTAACAGCAGGTGCTGTAAACCCTGCCAGATGACCACCAGAACCGCGATAACGGCCAGCAGAATTGCCGCCAGCGTCCACTGCATCTGCGTGAAGCTGCTCTGATTCTCTTCGGTTGCGGCCTTCAGCAGGGTGTTGTTTTCGGCGCGCCAGCGGTTATAGACCGCTTCCATATCGTCCTGCGCCTGCTGCGCATCCAGATCGCCATAGGCCTGATAGTTGTCGGCGCGCAGATACTCAATCGATAAACGCATGACTTCGTGCATCTGGTTCCAGGATTTCTGCATCTCGTCGGTCAATGCCGCCTCCTGGCCCTTAACCTGCGGCAGTTTCTGCCACTCTTTGTTATAGGCTTCGGCTTTTGCCAGCGAGTCGCCTGCGGTGCCCAGCAGTTTATTGATCGCCGCCAGGGAAGCCGGGTCACGCTGGTTTTTCAGGTAGCGGATCGCCACGCGGGTGACGGTGACGCGCGTTTTCACCAGCGTGTTCACGCTGTCGCTCAGGCTTTCCTGCTGGGCATTGAGCACGCCGGAGTTCTGGAAGTTATGGCGATCGTTACTGACGGCAGAGTAGAACAACCCTCCCGTGACAACTTGCAGCAGGCAGAATATGGTGAGGGCAAAGATAATACCGGTAATCACGTGCAGATTTTTCAGCATAGCGGTCGTCCGTTAGAGAAGATGCAGGGTTACTTCATTACTATCGTCGTAGAGAATGTAAACTTTAATTAACTCGCGCTTAACTAAGGGGCCCTTTTGGGAACCTGTTGTAAATCCGGATCATTTTTATGAGGAAGGTCAACATGAGCAGCATTGATAAAAGCGGGACATACGCGCTCGGGACGCGGACGGTGAAACGGCTGGGCTACGGCGCGATGCAGCTGGCCGGGCCGGGCGTCTTTGGGCCGCCGAAGGATAAGCAGGCCGCGCTGGACGTGTTACGCGAGGCCGTGGCGGCGGGAGTGAACCACATTGATACCAGTGATTTTTACGGCCCTCATGTCACGAACCAGCTGATCCGCGAGGCGCTTCATCCTTACCGGGACGATCTGACGATCGTCACCAAGATTGGCGCCCGTCGCAACGACAAAGGCGCCTGGCTACCGGCCTTTTCCGCGCAGGAGCTGACGCAGGCGGTGCATGACAACCTGCGTAATCTGCAGCTGGACGTGCTGGACGTGGTGAACCTGCGGATCATGTTTAGCGCGCACGGGCCAGCGGAAGGGTCGATTGCTGAACCGCTCTCCACCCTGGCAGAATTACAGCAGCAGGGGCTGGTGCGGCATATTGGTTTGAGCAACGTCACGGCCACCCAGGTCGCGGAAGCGCAGAAGATGGTGCAGGTGGTGTGCGTGCAGAACATGTACAACATTGTGAACCGGGGTGACGATGCGCTGGTGGATCTGCTTGCGCAGCAGGGGATTGCGTATGTGCCGTTCTTCCCACTGGGCGGCTTTACGCCGCTGCAATCGTCCGGGCTGAAGGCTGTCGCGGATTCACTGGGCGTCACGGCAATGCAGGTTGCGCTGGCATGGCTGCTGCAGCGTTCTCCGAATATCCTGCTGATTCCGGGCACCTCTTCCGTGGCGCATCTGCGGCAAAACCTCGCGGCGGGGGAACTGCAACTGCCGCCTGACGCGCTGGAAACATTGAACACGCTGATGGACTGATCGTCACAGGCGCAAAGCCCGACATGTGCTTCCGGGCTTTGCGCGTTTTAAATCTTCTGACACTTCAACGCGTTTGGGTTCGCTTCCGGAAATGACCTTGATCCCTGACCATAATCCGTAATACTGTATTTATATACAGTATATGGCGAGAAAGGCATCATGGACACTCTCTTTTCTTATCAACCAAAACAAATCATTGAACTACCTTTGTTTTTAGAACGTGTTGCCTGTGGGTTTCCCAGCCCGGCGCAGGATTATGTGGAGGATCGTCTCGATCTTAACCGGCTGGCAGTGAGGCACCCCAGTGCGACCTATTTTATCAAGGTGAGTGGAGACTCCATGATTGGCGCGGGGATTGGCGACGGCGATCTGCTGGTGGTTGACCGCTCGTTAAATGCCGAACATGGGGATATCGTCGTGGCGTCGGTCGCCGGTGAGTTTACGGTGAAAGAGCTACAGACGCGCCCGGTTCTGAGGCTGTTGCCACATAACGCCCGCTATCAGCCGATTACCTTTCAGTCCGAAGAGGAGCTGCAGATCTTCGGCGTCGTCACCCACACGCTTAAAACGCATAAACATGTTCGCGCTGGTTGATGTGAACAGCTTCTATGCCTCCTGCGAGAAGGTATTCCGCCCCGATCTGGAGGGGAAGCCCATCGTGGTGGTGTCCAACAACGACGGCTGCATCATTTCACTCTCGCGGGAGGCAAAGCAGTTCGGCATAAAAATGGGTGAGCCCTATTTTAAATTCAAAGAGAAGCTTTTTCCGGCGAGGGTTTACGTCTTCAGTTCGAACTATGCGCTGTATGCCGACTTCAGCAGTCGGGTGATGCAGACGCTGACGGATCTGGCTCCGGCCATAGAAATTTACTCGATTGACGAGGCGTTCGTGAACGTTTCAGGGATCGGTAACTGCATGTCGCTGGACGCGTTCGGACACCAGATGCGCACGCAGGTCTTTAAAAACACGGGTTTAACCGTTGGCGTCGGCATTGCCCCGACAAAAACGCTGGCAAAGCTGGCCAACTATGCGGCGAAACGGTGGGCCAGTACCGGCGGCGTGGTCGATCTGTCGGGCCGCGAGCGGCAGCGTAAACTGCTGGCAAAGGTTCCGGTAGAGGAGGTATGGGGCGTAGGGCGGCGCATCACGAAAAAACTGAACGCGATGGGGATTACCACGGCGCTGGAGCTGGCGGAGGCCTCCTCGTGGGTCATTCGCAAACATTTTAACGTGGTGCTGGAGCGTACGGCGCGCGAGCTTCGCGGCGAGCCCTGTCTTGACCTGGAAGAGTACACCCCCACGAAGCAGCAAATCATCTGTAGCCGTTCGTTTGGTCATCGCATTACGCAATATGAAGAGATGCACCAGGCGATTTGCGCCTACGCGGAACGCGCCGCAGAGAAACTGCGCGGCGAGCATCAATACTGTCGTTTTATCAGCGTGTTTGTGCGCACCAGCCCGCATGCGGACAACGAAATTTATTACGGTAATCAGGCTTCGGTCACCCTGATGACGCCCACCAATGACTCGCGGGATATCATCCGTGCTGCCACGGAGGCGCTGGGGCGGATATGGCTCGACGGGTATCGCTATATGAAGGCCGGGGTCATGCTGGCGGACTTTTTCAGCAGCGGCGTCGCTCAGCTTAATCTGTTTGACGACAATCGCCTGCGCGCCAACAGCGCGGCGCTGATGGAGATGATCGACAGCGTCAATCACTCCGGCAAAGGGAAGATATGGTTCGCCGGGCAGGGGATTGAGAAACCGTGGGCGATGAAGCGAGAGATGTTGTCACCGGCCTATACGACGCGGTACGCGGATTTACCGGTGGCGAGGTAGATGGTGGCTATGTGTGACAAAGAACCGCAGACGGTTTGCGGACGCTGCTCCTGTGCAGCGCCCATAGCATCAGGGTTAAGGGCTTACTCAACCGTTAACGCATCGACAACCTCGGCCACGCTTTTCACGCTGCGGATATTCCCAATCCCCGTGCCGAGCGCGATATAGCCTTCATCGGTGTTACCTTCCAGCATGCCCAGGCGCAGGCCCCGTAATCCGCCCATCGCCTTGCCCAGCGCTTCGTTGCTTGCGCCCGCTTTATCCATCGCCGCCAGTTTTTCCGCCAGCTTGCCGGGAAGAGAACGATAGTAGTGGGGGACGGTGCGGAAAAGCAGCAGGTCCAGGCCGTTGGCGGCAACAATTTTCTCTTTGACCCCCTGCGGCACGCGGCTTTCTTCGGTACTGATAAACACCGAGCCGGCAAACACGCCTTCCGCCCCTAGCGCATGCGCCGCTCTGGCGGTGCGATTATCGGTTATACCGCCCGCCGCCATCACCGGGACGTGCTTCACGGCGTCGGCAATCAGCGGCACGATGGAAAAGGTGCCCAGCGCCGTCGCGGGTAGCGTCCCGCCTTCGTCAAAACCGGTGGCGACGATGATGTCAGCCCCCATTTCTTCAGCCAGAAGGGTATTTTCCGGCGTGGGATTGATGTCGCGGTAGATAATGGCAATACCCGCCTCTTTTAACTCACTAAACAGCGCGGGAATAATGCTGCCTTCCCCATAGCCCGTGTACACCACGGCCCTGACGCCTTCCTCTTTTACCACCTTAAGAATTGGCCCGGTCCAGACGTCATTAACGGCGGTGGGGATCAGGTTGACGCCGAAGGGTTTTTCGGTCAGCCGTTTGGTTTTACGAATTTCTTCCCGCATTTTTTCGGCGGTTGCTTCCGGCGTGGAGACCGCAGTATCGGCGGTTAACCCTGCGTTGGGACCCAGCACACCGAGTCCTCCGGCATTGCTGACCGCGGCCACTAAACGGGCATCAGTAAGCCAGGATAACGGTCCCTGAATAACGGGCTTTTCGATACCCAGGATCTGACAGATACGGTTATTTTTCATAGCAGACTCTCCCTTACGTTTGAATGAGGGAGAGTGTAGAGAGGTAGATTGTCAGGAAAAATAGCCAAAAACATTCATCACTGTTATAAAATTAATAACAATCATTTTCTCCCGCTCGCGGCAAGACATCCTTTATGCAAATAAACCTCTTTGAATCTATTCGGATTTTTATTGAAATTGTCGACTCGGGGAGCCTTACCCAGGCGGCGGAAAATCTGCAGGTCCATCGCCCGGCAGTGACCAAAGCGCTGCAGCTTCTGGAACAACACAGCGGCACGCGGCTACTGCAGCGCACCACGCGTCGGATTAGCCTGACGCCGGATGGGGAAGCCTTTTATCGCCGCAGTAAACCCCTGCTGGCGCAGGCGGACGAATTACTGGAGTCGTTTGGCGCCGATCGACCGATACACGGCCAGCTGCGTGTGGATATGCCCATCTCTTTTGCGGCATTGCGGGTGATACCCAACCTGCCTGATTTTTATCGTCAGCATCCTGATATCGACATCATCCTGAGCAGCTCTGACCGCCGTCGGGATATGCTGCGGGACGGTCTGGACTGCGTGCTGCGGGTGGGCGAGCTGGACGACGGCGACTATATCGCGCGTAAAATCGGGAACATTAAAATCACGACCTGCGCCAGCCCGGCCTGGCTGGCTGAACACGGTACGCCAGAAACGCTGGAGGATTTACGCAAGCATCAGGCGATTAACTGGATTAACAACAGCAGCAGGCACGTTCAGCCGTGGACGTTTACCACGCCAGAGGGCGTCGCGGAGATCGCGCTACCCGGTAAGCTCGTGGTGGATAACTCCGAGGCCTACATCGCGGCAGGCCTGGCCGGGCTGGGGGTAATGCAGGGAATGAATCTCTTTCTCCAGCCTTACATTGACCGCGGCCTGCTGGTTGAGGTCCTGCCTGAATATCGCTCGCCGGACCGCAAACTGTCACTGCTCTACCCACACCGTCATCTCTCCCGCAAAGTGCGGGTATTTACCGAATGGCTGGAGAGTCTGGTGTGAAAGCGGCCAGCTCATGGCATAGCGCACCAATCTGCTCCACGGCAGTGAGCAGGCGGGGCGTCGGTTCGTTTGCACAGTTTAGCCGCAGAAAGTGCGTGAGTTCTGCGCCAGGGGAAAACAGGGGGCCGGGGCTGACGCCAATACCCCACGCCAGCGCGCGGCGATGCACCTCCAGCGCGTTGACCTGCGGAGGAAGTTCGACCCACAGCAGAAAGCCAGCTTCGGGGACGTTTACGCGGGTACCGGGGGGAAAACTGGCCTTGACCCGCGCCACGACGGCGGCGATTCCCTCTGCGATCCGCCGCTTTAGCCGCCGCAGGTGACGGTCGTAGTCGCCGCTTGCCAGCATCTCGCTCGTCGCGGCTTCCAGCAGCGGCGCACCTGCCCACTCTCCGGCCATGCGGGCCTGCAAGACCTGCGTGTAATAGCGTCCGGCGGCAATCCAGCCGATTCGCCACCCCGGCGCAAGCGTTTTTGACAGGGAGCTGCAGTAAATCACATTCCCGCTCTGGTCGAAGGCTTTGCAGGCCGGAGGACGTTGCCCGTCACCGACCAGGTCACCGTAGACGTCGTCCTCAATCAGAGGAATACCGGCCTCTTCAAGCAGAGCAATCAGTTCCTGCTTGCGCGCGACGGGCATGCTGGCACCCAATGGGTTTTGCACGGTGGGCGAGGCCAGGACGGCCGCGGGACGGTGGCAGCGGATGGCGTCAGCCAGCGGTTCCAGTAACAGACCTTCAGCAGGATCGGTGGGGATTTCTAACGCCTTCAGGCCTAAATCCTCCAGCAGCAGGAGCGTGCCAAAGTAGGCGGGCTGCTCCACCGCCACCACATCACCTGGCTGACACACGGCCCGCAGGGCCAGGCGCAGCGCCTGCGTCGCGCCTGCGGTAATAATCAGATCGTCCGCGCCGAAGCGGGCTCCCCACTGCGCAGAACGCGCCGCAATCTTGCTTCGTAAATCACGCCTTCCCGGCGGCAGGCTGTAGCTCTGCCCATGCGCGTCCAGACGACGGCCCACGGAGTGTAACGCCCGCTGTAGCGCCTCCCCGGGCAGCCACGCGGGATCGGGCAGGGCGGCGCCCAGCGGGATCAGCCGGGCTTCTGCACTGCTGAACAGCGACCGGGCCACGGCGGACATAGTCACGGGCACCGGGCCCGGCGTGGAACGCGCGGGCTCCGCGCGCGGAGGGAGGCTGATCTGGTGGATGTAATAACCTGAACGCGGTCGCGCAACGATCAGCCCTTCAGCCTCAAGGCAGCGAAGGGCCTCCAGCGCCGTCGGAAGGCTCACGTGCTCGCGTTCGGCCAGTTTACGCGCGGAGATCATCCGGTCACCGACTCGCAATGCGCCTGAAGAGAGCGTGAGGCGCAGACGCTCAGCAATCCGGCGATAGTGTGGGGAGGGGGCAGACATGGGTATCTGTTCAGGCTAATTTTCGATAAAACTGACTATACAGCCAATGATGTGCGCCATCTATAGTGTCCGGCATGTTCAGGACAAGGAGGCATTATGCACAGCAATAATTTCGACATTTCCTCGTATTTCAAACGCATAAACTACACCGGGCCGGCGGCGGCCGATACGTCCACCCTGCATGCGCTGATGCGTCATCAGATCTTTTCCGTTCCCTTTGAAAATCTGGACGTGCAGGCGGGGAAAATTGTCTCGCTGGCACCAGACGACATTGCCGAGAAGGTGCTAAAGAAAGGGCGCGGCGGGTACTGCTATGAGGTGAACGGGCTTTTTGCCATGGCGCTGGAAGCGTTAGGGATACCTTACCGTTTTGTGGCGGCGCGCCCGATGTTCTACCCCGCGCGGCGGCCAAAAACCCATATGGCGCTCATCGCCGAGGTGGAGAGCCGTCAGTGGCTTTGCGATCTCGGCTTCGGCAGCTACGGCATCCGCGCGCCAATGGCGCTGGACACGCTTGACGTGGAAATCACCCAGGATTTCGACACGTTTCGCCTGAGCCGCAGCGCGGAGGGCGAGTATCTGCTCGAGGCGAAGGTGGAAGGCGAATGGGCCCGACAATACGGCTTCGATCTCACGCCTCAGGAGTGGATTGATTTTGTCCCGGCCAACTACCTGAACTCCACGCACCCGGATGCGATCTTTGTGCAGAAGCGGGTGGTGGTGGTGCACAGCCCGGAAGGACGCCAGATTTTGCTGGGCGATATGCTGAAAACCATCACGGCGAACGGCACTGAAACGCGGCAGCTGGCGGAGGAGGACATCCGCCATGTCCTGAAAGACCGTTTTGCGCTGACCGCCGCGTAATCGGAGAACGATGGGGACTCAGCCCGGCCCGTCGGCTGCGGCTTTGCGCTGAGCCCCCCACTGTAACAGCAGGCTAAACGACGCGGGTAACACGGTCAGCGTCACCAGCGTCGCAGCCAGCAGCCCGCCGATGATGGCATAGGCCATTGGGCCCCAGAAAACCTGGTGAGAGATGGGGATCATCCCCAGAATGGCGGCACAGGCGGTCAGACAGATGGGTCTGGCCCGGTGCTCCGCCGCTGCCATAATTGCGGCATCGTTTGCCATCCCCTGAGCAAGATTGCTGTCAACCTCGCTAATCAATATTACCGCGTTACGCACGATCATCCCCGCCAGGGCGATGACGCCCAGCAGCGCGACAAACCCCATCGGCGTGCCGCCAGGCAGCATAGCCAGCACGATCCCCGGTAAACCAAACGGGGCCATCAGGAGCGCCAGCAGCACCCGGGAATATCGCCGCAGCTGAAGCATCAGCAGCATCAGCATGATGACCAGCGTCACCGGAAGAACGGTAAAGACGGAGCTGTTCCCCTTATCCGATTCGGCAACCGCGCCGCCTTCTTCAATGCTGTAACCTGCGGGCAGGCTCGCGCGCAGTTTATCGACCGCCGGACGCAGCGCGGCGGATACCGCTTCAGCCCTCAGCCCCGGGGCGAGGTCGGTTTGCACCGTGATAAAGGGCACGCGCTGGCGGCGCCAGATGACCGGATCGTCCACGCCCCAGACCGGCGTTGCGACGGCGCTGAGCGGAATTTTTTTACCGTCATTCCCCTGAATCGTGAGTGAGGAGAAAGTGGCGGTGCTCTGGCGCGCGCTGTCCTCGGCCCTGAGCACCACGTCGACAAGGCGGTCATTATCTCTGATGGACGTGACAACGCTGCCGGACCAGACGGTATTCAGCGTGCGGGCAAGGCTTTCTGACGATATTCCCGCCGCTCTGGCCGCCGTCTGATTCACCTTAAGGGTGATGACCCTCTCCGGCTCTCCGGCCGTCTGGTTAACGTCGCGTGAGAACGGGGAGCGGCCAATCGCGTCCGTGAGACGGTTCGCAAGCGCCCGGACCTGCAGATAATCCGGCCCGCTCACCCGGTATTTGATGGGCCAGCCGACGGGAGGCCCCAGCTCAAGGGGCGACACGCGGGTGATGATGTCGCTAAATTGCGTCGCCAGGATCGTGTTGAGCTGTGCGTGCAGACGATCCCGCGCCGCAAGATCCTTCGCGACCACAACCATCTGGGCGATATTTTCATTTTCCAGCAGCACGTCCATCGGCAGGTAAAAACGGATGGCGCCTGAGCCAACGTACGTCGAAAAGCGATCGATATTGCTGTTGTCGGCCAGCGCTTTTTCCAGCTTTTCCACCTCTCTGAGCGTTTCCGGCTGCGACGCGTTGGCCGGAAGCGTCAGGCTGACCAGCAACTCGGGCCGGTCCGAGGCGGGGAAAAACTCGCCCTGCATAAACGTCGTGCCGTACGCTGACAGCCCCAGCGCGGCAAGCGCAATCAGTACGGTAGCGAGACGGTGGCGGAGCGCCAGGCGTAAAAGCCGTCCATACCCGCGCGCGATCCTTCCCGGTCCTGCCGCGTGATGTCTGACTTTTTCCGGCAGCAGCCACGTGCCCGTTAGCGGCGAAAACAGGATCGCGACGGCCCAGGAGCAGAGCAGGGCGATGAGCACCACCGCAAACAGAGAGAAGCAGTATTCGCCGGCGCTGGAGGCCGCAAAACCAACGGGAATAAAACCGGCAATCATGACCAGAGTACCGGTGAGCATCGGGAAGGCCGTCGTTTTGAATGCATAGGTGGCCGCGAGTCGACGGGAATCCCCCGCTTCCAGTCGGGAGACCATCGTTTCGACGGCGATCATGGCGTCATCCACCAGCAGGCCCAGGGCAATGATCAGCGCCCCGAGCGAGATACGCTGAAGGCCGATGCCGGCGAGCATCATGCCGACAAACGTCATGGCAAGCACCAGCGGAATGGCCGTCGCCACCACCAGTCCGGCCCGCAAACCCAGCGAGACAAATGAAACCGCCAGCACGATAACAACGGCTTCGATAAGTACCCGGATAAACCCGCTTACCGCTTCACTCACCACCGCTGACTGATCGGCGACTTTCACCATCTCAATACCGTGCGGCAGCCCGGCGCTGAGGGCCGCCATTTTTGCGTTCAGCGCAGCACCGAAACGCAGCATGTTGCCTGTCGGCGCCATCGACACCGCCAGTCCGATAGCCGGTTTGCCGTTCACCCGGTAGGCCGGGGCCGGTGGCTCGGCGATTTCCCGGGTGACGGTGGCAATGTCGGTCAGCGGAATATAGCGATTGTTAACGTGCAGCGTGACGGCGCGCAAACTCTCTTCGGTAGTGAGCGCCCCGCTGACCTTTATCGCCATGTTCTCCTGCCCGGTACGCATCGTTCCTGCCGGGACAACGGCGTTTTGCGCCCGGAGGGCGTCGGCAACGTCCTGAATATCCAGCCCCATACCGGCCAGGCGCGCCGGAGAAAAGGCGAGAACCCACTGCTCCTGCTGTTCGCCCAGCAGGGTGGTTTTGCCCATATCCGGCAGGGACATGAGTTCGCGCCGTATTGTCTCTGCGCTATCCCGCACCTCCCGCAACGTGAAGCCTTCGGGAATAAAGGCGTAAATTGTGCCGAACGTGTCGTCAAACTCGTCATCCACGGCAGGACCCTGCACCCCTTCGGGCAGGGACGGCGCGATGTCCTGCATTTTTTTGCGAACCTGATACCAGATATCGGGCACGCGTTGCGGGGGCGTATCATCACGGAGGTTGACGTGGATAACGGTGCGTCCGGCACGGGTTTCACTTTCGAGATAGTCCAGCCAGGGCGTTTCCTGCAGCTTTTTTTCAAGCGTATCGGTCAGCAGGCGGGTGGTATCCGTCACGGAGGCTCCCGGCCACTGTGCGGAGACGACGGCCGTTTTAATGGTGAATGCCGGATCTTCGTTACGCGGCAGCTTCTCATAGCAGAACACGCCCATCGCAATCACCAGCAGCATGAAAAAGCTGACCATCTGCTGGTTCTTCAGCGCCCAGGCGGAGAGGTTAAATTGGGCTTCCGATCCTGTGTTCATGGCTGAACCTCTCCGGCCATCACCGGCTCGCCGGGTCGTAATGTGCTCACGCCCGCCGTAATCACCCTGTCGCCGGGCTCAAGGCCGGAGGCAATCATGACGGAGGTGGCCGTATAGCCGACGGGCACCACCACGCGCAGCTGCGCCCGCGACTGCGGGGTAATCACAAAAACCGCCGGTTTGTCGCTGGCTCGGGTCAGCGCCGACGCGGGAAGCGCGTACCCGTGCGGGGCGGCGGAGAGCAACGTCACGGTGACGCTGGCGCCCAGCGCCATGGCCTCCGGCGGGTTTTGCAGGGTGGCTCTGACGCGCCACGTGCGGGTCTGAGGATCGGCCTGCGGGGTGATATCCCGCAGTGCGGCAGACGCCTGCACCGACGGGTCGCTGAGCAGGGAAACCTGCAAAACCGCCTTATCCAGAGGCGGGATCGCATCGGGCGCGGCAATATCAAACGCCACGTCGCGGGCTTCCCCGGTCGCCAGCGTCAGAACGGACTGGCCGTCGCTGACAACCTGTCCCGCAGAGGCGCTCACGGCCGTGATGACGCCCGCTTGTGGAGCGATAAGTCGCGTCCAGCCGAGGCTTTCGCGGGCATTTCGCCATGCGGCCTCGCTGCTTTTTAAGCGCGCGCGGGCGACAAGCCAGTCAGCCCGGGCGCTGTCGAGCTGCGTGCGGGCTATCGCGCCCGTTGGCATAAGCTTTTGCATGCGACTGACGTTAAGCGCGGCGACCTGGGCAGAGGCTTTGGCGCCTTCATAGTCGGCCGCGGCGCTGTCCAGCTGGTTTTGCCCGGTCGTATTATCAAGCGTGGCCAGCAGCTGTCCGGCAGTGACCCGGTCGCCAATATCAACGCTACGCGTCAGTATCCGGCCTCCGGTGCGAAAGCTCAGGGTCGTTTCATCGTGGGCATGGATCTCACCGGTTCTTTCCAGCGCGGGAAGGGATTGGGCGGAGCCAACGACGACGTAGCGTACCTTACGCACTGGATCAGGTTTGTTTTCGTGTTTATCACCGCAGCCGGTCAGCGGAAAAATCGCCAGCGCAAGCAGGGCCAGGGGAAGAAAATGCAGCCAGGAAAGGGTGCGCGCCACGCCGTACAAATGATGCAGGCAGTGGCGGAGGGAGAGAAAAAATTCGTCTGACATAACGCCGCTCCATAAAGGGAATGGCGTTATTAAATGCGCGCTACGTCGAGAAAGATTCGATGTTCTGTCAAGGCTTTATCAAGAGGGGAGATTTTCATTATCGGACGGCAGCCAGGGCAACAAAATGCGCACCGCAAGGCCGCCGGTTTCCGGTAATGACGCGCTAATCTCACCCCCATGCGCCTCGCAAATCGCCCGGGCGATGGACAAACCGAGGCCGCTGCCGCCGGAATGCCGCGCGCGGGACTGCTCCTCGCGGCTAAAGCGTTTAAACATTTCCGGTAAGAACTGGGGCGACACGCCCGGCCCGTCATCGGTGAATTCGAGGATGTAATGCCCGCTGGCGTAATGCAGCGCCACCTCAAGGTGGCCGCCCTCGCGCCCGTAGCGTAGCGCATTTTCCATAAGGATAGTAACGACCTGCCCCATACGGAACGCATCGCCCCGGAAGGGGCTGGTGTGCGGGTTACGCAGCGTTATCCTGAAATGATGCGCATCCGCCTGGGGCATGATCCAGGCAGCCCGCTCCTGAATCAGCTCATCCAGACAGAACGGCTGGTCCTCCAGCACAAGGTTACCCGCGTCTGCCAAAGAGAGAAGGTGGAGCTCGTCGGTGAGGCGGTTGAGGTGCTGGAGCTGTTTCATCACCATGCCCAGCTGCGCCGGGCTGGCATCAAACACGCCGTCTAACATGCCCTGCAGACGCCCGATGGCGGCCGTCAGGGGCGAGCGCAGCTCGTGCGCCATCGCGACGTGCGAGGCGCGGAGCTCTTTCTCATAGCGGGCCAGTTGCCCCGTCATGGAGTTAAAGTCCGCCGCAAAGCTGACCATTTCTGCCGGTGCATCCTTGATGAGCTCTGCCTGACGGCCAAACTGCCCTTCGGCGACATCCTTTGCCGCATCGCGAAGGCGGCTGAACTGCAGCGCCAGCGGGCGGGCGTGTTTGAGCCCCATCACCACAATAAACGGGATCATCACCAGCACCAGCAGGGCCACCGTGACCCAGTCCGCTGAGGCGATGGACGGCGTGGAATAGCTCAGGCCCCACCAGGTATCCACAATCGTGTGGAAGCGGGCCGGATTGGCCTGCGGGTTCTGGCTGAGCGTAAGAAACTCCTGCCGGACTGCCGGCGGCATCCTGCCCATGATCCAGTAGTTCTGTACCGCATAGCGCAGCCACATGCAGGTGGCAATGACGATCACGCTGCCGATAGCCAGCGCCAGGATGCGCGCGCAAATCCAGCGCCACAGAGAGGCGTGCCGGTTTTTTATCATGGCTGTCTGAACCTGTAACCCACGCCGCGCACGTTGATCAGCACGCCGGAAATTCCCACGGCCTCGAGTTTTTTACGCAGGTTATAAATATGGGTGTCGACAACGCGCTCCAGCGCCTCGCTTTCCGGCAAACAGTGTTCCAGTAAATACTGGCGGGAGAACGGGTGCGCAGGCGAGCGCAGCAGCGTTGCCAGAAGTGAGAATTCCGTTGGCGTAAGATCGAGCATCACAGGCGCGTCGTCGCCGTTGTCCACGCACGCCACAATGGCGGCGACATCCACCGCCAGCGTTTGCCAGCGAAGGATCTTTTCCTCTGTCTCTTTTTTACTGCTGCGCCGCAGCACCGCCTGCACCCGCGCTACCACTTCGCCCGGATGATAAGGCTTCACAACGTAATCATCGGCACCGTAACGCAGGGCGCCAATGCGATCGGGAGTATCCCCCATGGCCGTGACCATGATCACCGGCACATCGCTTTTACGACGCAGGCCCGCCAGCACCTCGGTGCCATTAAGTCCCGGCAGCATCACGTCCAGCAGGATGAGGTCGGGCTTCCACCGCTGCGCCATATCCAGCCCGGAAAGACCGTCTCCGGTAATGGTCACGTCGTAATTTTCACGCCGTAAATAGGCTTCGAGCACGCCAGCCGCGTCGGCGTCATCTTCAATAATCAGCACTCTTCTGGATAACATCCGTTCACCTTGACCATTTCTTAACACTATCCCGACGATTCATTGATTCAGCCAAATCATACTGCGCCAACATTGTGTGGCTGTTCCTGTCTCAGGAGACGCCAGCGTCTGTAAGGAGAGCAGTATGATAGCGATAAAAAAAGTCCTGTATATGTCCGTCCCGCTTCTGATGGTCGTGGCATCCGCCGCGCAGGCGGATGATGACACCGCGTCTGATTCCTTAACCGTCGGGCTGGGAGGGCAATATGCCCCGCGTTACTCAGGCTCAGACAAGCAGGTGTGGCAGGTGGTTCCTGTGCTGCAGGGACGCAAAGGCGCTTTCTTTGTTGATGCACAAAAAGGGGTGGGATATGACCTGCAAAACGACAGCGGCTGGTATTTCGAACACACGCTGGGCTACGACCCCGGAAGGGCAGATAAAAATTCTGGCTGGCGCGAGGGAGCAAACAACCTGAAAGGGATGGGGGATATTGATGCCACCCTGAATACCGGCCTTGCCGTAGGCTGGCAGGCTGCGCCATGGCTGAGCATGGAAGGCAAAGCGACGCTGCCGTTAACCGACAGTCAGGGGGCAAGCTATCAGGCCTCCGTTACGCTGATCCCGGTACAAAATAACCAGGACACGATAGCCTTTCAGTCTGCGGCCCTGTTTGGCGACAGCCGTTACCTGAATACCTGGTATGGGGTCAGTGAGCAGCAGAGCCGTCGCACCGGCTATCGCCGCTATGCTGCGCCGGGTGGATTTTACGGCGTCGACACCAGCCTGACCTGGAGCCATCAGTTCGATGCTCACTGGGGAACTGTCCTCAGCGCGGACTATACCTGGCTTGGCGACCATGCCAATCAAAGCCCGATCGTGATGCGGCGTAATGAGGGGTCTGCAACCGCCGCTATCACCTGGACATTCTAAATTCGCGGATCATGATGTGAGCGAGGGGGCGAGAGGTTTATTTCTTTTTATCCATCATCGCCTTTAAATCGGCAAACGGGTTAAACGTGGCGACGCCCACGTCTTTTTGCGCGTCTTCCCCGGCCACCACGGTGGTGCCGTACCGATCTGCTTCGGTGTATTTCGAATGCTCGTGATCGTGGCAAAACAGGCACAACAGCTCCCAGTTGCTGCCATCTTCCGGGTTGTTGGTATGGTCGTGATCGATATGGTGAACCGTGAGTTCACGCAGATTGGAATAGACAAACTCGCGCGAGCAGCGTCCACACACCCAGGGATAAATTTTTAATGCTTTTTCGCGATAGCCGCTTTCCAGCCGCGCGTAGTTTTTGGGGATCAAAGCCATTGCCGGTTTTACCTGCCATGAAAAGAGTGGGGAAGAGTATATCCCATAACGTTGCGTCGTGACGAACCCGTCAGTTATGTCAATTTATTTGAACCATTCCGTTAAATAAACGGCATTTATTCTTACCGGGTAATGCGTAAAGTGGACAGAACGCAACGCATTATCAGGACACAGGGTTATGAAAAAGATCGGATTTTTATCCTTTGGTCACTGGACGCCTTCACCGCAGTCCGGCACGCGCTCGGCGGCCGATACGCTGCTGCAGTCCATCGATTTAGCCGTGGCGGCTGAAGAGCTGGGGGCAGACGGCGCCTATTTCCGCGTGCACCACTTCGCCCGACAGCTTAGCTCGCCGTTCCCTCTGCTGGCCGCTATAGGGGCAAAAACAAAAACCATCGAAATTGGCACCGGCGTAATCGACATGCGCTATGAAAATCCGATGTACATGGCCGAAGATGCGGGCGCGGCGGATCTGATTTCCGGCGGTCGCCTGCAGCTGGGCATCAGCCGGGGCTCACCGGAGCAGGTTATTGATGGCTGGCGGCATTTCGGCTATGTCCCGCAGGAAGGGGAAAACGAGTCGGATATGGCGCGTCGTCATACCGAGGTGCTGCTTGAGGTGCTGCGTGGGGAAGGGTTTGCCAAACCGAACCCACAGCCCATGTTCCCCAATCCACCAGGGTTGCTGCGTCTGGAGCCTTATTCAGAAGGGCTGCGCGAGCGTATCTGGTGGGGCGCGGGTTCTAATGCGACGGCGGTATGGGCGGCAAAACTGGGCATGAACCTGCAAAGCTCAACGCTGAAGGACGATGAAACCGGCGAGCCGTTCCATATTCAGCAGGCAAAACAGATCCGCGCGTACCGTCAGGCCTGGAAAGACGCAGGGCATACGCGCGAGCCGCGCGTGTCGGTTAGCCGCAGTATTTTTGCGCTGATGGACGACCGTGACCGGATGTATTTCGGTGCCAGCCGCAACGACAGCGATAGCGTGGGTTATCTTGATGAGAAAACGCGCGCCATCTTCGGGCGCAGCTATGCCGCGGAGCCGGACAAGCTGGTTGAACAGCTGAAAAAAGACGAGGCGATTGCCGAGGCGGATACGCTCTTACTGACCGTACCGAACCAGCTGGGGGTGGATTATAATGCGCACGTGATTGAGTCTATTCTCAAACATGTCGCACCGGCAATGGGCTGGCGCGAGTAGTTCCGCTATCAGCCTTGAGATCGTAATGGAAAACCTGACCCTCTGGTATCGCCGGTTTGGCGAGCCAGACTCTGTTCTGCAACCTGAAAACGCGCCGCTGGGCGCGCTTGCGCCCGGACAGCTCCGCGTGCGGATGCTGTTTTCTCCGGTCAACGCGTCCGATCTTATCCCCATCACCGGTGCCTATCGCCACCGAACCCCGTTACCCGCCGTCGCGGGGTATGAAGGTGTCGGGGTTGTCACCGGGGCGCCCGCCTCGTTTAAGCATCTGGTGGGTAAGCGCGTCCTGCCGCTGCGCGGTCAGGGCACCTGGCAGCGCTATGTGGACTGCCCGGCAGAGTATGCGATACCCGTTCCGGACGCTGTCGACTCGCGCCTGGCCGCGCGGGCCTACATCAACCCGCTGGCGGCGCAGATGATGCTGACCCGCTACCCGCCGCGCGGAAAGCAGGTCTTGCTCACGGCTGCGGGATCCGATTGCGCCATCCTGCTGGGGCAGTGGGCGCGTCAGGCGGGGGCGGAAGCGGTGTACGGCATTCACCGTTCTGCCGTGCATGCTGAACGGCTGGAGGCGATGGGCATCACGCCTGTCGCACAGCATGACGCAAACAGAATCGGCACCGTCGCCGCCCGTAGCGATATCGTCTACGATGCCACCGGCGGGCCGCTTGCGGAAGCGATCCTCAGCGTGATGCCCGAGCCGGGCATGTTTGTTTGCTACGGGCTGCTGTCCGGGCAAGCCTTTACACAGCGGCGGCCTGCGCCGCGCGTGGCGTGGTTCCATATCCGAAACGGTCTGGATGCGCTCAGCGTTGAGGCGTGGCGCGCGGAGTTCGATCGCATCTGGCTGAGGTTGCCCGACAGTGAGTACAGCGACGTTACGGTGTACCCGCTGGCGGAGTGGCGAAGGGCGCTCAGCGCTTATCGTGAAGGTGGAAGGACCCGCAAGCCCCTCCTGTCGATGGCGGAATGACGGCTATTTATGACTCATATCGCTCAGCAGCACGGCGATACTTTGCCCGCCCGCCGTCTGCTCCAGACCAATCTTGACGATGATGGTGAGCGGAACGGAGAGCAGCATCCCGACGGGCCCGAGCAGCCAGCCCCAGAATATCAGGGACAAAAAGACCACCAGCGTGGAGAGCCCCAGGCCCCGGCCCATCATGCGCGGTTCCAGTATGTTACCGAACACCAGATTGATGACCAGGTATCCGGCCAGCAGGATCAGCGCGTCATAAAGTCCGCTGAAAACCAGCACCTGAAGGATAGGGGGGATCGCCGCCAGCACGGAGCCGATGTTGGGAATGTAGTTAAGCGCAAACGCCAGTAACCCCCAGACGAACGCGAAGCGGACGTCCAGCGCCAGAAGCATCACCCAGACGACAACGCCCGTCACCAGGCTAATGGCGGTTTTCAGCACCAGATAGCGGGAAACGCTGTCCAGCGCGCGTTGAATCGCCCCCATTCCTTCAACCGGACGGACCATGATCTGCTGCAGCTTTGCCGGCAGCTGGGGCACCTCCAGCAGCATGAACACCACCGTTAAGAACAGCAGGAAAATGGAGGTCATGGCGTTGGAAAGCTGCGTCAGCAGGCTGGTGACGATCGTCATCGCCGCATTGGGGTCGATATATTTCAGGAGTTCCTCAACCGAGACTTCGATCCCCGCGCGCTGCAGCCAGGGCTCCAGCTGCAGCAGGGGGATCGCCAGCGAAGAGCGATATTTCGGCAGCGTTCGCGCCAGTTCATTGAGCGAGGTGCCCAGATAAGCGACCAGCAGCACCATCGCCACAATAATGATGCTGATAAGCAGCGTGATGGCCAGCACGCGCGGGACGCGCAGCCGCGTCATGCGCTGCACCAGCGGGTTGAGGATCACCGCAATAAACAGGGCCAGAATAAAGGGCACAATAATGTCGGCGGCAAAGCGCACGCCTGTCAATATGATCACCAGCATGCCCAGCATGATGACAATTTTTAACCCGTTCAGGGTAATGATGGGTTTAGCCATGGTGACTCCGCAATTTTCGTTATTTTTATAATAAAGGCGAAAGGCGTTGCAATAAACTAACCAAAATCAAACGGGGTGGGTAAAGAATTGCAAAGACTTTGAGTAAAATCCTGGCTTATGGTACAAATTCGGTGTGTTTAACTACCGAGGACAATTCTCATCCGCAAAGACGAGAAGCAACAACGCGGATAATTGTAATTTTATGGACAATATGTTCAGGACGTACTCTTCAAACAATACTGCTGTATACTCCACCTCTTTCTGCCTGCTTTCTGGTGAGCAACACTGGCGCACCGCACTCTAGTCATTTCTTCTGCCTGAGCTGGCGCTAAGCGCTTAGCTGACTGATTTCAATTCGTATTTTTGGGTTTGCTGCACGCAGCGGGCCACGATGGATTATATTCTCAAGCAGGAGAAAAACATGTTTTACTGGATTTTATTAGCACTGGCTATTATTGCTGAAATTACCGGCACGCTGTCGATGAAGTGGGCAAGCGTCAGCGATGGCAATACCGGTTTTATTTTGATGCTGGTGATGATTTCGCTTTCTTATATTTTCCTCTCATTTGCGGTGAAAAAAATTGCGCTGGGCGTCGCGTATGCCCTGTGGGAAGGGATCGGTATTTTGTTGATTACGCTGTTCAGCGTGCTGATATTTGACGAAACATTAACAACAATGAAGGTCGCCGGATTAACGACGCTGGTCGCGGGTATTGTGCTGATTAAATCAGGTACCCGTAAGCCGTCTAAAGTGCAGAAGGAGCAGAACCATGCAACAGTTTGAGTGGGTTCATGCGGCCTGGCTGGGGTTTGCCATCGTGCTGGAAATTCTGGCGAACGTTCTGCTGAAATTCTCCGATGGTTTTCGCCGTAAGCTCTACGGCCTGATGTCGATTGCCGCGGTTCTGGGCGCGTTCAGCGCGCTGTCCCAGGCGGTAAAAGGGATTGACCTGTCGGTGGCCTATGCGCTGTGGGGCGGTTTTGGTATCGCCGCCACGCTGGCCGCAGGCTGGGTGCTCTTCGGTCAGCGTTTAAATAACAAGGGCTGGATGGGACTCATCTTGCTGCTTGCCGGTATGATTATGATAAAACTCGCCTGACGCTCATAAAGCCATCCTTTACAGGCAGCGAAATTCGCTGCCTGTATTACGCTTAGAAAAGCAAAACCCTGAAGAGGATGGCGGATGTATCGCACATTAAGCTGGCGCAATATTCCCACCGCGAGAACGTTGTTTGCCATGGTCTTTATGGCGGGCATCGGCTTAATCATCTCCGTCGTCGCACTCCTCTATCTTTCCCTGCATCTTATCAGCACAAAAACCAATGAAATTGATGAACACCGCGCGGCGCTTTCCGTGCAGGGGGCCATTCAGACATCGGTCAACCGCGTCTCCTCGCTGGTGCTGGATAACGCCGTCTGGGACGATGCGGTGCGGGAGGCCTACCGTCCCACGCTCGATACCAACTGGTTGTATAACACCTGGGGCGCCGGCTTTAAAATCAACAACCTCTATGATGGCACCTTCGTGCTTGATGAGCATTTCAACGTCATCTGGGGATCGTTTCAAAGTCAGCCATTTCAGGAGACGAATCTCGATTTTTTCGGTAAGGGGCTGAAGGCGCTTATTGCTCAGCACGCGCGCGCCCTGTCAGGCGATAAAAATATCTATGCCGGGATCAGCAAAACGCGAAGCGGCGTCGCCTTTGTGGGCATTGGGCTGATTCGCCCGATGGTCGGAAGATTACAGGTTACCGACGGAACGCGCCGCTATCTGGTAATCACCCGTCATCTGAACGCCAGAATTTTATCCGACCTGGGGTCGACCTTTCAGATCGATAACCTGCACTTTACGCCGGATAAAATTAACGAGCTGAGTATGCCGCTGCGCAGCTCGGCAGGGGAGCTGCTGGGCTATCTTAACTGGCAGGCACGGCTTCCGGGAGCGCAGGCCGCCCGGGCGGCATCCTCTGATATCACCCAGATTGTCGTGCTGGCATCGGCCCTGATCCTGCTCTTTATTCTGGTGAGCGGCACGGTGCGGATCGCCAACGCGCTGGGGATGGCGGTGGTCGCCGAAGGGGTCGAAACCGAAAGACAAATGAAACTGCTGCGGCTGGCTGGCTGCGATCAACTGCAGGGTTTCTGGTTCAGCCAGCCGATGCCGATTGAGTCAATCAGGGCATTACATCAGGTCAGACGATGCTGATTTACTGCTGCGCCAGCGCTTCCAGCTTGTCGCGAAAACCGGTCACGGACAAGGCCCGGTTATCGGCCCGCCAGCGATCTTTCGCCGCCGGTGCAGAGCTCTGCACGCCAATCAACTGCCAGCCGTTATCTGTTTTCAGCATCAGCGGTGAACCACTGTCGCCCGGCAACGTATCACACTGGTGCGAGAGTACGCTGGTTTGCGCCCAGCCCGTCACAATACAGTCGGTGTGGGTGTAAAGGGTATCCAGATGGTCGACAGGATAGCCGGACTGCGTCACCTTCCGGTCGGCGGCTTTCAGCGCGGCGGTGAGTTCGTCTTTATCGCCGTCAAATAACGGCAGCGGCGTAATGCCGGAAGGGGGGTAGCGTAAAACGATCAGGCCAAAGTCCCATGAGGCGGCCGCCGGTGGCACGATCCAGCCGTCACCATCCGGTTTCAGCCGTTTGCCGAGAGACGGATCGACCCGGCCTTCAATGCCGTGGATTTCATAGCGCCAGGTGCCTTTTTGCGACACAAACCGCAAGGCCACCGCTTTATCCGGCTTGCCGTTTGGCGGCGTTAACAGACAGTGACCTGCCGTCAGGGCAAGCTGAGGGGTAATCAGCGTCGCAGTACATAAGTTACCGCTGGCGGTTTCCAGTTGACCTATAGCATCCCAGGGCGCCTGGGTGGGATCGGCGACGCGCGTACGGTCGTCATGATTGAAAAAAAGCGTCTTTAGCTCTTTCGCGCTAATGGTGTCATCACCGCCATCATCCGCATGTGAGAATCCAGAAAAAAGACCAAACGTTCCCAGTAACAACACAACAGATTTACGCATATCTCACTCTGGTGGGGGTAATTATGATTATTAAAAGTGAACCCTATGAAAATACTATAGACGGGACAGCGCTAAAGTGGGAGTAAAATCAGCGTGCTACATTCAGGAAAGATAAAAATGGCTGGCGATGAGCGCGCATAAAATAAGCAGGATCAGAATCAGCTCAAACCGATAGCGCCGCAGCATACGCCCTCCGGGAAAAAAAACGGCGCGGAACCTGTTCCGGTTCAGCGCCGGTTTACCAACGTGCCCCGAAGGGCACGGTTTAGCTTGTACTCTTACGCAGCTGGCTGTGCAGCTGGTTTAGCAGCTTCGTGTTTTACTGCTTTTTTGTGATGCTTTTTAGCAGCCTGGGCTTTCTGCTCTACAGCCGGTTTGGTCGCTTTTTTGTGGTGCTTTTTAGCAGCCTGGGCTTTCTGCTCTGCAGCTGGTTTGGTCGCTTTTTTGTGGTGCTTTTTAGCGGCCTGGGCTTTTTGCTCTGCAGCCGGTTTAGCGGCTTTATGATGTTTCTTGTGATGGACAGTTTTTGCTGGCGCCGCGGTGGTCGTTGCAGCAGGTGCCGCAGCAGCCGGTGCAGCAGTGGTTTCAGCAGCGAACGCAGCAGAAGACAGACCCATAGCAGCGGCAACAACCAGAGCTAATACTTTTTTCATGTTCATACCCTCGAATTTGGTTTTTCATTTAACCCCACTGCGGGGCCGTTGAAATAACTATATCCCTGTAAATTCGGGGTTTCCGTGAGTGATTGGTATCGGCGTGTAACCATATGTACATTGCCGGGGTCCTGCACAGACGGCTCCCTCTCCCATGAGGGTATACGGGCTGGGGTGAGGGGGAACATACGACTTCTTTACCTGAGGTCCCTCATCCCCGGCCAAACAGATTACAAATAACGGGAGGTCAGATGCTCGCGGAAGTAACGGATATTCAGATCTTCACCCGTCGCCTGGGTGATTAACTGCGACGTGCTGAAGCGACTGCCGTGCTGCCAGATGTTCTGACGCAGCCACTCAAAGAGTGCGGAAAAATCGCCCTCAGCGATGGAGGCCTGCAGACCCGGAAGCGCCGTTTTCGCGGCGTGGAACAGCTGTGCGGCATACATGGCCCCCAGCGTATAGGATGGGAAGTAGCCAAAACCGCCGTCGGTCCAGTGGATATCCTGCATACAGCCGTTGCGGTAGTTGTCTTTGGTGGATAACCCGAGCCAGGCCTGCATTTTCTCGTCCCACAGGGCAGGGATATCGTCCACTTCGATCTCGCCGTTGATCAGCGCGCGCTCAATCTCATAGCGCAGCACCACGTGTGCCGGGTAGCTCACTTCGTCCGCATCGACGCGGATATAGCCCGGCTTCACGCGCTGGTTCCAGGCAATAAAATTCTCTTCGCTGAACGCCGCCTGGCTGCCAAAGCGGGCGTGCACCGCAGGGAGAAGATGTTTGAGGAAGGCTTCACTGCGTCCCAGCTGCATCTCAAAGAACAGGCTCTGGGATTCGTGGATCGCGGTTGAGCGGGCGAGGGCAATCGGCTGTCCTGCCCATGCGCGCGGCAGGTTTTGTTCATAGCGCGCGTGTCCGGTTTCGTGGATCACGCCAAACAGCGCGCTGAGCAGTTCATCCTCGTCGTAGCGCGTGGTGATGCGCACGTCTTCCGGTACGCCGCCGCAGAACGGGTGCGCACTCACGTCGAGGCGACCGCCGTTAAAATCGAAGCCGAGCATTTTCATGGCTTCCAGGCCCAGTTCGCGCTGTGTTGCGGTCGGGAATGGGCCCTGAGGAGGAACAAACGAACGTTGCGCCTGCTTTTCCACGACGTTTGCCAGCAGGCCCGGCAGCCAGGATTTCATATCGCCGAACAGAACGTCCAGACGGGCGCTGGTCATGTCGGGCTCAAAAATATCCAGCAGCGCGTCGTACGGCGTACAGCCTTTGGCTTCCGCCCGCAGGCGCGCCTCTTCTCGGCTGAGTTTGACCACCTCTTTCAGGTTGGCGGAAAAGCCCAGCCAGTCGTTGGCGGGACGCTGCGTGCGCCAGGCGTGCTCGCACCTGCTGCCCGCCAGGGATTTGGCTTCCACCAGCGATTCCGGCAGCAGGGTTGCCTGCTGGTAGTGGCGCGTCATTTCGCGCAGGTTGGCCTGTTCGACGTCATTCAGATCTTCACCTGCCGCCGCCGCTAAAAGGTCGCCGACTTTTTTATCGGTCAGGATCTGATGCTGCAGGACGCTCATCTCCGCCAGCGCCTCGCCGCGCGCGGCGCTGCCGCCGGGCGGCATCATGGTGAACATGTCCCAGCTGGCGATGGAGGTAAGGTGCGAGAAGCGGGAGAGACGCTGGAAGGTTTTCACAAGTAACTGATAGGCTGATGTTTTTTGCAATTCTTATTTCCTCATGCCGGGGATGTGTTTCAGGGAGCATACAATGAAACGGACCCAATTCCCCAACATTTCCCACGCGGAGGAAATCTGTGCCGATCTCCTCCGTTGAAACCGTCCCCGGCATTCCGGGAGACGGTTTTCGGTGGGCACTCAGGACTTATCGCGCATAACCTGTTGCAGGATCGCCAGCGCCTGGTTGAACTGAGCGTCCGGAATGGTCAGCGGATAAAGGAAGCGGATCACGTTGCCGTACTGGCCGCAGATCAATAACAGCAGGCCCTGGGCGAGCGCCTTTTGCTGGATCGCCTGCGCGATGGCGGCTGACGGTTCACGGCTCTCGGGGTCAAAAAACTCCGCCGCAATCATCGAGCCTCTTCCCCTTATCGCCACGAGCGCAGGGAAGGTGCCCTGAATCTCCTCCAGCGTGGCTTTCAGCCGATCGCCCAGCTGACGGGCACGCGCGCACAGCGACTCGTTGTCGATAATCTTCAGCACCGCGTGCGCGGCGGCCACCGCAAGCGGGTTGCCTGCATAGGTGCCCCCCAGGCCGCCGGGAGCCGGCGCGTCCATGATTTCGGCGCGGCCCACCACGCCGGACAGCGGCATTCCGCCTGCCAGGCTTTTAGCCATCGTCATCAGGTCGGGTTTGTCCGCGTAGTGTTCCATCGCAAACAGCTTACCCGTTCGGGCGAAGCCGCTCTGCACTTCGTCGGCAATCATCACGATCCCGTGTTCATCACAGATACGGCGGATGGCGGCCACCAGTTCTGGCGGGGCGACGTTGAATCCGCCTTCACCCTGAATGGGTTCAAAAATAATCGCCGCCACCTGTTTCGCCTCAATATCTGCTTTGAACAGGCGTTCTATCGCCGTGATGGCATCCTGCGTCGTGATGCCGTGCAGCTCGGAGGGATACGGCACGTGGTAAACCGAGCCCGGGAAGGGGCCAAATCCCAGCTTGTAAGGCGCGACCTTGCCGGTTAAGGCCATGGTCATATAGGTTCGGCCGTGAAAGCCTCCCCCGAAGGCAATCACACCCGGTCTGCCGGTGTGGGCCCGGGCGATTTTAATGGCATTTTCCACCGCTTCCGCGCCCGTTGTGAAGAACGCCGTTTTGGCCGGGCTCTGCACCGGGGCCAGCTCGTTAAGTTTTTCGGCCAATGAAACGTAGCTTTCATACGGCACAATCTGGTAGGCCGTGTGGGTGAACTGGTGAAGCTGTTTTTCCACTGCGGCCACCAGTTCAGGATGACGATGGCCGGTATTCAGTACCGCGATCCCGGCGGCGAAATCAATATAGTCGTTGCCTTCCACGTCGGTAAGCGTGGCATTCTCCGCCGAGCGGGCAAAGAAATTACACATTACGCCAACGCCGCGCGGGGTGGCAGAAAGTCTGCGCTGATGAAATTCCTGGTTACTCATGTCAGATACCCTTTTGTCGAAGACGATCATACGCCAAGACGATCGCGCAGGCTGTAATACGCCGCGCCCATCGCCGTGAATGGAATCCGCAGGCTGCGGCCGCCCGGGAAGGGGTAGTGCGGAAGATTAGCAAACGCATCAAAGCGCTCAGCGTCACCGCGCAACAGTTCCGAGATCAGCCGTCCGGCCAGGTGGGTGCAGGTCACGCCGTGGCCGCTGTAGCCCTGCATGTAATAGATGTTTTTATCCAGACGACCAAACTGCGGCATACGCGACAGGGTCAGCAGGAAGTTGCCCGTCCAGCGGTAGTCGATTTTGACGCCTGCCAGCTGAGGGAAGGTTTTGAGCAGCTTTGGCATCACCAGGCGCTCGACATCGTCCGGGTCGCGCGCGCCATAGACGACGCCACCGCCGTACAGCAGGCGGTTGTCGGCGGTGAGACGGTAGTAATCCAGCAGGTAGTTGCAATCTTCCACGCAGTAGTTATTGGGGATCAGCGTGCGGGCGAGCTCTTCCGGCAGCGGGGCGGTGGTCACCACCTGGGTGCCGCAGGGCATGCTGCGTTTTGCCAGCTCCGGTTCGATCTTATCGCCCAGATAGGCATTCCCGGCGACGATCACGTAGCGGGCCGTCACCTGACCATGCTGCGTGCTCACCACGGCCGGGCTGGTGTGCTGAATGGCGGTCACCGGGGACTGTTCATACACCCGCCCACCGTTCAGGCGAATGGCGTCCGCTTCGCCGATCGCCAGGTTCAGCGGATGAATGTGCCCCCCGCTGCGGTCCAGCAGCGCGCCGGTATAGCGTTCGCTGTCGACTTCCCGGCGGATGGCGCTGGCGTCCAGCAGCTCCAGCTGCGTGTTGCCGTAGCGTTCCCAGTTGGCTTTTTGCTCCTCCAGCGTCTCCAGCTGCTTATGGTTTAGCGCCACAAACAGCCCGCCGGGACGATAGTCGCACTGGATCTGATAGCGCTGGATACGCTCCCGGATGATCTCCCCGCCTTCAAACATCATGCTCCCGAGCATTCTGGCGGCATCGTGCCCGTAGTTTTTCTCGATCACGTCGATATCGCGGCTGTAGGAGTTAACCAGCTGGCCGCCGTTGCGTCCGCTGGCGCCGAAGCCGATGCGCGCGCCTTCAAGGAGCACCACGTCGTAGCCCATTTCGGCGAGATGCAGCGCGGAGGAGAGGCCGGTATAGCCGCCGCCCACCACGCACACGTCACAGCTGATCGATTCGTTAAGCGTCGGGAAAGGTTCGTAAGCGTTCGCGCTGGCCGCGTAGTAGCTGGTGGTATGTTCGGTCATGATTGAGGCTCCAGGGCAATCCAGATGGTTTTCAGTTCGGTAAATTTTTCCAGCGCGTGCAGGGACTTATCGCGACCGTTGCCGCTCTGCTTATAGCCGCCAAAGGGGACGGTCATATCACCGTCGTTATAGTTATTGACGAAGACCGAGCCAGCTTTCAGGCGGCGGCTCATGCGGTGCGCGCGGGAGAGATCGCGGGTCCATACCGCCGCGCCAAGCCCATATTCACTGTCGTTGGCCAGCGTTAAGGCTTCCTCTTCGGTTTTAAAACGGGTGACGACCAGCACCGGCCCGAAAATCTCTTCCCGGCAGAGCGGGGAGGCAGGGTCGATGTCGACGAAAATGGTTGGACCGACTGCGGAAGGCCACGATTGTTCCCGCCCGTCCAGCAGCAGCGTACCTTTCCGGGTTCCCTCGCGAATAAACGTGTGGACGGTATCGGCGTGCGCGGCGTCGATGAGCATCCCCATCGTGCTGTCGGGGTCGAGCGGATCGCCCGGCTGCCAGTGGCGGGCCCGCGCCTTCAGCCTTGCCAGGAAGTCATCAGCGATGCTGTCTTCGAGCAGCAGGCGGGTGCCGGCGATACAGACTTGCCCCTGGTTATAAAAAATCCCGGCGGCGGTCGCGCTCACGGCCTTGTCCAGGTCCGGACAGTCGGCAAAGATAATGTTGGCGCTTTTGCCGCCCGCCTCCAGCCAGACGCGCTTCATGTTGCTTTCTCCCGCGTCCTTCAGCAGCTGCTTGCCGGTACGGGTAGAGCCGGTAAACGTCAGCACCTCAACCTCCGGATGCAGTGCCAGCGCCTGGCCCGCTTCGTGGCCGTAACCGCTTATCACGTTCAGCACGCCGTCAGGCAGGCCCGCCTCTTTCGCCAGCCCGGCCAGCCGCAGGGCGGTGAGCGGTGATTTCTCCGACGGTTTCAATACCACGCTGTTGCCCGCGATCAGCGCCGGGCCCAGCTTCCAGCAGGCCAGCAGCAGCGGGAAGTTCCAGGGGACGATGGCCGCGACAACCCCGATGGGCTCGCGCACGATCATCGCCAGCTCGCCCGGACCCGTAGGCGCCACTTCGCCGTAGACTTTATCCGCCGCTTCGGCGTACCAGCGAATGGCGCGCGCCGCGCCGGGAATATCGTCGCGCAGGCTGTGGCGAATGGGTTTACCGGTGTCCAGCGTTTCCAGTAAGGCCAGCTCTTCGCTATGGCGTTCCATTAAATCGGCGAGCGTATTGAGCACGGCCTTGCGCTGCGCCGGAGACGCCTGCGACCAGTCACCGCGCTCAAATACCGCACGCGCGGCCTGAACCGCGCGGTCCACGTCCGCCTGCTTGCCCCGTGCGACGTTCGCCAGCGTCTGCTGGGTCGCTGGATTGACGGTGTCAAACGTGGCATTATCGGCGGCGTCACAATAGGCACCGTTAATAAATAACCGGGTCTCAATGGCGCTGTTTTTTGCTTTATCCTGCCAGTAAGTCAGGTGCTGAAAATGCATATTCACTCCTTTCTTTCGCAATCAGATAAATAAAGGCATGGCCGTTTCAGGCAATACGAAGCCGTGGGGCATCCCGGGAATTAACCCGTTAAATGCCGACAGCGATCGTTTTTATATTTCCCGGCGTAAGCGCGCTTACGCCGGGACTGAGTGGTAATTAGAACGTGGTGGGAGTGTGGGCACTGATAATGCGGCAGATGCCTGCCGAGGTGTTGCTGAAGCTGTGCGGTATGCCGGTATTGATGGCATAGCTCTGCCCCGCAACCAGGTGATATTGCTGGCCATTAATGGTCAACAATATTTCACCTTCCAGTATCGTACCGATCTCCTCACCCTGGTGTTTGATCCTCTCTCCGGTCGTGGTTCCAGGCTGGTAAGTTTCAAAAATCATCGCCAGCGTACGGTTCGGATTTCCGTTATGAACCAGCTTCATCGAAACCCCCTGACTGCCTATTTCGATAAGGTCTTCCTGATTAATAACCACCTGCGGTTCATCAGGTTTTTCCGGTTCCGAAAAGAATTCCGAGAGCGACAGCCCATAAACTTTCAGCAGCTTTTGCAGCGTACTGATAGCAGGACTGACTTTGTCCTGCTCAATGGTGCTGATGGCACTGTGTGTTAACCCAGACAGTTCGGCGGCACGCCGCTGCGAGAGACCCAGCTGCTGGCGGATCTCAGACAGACGTTTCCCTGGCGCCAGTCCGTCATCGCTCATAGTTGCATTTCCTTTACGGTAGTGGTCAAAGCCGTTGCTTCTCGGCAATGTGGCTTTGACAGGCGGTGATAAAACCTTCAAACAACATACGGGACAGGGCGTACTCGCTGCTGTTCCATTCGGGGTGCCATTGCACGCCGAGGGCAAAAGGGTGGTCATGAACGCTGACCGCCTCGACCAGCCCATCCGTCGAGCGGGCTTCCACGCGAAGCCGTGGTCCTAACGTCCGTGCACCTTGCCCGTGTAACGAGTTTACCCAAAATGTGTTACAGCCTGGTATTAATTGAGACAGCAGTCCTCCCTCCTGAACCTGAACTTCATGAGACGGGGCGTATTGTAGCTCAACCGGCAGTTCAGGATCTTCCCGGTGCTCGAGCAGGTCGTTCTGCTCGAACAGGCGGCGATACAGCGTCCCCCCCGTTGCAACAACGAGTTCCTGCAGCCCCCGGCAGATGGCGAAAATGGGGATGCGCCTTTCGAGCGCGGCGGCAATCAGCGCCATACTCAGAAGATCTCGCCCGGGATCGGCGTCAGGCTCATCGCCGTTTTCACCATAAAGGTGCGGCTGCACGTTACTTGGGCTGCCCGGCAGGTAAATCCCGTCCAGGGTGGGCAGCAGAGCGGTGAGCAGCTCTGGCTCTGCCAGCGCATGCGGTAAGGCAATCGGTAAACCCCCCGCGTTAATAATGGCATTCAGGTACTTTTCTTGCAGGGTCTGGGTCTCATGACCCTTAAGCCTGTTTCTACACATCACCACGCCAATAACTGGCTTGTTCATTATATTTTCCATGATCGCCCTCACAAAGTGGACTAAATTTAGGCCATTTTCGCCTGATAAACGGCCTTTTCGTTCAATATTTTCTCAATCTAGCAACGGGATCTGCCTTTTGCAAACTTAATTTAACATTTGACAAACAATTTATTTGCATACAGATTCGATAGGGTGGACATTATATTTGACAGTCCAGAGCAGCGAACGCAAATCCCAAAAACGGTGGTAAATCATGGAAACCAATATCGTAGAAGTTGAGAACTTTGTGCAGCACACGGATGAGAGGCGGGGCAGCGCCTTTACGCAGGAAGTGAAGCGCTATTTAGAAAAGTATCCTGACACCCAGTTTATTGATGTCCTCCTGACCGACCTGAACGGCTGTTTTCGCGGCAAGCGCATCCCGGTTGCCGGACTGAGCAAGCTTGAAAAAGGCTGCTATTTCCCGGCATCGGTTTTCGCCATGGACATTTTAGGTAACGTCGTGGAAGAGGCGGGTCTGGGGCAGGAGCTCGGCGAGCCGGACTGTATCTGCGTGCCGGTGCCGGGCACCCTGACGCCTTCCGCCGCCGACCCGGAATACATTGGTCAGGTGCAGCTCACCATGGTTGATGAAGATGGCGCTCCCTTTGACGTTGAGCCGCGGAACGTACTCAACCGACTCTGGCAGCAGCTGCGCCAGCGCGGCCTGTTCCCCGTGGTAGCGGTAGAGCTGGAGTTCTATTTACTTGACCGTAAACGCGATGCCGACGGCTATCTGCAGCCACCCTGCGCGCCGGGGACCGACGTGCGTAACACGCAGAGTCAGGTCTACTCGGTTGATAATCTTAACCATTTTGCTGACGTGCTGAACGATATTGACGAACTGGCGCAGCTGCAGCTGATCCCCGCCGACGGGGCAGTGGCTGAGGCCTCCCCGGGCCAGTTTGAGATAAACCTGCACCATACGGAAAACGTGCTCGATGCCTGCGATGATGCGCTGGCGCTTAAACGTCTCGTCAGGCAGATGGCGGAAAAACATAAGATGCACGCCACGTTTATGGCAAAGCCGTATGAAGAACATGCGGGCAGCGGGATGCATATCCACATCAGCATGCAAAACAACCGAGGCGAAAACGTGCTCGCAGACGCCAACGGCGAGGATTCCGCGCTGCTGAAACGCGCGCTGGCCGGGATGATCGACCTGATGCCTGCGTCCATGGCGCTGCTGGCACCGAACGTCAACTCCTACCGCCGTTTCCAGCCGGGGATGTACGTGCCGACGCAGGCGTCATGGGGACACAATAATCGCACCGTTGCCCTGCGTATCCCCTGCGGCGATCGCCATAACCATCGGGTCGAGTACCGGGTGGCGGGCGCTGACGCGAATCCGTATCTGGTGATGGCGGCGATTTTTGCCGGCATTTTACATGGGCTGGATAACGATTTGCCCCTGCAGGAAGAAGTGGAAGGCAATGGTCTGGAGCAGGACGGACTGCCGTTCCCGATTCGTCAGAGCGATGCGCTGTGGGAATTTATGCAAAACGATAGCCTTCGCGAGCGGCTGGGCGAACGTTTCTGCCACGTCTATCACGCCTGCAAAAACGATGAATTGCTGCAGTTCGAACGCCTGATTACCGAAACGGAAATTGAGTGGATGCTGAAAAACGCCTGATGACGTGCCCCGGTAAGGGGCCGCTTTGTTTCATCTGACACGTATCACCAAACGGCCTGCGCGGAGCCTGGCCTGACTGTTCGCTGGCACGCCAGCTTTCTCCCGGGAGTCGCGTTATGGAGCGCAGGCGGCACAGGGATTTTCTTAACGACACTGTGTGACGAGGTAGGAAATGATGCAGATGTTCAACTATCCGCAGGGCGAAGGGGGCCAGTCAGGCGCCTGCTGTGAGTGCGAGCCAGAGACGTTGCGCTGGTACGATCGCGTGTGTTCTTTACAACTTCCCCCTTTGCTAAGCAGGTTTGCGTTAAGGACAGCGCGATTGCAAACCACGGTAAGCATGGGGGGGACGGTTTATGGCGACTAACACCTCTCTTGACTCGCCGCGCATGGCCGGCAGAACCCGGCTGCGCAGTTCCCTCAAGCTCTGGCAGGTGGTCATGATGGGGCTGGCTTATCTCACCCCCATGACCGTGTTTGATACCTTCGGTATTGTGTCCGGTATCAGCAACGGCCACGTGCCCGCCTCGTATCTCCTGGCGCTGGCTGGCGTCATGTTTACCGCCATCAGCTACGGCAAACTGGTACGACAGTTCCCGGAAGCGGGCTCCGCGTACACCTACACGCAGAAATCGATCGGCCCCCATTTAGGTTTTATGGTCGGCTGGTCATCGCTGCTGGATTATCTCTTCCTGCCGATGATCAACGTGCTGCTGGCGAAGATCTACCTTTCCGCGCTGTTCCCTGAAGTCCCGCCGTGGGTCTGGGTGGTGGGGTTTGTGACGATCCTGACGCTGGCGAACCTGAAGAGTGTGAATCTGGTCGCCAACTTTAACACCCTGTTTGTGCTGGTGCAGATCGCCATCATGGTGGTGTTTGTCATACTCGTGGTGCACGGTCTGCATAAGGGCGAGGGCGTCGGCACCGTCTGGTCGCTCCAGCCGTTTATCAGCGAGAACGCACACCTGATCCCGATTATTACCGGCGCGACTATCGTCTGCTTCTCTTTCCTCGGCTTTGACGCGGTCACCACGCTGTCGGAAGAGACGCCAAACGCGGCGCGGGTGATCCCCAAAGCCATTTTCCTCACCGCTTTGTATGGCGGGCTGATATTTATTGTTGCCTCGTTTTTCATGCAGCTCTTTTTCCCGACGATCGCGCGCTTCAAAAACCCGGACGCCGCGCTGCCGGAAATCGCGCTGTACGTGGGCGGCAAGCTCTTCCAGTCGGTGTTTCTGTGTACCACGTTTGTGAATACGCTCGCTTCAGGCCTGGCCTCGCACGCCAGCGTCTCTCGCTTACTGTATGTGATGGGGCGTGACAACGTGTTTCCAGAGCGGGTGTTTGGCTACGTGCATCCGAAATGGCGGACTCCGGCCCTGAACGTCATTATGGTTGGGATAGTGGCGCTGTCGGCCCTGTACTTCGATCTCGTGACCGCGACGGCGCTGATCAACTTTGGCGCGCTGGTGGCGTTTACGTTTGTTAATCTCTCGGTGTACAACCATTTCTGGCGGCGCAAGGGGATGAACAAAACGTGGAAAGATCGGTTCCACTATCTCCTGCTGCCGCTCATTGGTGCCGTCACGGTCGGCGTGCTGTGGATAAACCTCGAAGCGACGTCCCTGACGCTTGGCCTCATCTGGGCGGCGCTGGGGATCCTTTACCTGACATGGCTCACGCGCCGCTTCCGAAAACCGCCTCCGCAGTTTGAAGCCGGTAAGATAGAACAGGCCTGGGATTCCTGAACGAAAAACGGCACCAGTACGCTGGTGCCGTTTTTAGGGAAACGGACGTCCGCCCGCGAGCATATTATCTCAGACGTTTATGCAGGCTTCCCCCCACCAGCAACGCCGCGCACAGCATCACCGCAATAAACCCGCCCACGCCGTTCCAGCCGTAGTGATGCCAGAACACGCCGCCGAGCGTCCCGGCGATGCTGGACCCCAGGTAATAGCTAAACAGATAAAGAGACGATGCCTGACCTTTGGCGCGACGCGCGCGTGGGCCTATCCAGCTGCTGGCGACCGAGTGGGCGGCGAAGAAACCCGCGGAGAAGAGCAGCATGCCGGCAAAAATCAGCCACAGGGAGGAGAAGAGCGTCAGCAGCAGGCCGACCAGCATCACCGATGTGAAGAACAGCATGACCGGGCCGCGGCCATAGCGGGCGGTCATTGCCCCGGCCTTCGGTGAACTCCACGTTCCGGTCAAATACGCAACCGAGAGTAAACCGACAAGAGCCTGGCTCAGATGCCACGGCGAGAGCATCAGGCGATAGCCAATATAGTTAAACAGCGTGACGAACGAGCCCATCAGCAGGAAGCCGGTCAGGAACAGGCGCGGCAGCCCCTTGTCGCGCCAGTGCAGGCGGAAGTTGATAAACAGCGTTTTCGGGCGCAGCGATGTCGGGCGGAAATGACGCGATTCCGGCAGAATTTTCCAGAACATCAGGGCAGATGCCAGCGCGAAACAGCCGATGACCGCCAGTGCAATACGCCAGCTAAAGAAGTCCGTGAATACCCCGCTCAGCAGACGCCCGCTCATCCCGCCAATCGAGTTCCCGCTGATGTATAGCCCCATAGAGAAGGCAACAAAGCTCGGGTGGATCTCCTCGCTGAGGTAGGTCATCCCGACTGCCGCCACACCGCTGAGCGAGAGCCCAATCAGCGCGCGCATCACCAGGATGCCGTGCCAGCTGGTCATCATGGTCGAGAGTAGCGTACAGACCGAGGCCAGCATCAGCGCGGTTACCATCACCTGTTTACGGCCGATGGCGTCGGACAGCGGCCCGGTAAAGAGCAGGCCAATCGCCAGCATCCCGGTTGAAATAGAGAGGGATACGCTGCTGCTGGCGGGTGAAACGCCAAACTCATGGGAGAGCACGGGCAGGATCGGCTGAACGCAATAGAGCAGGGCGAAGGTCGCCAGACCGGCGGAGAAGAGCGCCAGCGTGACGCGCATAAATTGGGGGGTACCACGTTTAATGAACTGAACCGGCTGCGATGTTGCAGGTAAATCATCGATATCGCTCGCCGGATCGATATCAATGGCAGTTGTACGACTCACACAGTTTCCTTGCTTAAACATCCCCGTGATTTCTGGTGACGGGTATGACCACCTGATAAGGGTAGGAAAATGTAAATATTCTGTCTAATATATTAATAATCTCAAATGATACTTTAGAAATATGAATATCGAGCTGCGTCATCTCCGCTACTTTGTCGCCGTCGCTGAAGAGCTGCATTTTGGCCGCGCGGCGGCACGGCTGAACATCTCTCAGCCGCCCTTAAGCCAGCAGATTCAGATCCTGGAGCAGCAGGTCGGGGCGCGCCTGCTGGCCCGCACCAACCGCAGCGTGAGCCTGACGGCGGCGGGTAAGCAGTTTCTCATCGATAGCCGACAGATTCTGAGCATGGTCGAGGACGCCGCCGCCCGGGCAGAACGGCTCTATCTCGGGGAGACCGGAGAGTTGCGCATCGGGTTTACCTCGTCCGCACCGTTTATCAGCGCCGTCTCGGAAACCCTGTCGTCATTCCGTCGCCATTTCCCGGATGTTCATATTCAAACGCGCGAGATCAACACCCGCGAGCAGATCGCGCCGCTCAATGAAGGTTCGCTGGATCTGGGGCTGATGCGTAATACCCAGCTGCCGGACTCGCTGGCGTGGGAGGTGATCCTGCGCGAGCCGCTGATGGCCATGATCCCGCACGATCACCCGCTGGCGTCGCGTCCGGCGGTTTCGCTGGCAGAGCTGGCAAACGAGCCGTTTGTCTTTTTTGACCCGCAGGTCGGAACGGGTCTGTATGACGATATCCTGGGGCTGATGCGCCGCTACGATCTTGCCCCGGTCATCACCCAGGAAGTCGGGGAAGCGATGACCATTATCGGCCTGGTCGCCGCCGGACTGGGGGTGTCTATTCTTCCGGCCTCCTTTAAACGGGTACAACTGCGCGAAATGCGCTGGGTGACCATCGCCGAAGAGGATGCCGTTTCAGAGATGTGGCTGGTCTGGGCAAAACATCGCGAACAGAGCCATGCCGCACAGCGCTTCAAACAGCAGTTGATGAACGCCTCCGCCGGGCGGCATTTTCAGGGAAAAGTGGGCAAAAATGTGCAGTAAATCACATGGCTAAGTAAATATTTGACGGCAGCCCTGCAAGTGCTTCACCATAGCCAACAGTTTATTTCGAAGCTCGAAAATAAGGGAGTACGAGGTGGTCGCTGATAGTCAGCCAGGGCATACTGATCAGATTAAGCAGACCAACGCTGGCGCGGTGTATCGCCTGATTGATCAGCTTGGTCCGGTTTCGCGTATCGATCTTTCGCGCCTGGCACAGCTGGCACCCGCCAGTATTACCAAGATTGTCCGCGAGATGCTGGAAGCGCACCTGGTTCAGGAGACGGAAATTCAGGAGCCGGGCAGCCGTGGCCGTCCGGCGGTCGGGCTGGTGGTGGAGACGGAGGCCTGGCACTACCTGTCGCTGCGCATCAGCCGGGGGGAGATCTTCCTTGCGCTGCGCGATCTCAGCAGCAAGCTGGTGGTGGAAGACCGTCTTGATCTGCCGCTCAACGCCGGGGAACCGCTCCTCGACGCGATTGTTTCGCATATCGATCGCTTCTTTATTCGTCACCAGCAGAAGCTTGAACGCTTAACGGCGATTGCCATCACCATGCCGGGTATTATTGATACCGAAAATGGCATTGTTCACCGCATGCCGTTTTACGACGATGTTAAAGAGATGCCGCTGGGCGAAGTGCTGAAAAACCATACCGGCGTGCCGGTCTATATTCAGCATGACATCAGCGCCTGGACCATGGCGGAGGCGCTGTTCGGCGCGTCACGCGGGGCGAGGGATGTGATTCAGGTGGTTATCGATCATAACGTCGGGGCAGGCGTCATTACCGACGGACGTCTTCTCCACGCCGGAAGCAGCAGTCTGGTGGAAATTGGCCATACCCAGGTCGACCCATACGGCAAGCGCTGCTACTGCGGGAACCACGGCTGTCTGGAGACCATTGCCAGCGTGGAAAGCGTGCTGGAGCTGGCGCAGGTCAGGCTCAGCCAGTCCATGAGCTCCTCGCTGCACGGACAACCCCTCACGGTGGATTCTCTCTGCGCCGCGGCGCGTCAGGGCGATCTGCTGGCGAAGGACATCATTACCGGGGTGGGGAATAACGTTGGCCGCATTCTGGCGATTATGGTGAACCTCTTCAACCCGCAAAAAATCCTTATTGGCTCACCGCTGAGCCAGGCGGCGGAGATCCTCTTCCCGGCGATTACGGCCTGTATTCAGCAGCAGTCGCTTCCCGCCTACAGCCGGAACATTGCGGTAGAAAGTACCCAGTTTTCCAATCAGGGCACGATGGCCGGCGCCGCGCTGGTCAAAGATGCCATGTATAACGGCTCGCTGTTGATCCGCCTGTTACAGGGTTAACTCTTTTTTGCAGATGTAAGAAAAATTGCGCTATCTCAAGCCGGGTAGCGCACGCATCCCGTAGACTTCCTCCACTGAATTATTTACCTGGTTTATATTTTCGAAGCATACCCAAGAGGTGGAGTGAGTCATGCTTAAGCGTTTCTTTGTTACTGGTACAGATACCTCTGTCGGCAAGACCGTTGTATCCCGCGCATTGCTGCAGGCGCTGGCAGCAAGCGGTAAACGCGTGGCAGGGTACAAACCGGTCGCAAAAGGGAGTAAAGAGACGCCAGAGGGATTGCGTAATAAAGACGCCCTGGTACTGCAAAGCGTCTCGTCACTGGAACTGCCTTATCACGCGATCAATCCTATTGCGTTAAGCGAAGAGGAGAGCAGCGTGGCGCACAGCGGCCTGATTAATTACCCTCTGCTGTCCAACGGTCTGGCGAGCCTGTGCGAGAAGGTCGATCACGTGGTGGTGGAAGGCACGGGCGGCTGGCGCAGCCTGATGAACGATCTGCGCCCGCTGTCGGAATGGGTGGTGCAGGAACAGCTTCCGGTGGTGATGGTGGTGGGGATCCAGGAAGGGTGCATTAACCATGCGCTGCTGACGGCGCAGGCGATTGCCAATGACGGCCTGCCGCTGGTTGGCTGGGTGGCCAACCGCATCAACCCTGGTCTGGCGCACTATGCGGAGATCATCGACGTGCTGAGCGCTAAACTACCCGGACCACTGGTGGGTGAACTGCCTTATCTGCCTCGCGCCGAGCAGCGCGAGCTAGCGCAGTACATCGATCTCTCTGCCCTCAGTGGCGTGTTGACCGTAGATCGAGTCGTGGCGTAACGTCCGCGACAGCACGGACGCCAGCACGCAGGCGACCAGCAAACCGGGCAGTAAAAAATATTGCCCGGTCATTTCACAGACCATCAGCGCCGACATAATGGGCGCATGCGTGGTCGCGGCGAGTAGCGTCGCCATCCCCGCCAGCCCAAGCAGAATCGCCGTCTCAGCGCCCGGCAGCCACAGCGCGAAAAGCTGTGCAAACAGCATCCCTGTCGCCATGCCGACAAACAGCGTGGGCGTGAACACCCCGCCCGGCGCGCCCGATCCGCTGCTCGCCAGCACCGCCATCAGTTTACAGATAAAGACGCCTGCAACGATCGACAGCAGCGGTGGGGCGAGCAGAAAAGCCTGCACCACGCTGTAGCCGTTCCCCCACACCTTCGGCGTCAGAAGAGACAGTAGCCCGACGATCGCACCGCCGAGCGCCAGCTGCCACGGCGGCGAAAGCTTAAGGCGCAGGAATAGCCCGTGGCTGAACGCCATCAGCCACATCAGCAGCGGTCCGCAGAGACCCGCCACCAGCCCCATGGCGGCCAGCAGGGCATAATCAGCTGCGGTGAGTGTGCCGCTCAGATGGACCGCGTAGAGCGTGCCGGTTCCCGGCGCCAGGAGTTGCGTGGTGAGAAGCGCCACTACCGCCGCGATAACCACGGGCCCGAGCGAGGCCAGCATCAGGGTGCCAAACAGAATCTCCGCAATGAACAGGCTTCCGGCTAACGGAGCATGGTAGGCGCTGGCCATCCCGGCCGCGGCGCCGCAGGCGATCCATAACTTCCATTCAGATTTGGGCGTAAAGCGCCGGGCAAAAAAGGAGGCGGCGAGGGCGGCAAGCAGGATCATCGCCCCTTCACGCCCGATGGCGCTTCCGCTGGCCACGACCAGCAGCGAGGCAAGGGATTTCACCAGGCTGGCGCCGTAATCAAACTGACCGTCGCCCGTCTCCAGCGCTTCCATATAATCGGTAGGGGCATGAGGCCGCTGGGCGGTCAGCCGTTGCCATCCCCAGAGCAGCAACCCGGCAGCCAGCCCGCCCAGCGCGGGCGTCAGCGCGCGCCGCCAGGGTGAGAGCGACGCGGCGGCATTCACCAGGCTGCCGCTGTCGTTGCTGAGAAGCAACCACTCCAGCAGATACATGCTGTGGCGGAACACCGCAACGGCCAGCGCGGCCAGCACGCCGGTGACGGTAGCAATCAGCAGTCGACGAAACATCGCGCGGATGTCGGGGTACGTATGAAGACGTTGCATGGGTCGCGAGTAAACGGGAAAGATACAATATTGTGGCGGGAAATCGCGGGGTTAGCAAAAGGTATGCGTGCGGAAAAGCCGGGCGATGCCCGGCCGGAAAGATTAGCTCTCGCTATGTATATTCAGCGCCCGACGCGTACGACCTGAACTGAGATACTCGGCTATATAGTCCTGAGAAATCTCGCCGTTGTAGCGCCCGTCCTCATCCACGATCGGCATCCAGCTGGTGTTGCTCTCATACAGGCGTGACAGCACCACGCGCAGGTTGTCTTCGGCTTTGCCGGTCATGCGGAACGGATGCAGGATGTCGGCGCAGGTCCCGCTGGCGTTACGCGCTTCGCGACGCTTCACAAAGCCCAGCGGCTTGCCGTGCTCGTCAACCACGGTAATCGCGCGAATATCGTTATCATCCATGGTGGCAAAGGCTTCAGGCAGCGGCGTCGAACCCCGCACCGTAATGGTCGGCTGCTGATCGGTGACGTCGCCCGCCGAGACCAGCAGCAGGCGCTTCAGCGTGCGGTCCTGACCGACAAACGAGCCGACAAACTCGTTCGCCGGTTTCGCCAGCAGTTCGTCCGGGCTGGCGCACTGGACGATTTTCCCCTGCCGGAACACCGCAATACGGTCGCCAAGCTTCAGGGCTTCGTCGATATCATGGCTGACCAGCATGACGGTTTTTTTCAGCTTGCGCTGCATCTCGAGGAACTGGTTCTGGATCACCTCGCGGTTGATCGGGTCCACCGCGCCGAAGGGCTCATCCATCAGCAGCACCGGAGGATCCGCCGCCAGGGCGCGGATCACGCCGATGCGCTGCTGTTGGCCGCCGGACATCTCGCGCGGATAGCGATTCAGGAACTTATGCGGATCCAGCGCCACCATATCCATCAGCTCTTCGGCGCGGGTTTTGCAGCGCGCTTTATCCCAGCCCAGCATGCGCGGTACGACGGTAATGTTCTCTTCGATGGTCATGTTCGGGAACAGGCCAATCTGCTGGATCACGTAGCCGATGTTGCGGCGCAGGGTGACGGTGTCCATCCCGCTGGTGTCTTCGCCGTTGATCAGGATCGTCCCGCTGCTCGGCGTAATGAGGCGGTTAATCATCTTCAGGGTGGTGGTCTTCCCGCAGCCGGACGGGCCGAGCAGGACGCACATTTCCCCTTCGGGCACGTTCAGGTTGACGTTGTCGACGGCCTTAAAGGTCTGGCCGTGCTTCTGTGAAAAGTGTTTGGTGAGGTTTTCCAGTTTTATCATTATCGAATCCCCTTTGGAGTCAGAACCACCTGCAAACGGTGCAGCAGCCAGTCGAGCACAATCGCTAAAAGACAAATCATCAGCGCGCCCGCAATCAACATACGAATATCACTCCCGCCAATACCGTTAAGCAGCAGCAGGCCCAGACCGCCCGCGCCAATCACGGCGGCAATCGCCATGACGCCAATGTTCATCACCACGGCGGTGCGGATGCCGCCAAAAATCACCGGCAGCGCCATCGGGATTTCCACCCAGCGCAGACGCTGCCAGAAGGTCATGCCGATGCCGCGTCCCGCTTCTCGCAGGCCCGGCGGCAGGCTGTCGAGCGCCGTGTGGGTGTTACGCACAATCGGCAGCAGCGAATAGAGGAACACCGCCGTAATCGCGGGCAGGGCGCCAATGCCCTGACCGATCAGCGAAAAGAGCGGGATCATCAGGCCGAAAAGCGCAATTGACGGGATGGTGAGCACAATGGTGGCGATCCCCAGCACCGGCGTTGCCAGCCATTTATGGCGGACAATTAAAATGCCCAGCGGCACGCCGATGATAATCGCCAGGCCCACGGCCAGCGCGACCAGCCACAGATGCTGCAGCGTCAGGGTTAAGAGGTAGTCCCAGTTGTCCAGAATGTAGTGAATCGTCTCCATAGCGCCTCCTACAGCAGCTGTTTGCTACGCAGGAAATCACGGGCGACCTGCTGCGGTGATTGATGGTCGATATCCACCTTCTTGTTCAGTTCGGTGATAACGTCGTTGTTGAGCTGGGCCGAGAGGGTGTTGAGCGCCTCTTCCAGGCCCGGATTGGCCTCCAGCGTGTCCTTACGCACCACCGGGGTGACGGCATAGCTCGGGAAGAAGCCTTTATCATCTTCCAGCACCTTGAGGTCGAAGCCCTTCACGCGCCCGTCGGTGGTATAAATCAACCCGGCGTCGACGAAGCCGTCGCGCACCGCGTTATAGACCAGACCGGGGTCCATCTGGCGGATCTGCGGGCGGTCCAGGTCCATCTTATAGGCGGCCTGAAGCGGCTTCATGCCGTCGCTGCGCCCGGCGAATTCCAGGTCTAAGCCCAGCAGCCAGTTTTTGTCCGGGTTGGTTTTACGGATCTGCTCAATCTTCGCCACCATGTCCGACATGGTGTTGATATGTTCCGCCTCGGCGCGCTTGCGCTGCATGGCGAACGCATAGGTGTTGTTCATGTCGGCGGGCTTGAGCCAGACCAGACCGTGCTTCGCGTCCAGACGTTTCACCGTCTCGTAAGACTCCTGGGGCGACATGCGCTTGTTGATGTGGTTAAAGATGATTAATGACGTGCCGGTGTACTCCCAGGTCATATCAATCTGCTTGTTGATCATCGCGTTGCGGGAGATCACCGTGGCGATATTGGTTTGCGGCTGCACCTGAAAGCCTTTCTTTTGCAGGTACTGCACGGTCATCGCCGAGAGAATGTGCTGCTCGGTAAAGCTCTTGGTCGCCAGAATCAGCGGGGCCGCAATGGTCTGGCCGGTGAACAGCGCCGCGGCACACAGCGCCGCCAGGCTGGATATCAGTCTCATAAAAGCTCCTTGTTATTGTTATCGAGCGAGATGGGGACTCATCACGCGACCCAGCGCCGCCAGCAGGGTATCGAGGATCAGGGCGAACAGGGCGGTGGCCGCCGCGCCGAGGATCAGGGTCGGGAAATCGTTCAGGTAAATGCCCGGGAAAATCAGCTCGCCGTAGCTGCTGGCACCGATCAGGAACGCCAGCGGTGCGGTACCGACGTTAATGGCGGTGGCGATGCGGATCCCCGAGAGCATGACCGGCCAGGCGGCAGGCAGCTCCACCTGGCGCAGACGCTGCCATTTGGTCATCCCGATGCCGTTTGCCGCTTCCAGCAGCGACGGCGGGACCGAGCACAGCCCGGCATAGGTGTTGCGCACGATCGGCAGCAGCGAGGCGAGGAACAGGGCGATGATGGCCGGCGTATCGCCAATACCAATCACCACCATCGCCAGCGCCAGCACGGCCAGCGGCGGCAGCGTGTTGCCAACGTTGAAGATTTGCATCACATATTCGGCGATACCCCGCGCGGCCGGGCGGCTCAGCAGAATACCGGCCGGAATACCCACCAGCAGGGCAAAGAACATTGATGAGAAAACCAGAATCATATGCTGTTGCCCGAGATAGATCAGGTCAACCTGACGCGCTCTGAGGGTCTCCAGCCCGATCCCCCAGACGAGGAGGGCGAGAACCACGATAATGGCGCCGACAAACAGCAGCGAACGTTTGAGTAATGGGTGCATTGCGGTGTGTCTCCCTGTGCGCATGCGTTATAGCAACCACCGGTTGCCTGTTGTTATGCCATGTTTCGGCAGGGGTAATTGACCTATAGCAAGCGTTTGGGAAGGGTTCCAGCGAAGGGGGAAAATCAGTAACCCTATGAAACTAGTGGCAACCTGAGGTCAGGCCTTATGGCATAAGGCCTGATTGTGGGGCGGGCAGAATAGTCCTAAAGCGAATCTTTCAATGTGACAGTGTCACATCTAAAGGGCTTTTATGCCGAGTACAGGTCATTACCTTCATAGAGGGGCGCGAACCCGTCGAACCCGCGACGAGACGGTGATTATTGAGACGGTGGCGACAAACGCGAGCATCACGCCTAGCGCCAGCATGGCGTTAAAGCCAATCCATCGGAACAGCAGCAACCCCGCGATGCCGCCCGTAATGAACGAAAACAGGGTGGTTAAGTGGGTTTTTAGCTGGCTTTTTTGCGCCGCCGTATCTTTGGAGTAATCCCTGCGCAGCATCGCCACCATGACGGAGGCCAGGGAAATCCCCGCGTCCGTTAGCGTGCCGGTAATGTGCGTCGATCTTACCCGTCCGCCGGAAAGCTGCGTGGAGGTGGAATTATGAATGCCCATCAGAAAGCAGAGAAATAGAATAATTTCGCGATTGCTGGTGAGCGCATGGAAATACATTTCGTAGAAGGAAACGCCGGTCAGTAATATCCCCTCGACAAAAAGGATCTGGCAAAAAACCAGCCTGACGTTATGGATAATTCCCCATATCACGATCGTGCGCGCAATAATGGCGCCAGCCACAAAAGAGAGAATTATCGAGCCGAAGAAAATCATATCGCTCAGATCGGTAGAAGAAACTTCGCTGGATAACTGTGAGGTGTTGCCGGTCATGTGTGAGGGGAAAAAGCCAAATGCCCCGAGGGCGATGGCGTTCAGCAAACCTGCTGAGGTCGCCAGCCAGAGAGCAAGCCGGCGATCCTCCTGGTGCGTTCGTTCTTTCTTGAGTTTAATCAGCAAGAATACCTCCGGGTTGAGCTTTGCCTGACTATTCAGGCTAGCAAAGCGGTGCAATGGGCTGTCCAGGATATGGCTTAATTATTATTCCCTCTGACGACAATCAGGGTTTCGTAATTAAATAAAACAGCCTCGTTGCGGTATTCATTCAGGCATTAAGTTTTATATCATGCCGTTATTGCCGTGATGCAAAAATGCCGGACGCTGGTTAAGGCGCTCGAACCAGGCCTCAATGGCGGGTACGTCTGGCTTATCAAACGGCGTCATTTTCCAGCGATTCACCGACAGCCCAAGCACCACGTCCGCGAGGGTAAACGTCTCGCCCGCCGCAAAGGCCCCGGTGCGCTGCAGCTGGTTTTCCAGAATGGTGATGCAGTGGTTCCACTCTTTGATTCCCGCCGCAATGCGCTCAGGGTCGTTAAAGTCCGGGTTTTTACGCCCCAGCGCCGGGAAGACATAGCGCCAGGCGTTGTTAAATTCAGTGGCCTGCCAGTCCATCCAGCGCTCAACGTTGGCGCAGGCATGCGGTTCTGCGGGCAGCAGATCGTGACGTTCGGCCTTGCGCGCCAGATAACGGCAGATGGAATTGGACTCCCACAGCACGAAATCACCGTCAATCAGCACCGGCACCATGGCGTTGGGGTTCAGGGCGCGGAAGGCATCCGTTTCCGTTGAGGCAAAACCACTGCCGTAATCTTCCTGCTGATAGGCTATGCCCGCTTCTTCGCAGGTCCAGAGCACTTTACGAACGTTGATGGAGGTGGTTTTGCCGAGGATGCTGATCATTGCGCAGGTGTCCTTTAGAGGATGTTATTGTTTAAAAACAATACACGATCGGTGAAGAAAAGCGTCAAAAAATCATCCGGCGCGTTATTTGTGAAGACGCGAAAGCAGAAACGTTAGCGCTGCCGCAAAGAGGAGCACTATGCCACTCAATGCAAACGAGCTCTGCCAGCTATAACGATCGAAGGCTATACCGCCCGCCGTTGAGCCGAGCGCAATGGCGAGCTGGATCACCGCGACCATCAGTCCACCGCCTGCTTCAGCATCCTTCGGCAGCGTTCGCGCAATCCACGTCCACCACCCCGTCGGCGCTGATGTTGCCAGCATCCCCCATAGGCCTGACAGCAGGGCCACAATCCACACGTTATGCCCGGCGAGAATCAACGCGACTGCGATGACCGCCATCAGTAGAGGGATCGCGATCAGCGTTATGTAAAACGCGGCATTAAGCACCAGGGCAACGAAAAGGGTGCCCACAAAACCTGCAACGCCTATGGTGAGCAAAATTAGCGACAGCCCGGCTCCGCTCACCCGGGTGACGGTTTCAAGGAACGGGCGCAGATAGGTAAACAGCGCAAACTGCCCCATAAAGAACAGGCCGCAGGCCAGCAGACCAACGGAAACGGCAGGCTGGCGGAATAACCGAAAAACACTTCCTCGTGATGTACCGTTTTTACGCGCGTTCATGTCAGGCAGGCTTAAACACTGCCAGATGAACGCGACTATCGCCACGGGCACCAGACAAAGAAATGCGCCGCGCCAGCCAATAGTGGCCCCGAGATAGCTGCCAAGCGGGGCGGCCACCACCGTTGCCAGCGCGTTACCGCCGTTGAAAATGGCCAGCGCGCGCGCAACCTTATGCGGCGGAACAAGGCGAATGGCCGTTGCGGCAGACATGGACCAGAACCCGCCTATAGCGATACCGATCAGCACGCGGGCTGTCATGTAAACCAGATAGTTTGGGAAGAAAGCGATAATCATCCCCGAGAGCGCCATCAGGAGCGTCATGCCCAGAAGAAGGTGTTTGCGGTTTATATTCCCGGCAAGCCGGGAAAGGAAGAGGCTGGTCAGCACCGCCAGCGCGCCGGAAATCGCGATCCCCTGGCCAGCGAGACCCTCCGTAACGCCCAAATCTCTGGCAAGGGGAGTAAGCAGGCTGACGGGCATAAATTCCGAGGCAATCAAGACAAATACGCACAGGGTCATGGCAAAAACGCCACTCCAGTGTGCATGCTCTGTGTTCTGTGATGTGGTGCGGCTCAGTGTAAACATAGTCAGATTTCACAAAGAGCCACCCGTATAGGGCGGGTGGCGTAGAGGTTTATTTCAGGTTGGTTTTGAAGAACTGCTCAAACTGGCCGAAGGGGATCTTCCCGGCAGCATTATCGTAGAGCTCGACATGGTTTGCGCCCGGAACAATCACCAGTTCCTTCTGCTTGCTGCCGACCGCTTTAAACGCATCTTCCGCAAAGTAGCGGGAGTGTGCCTTTTCACCGGTTACGATAAGCGTTGGGATAGTAATTTCCCTGCCGTAGCTCAGCAGCGGCATATTCATAAATGATAATGGCGTGGTCGCGGTCCACGCGCCGGTGGAGTTGACGGAGCGCGCATGGAAGCCGCGCGGCATACGGTAGTAGTCAAAGAACTCTTTGAGTACCGGATTCGGGTTGTCAGGTAACGCCTCCGGCAGAATACGTTCAGCTGCCGTCACCTTGCCGTTCTCATCGACATAAATGTCATGGCCGCCGTGCGCGAAGGTACCGTTCTCAGCATCTTTCCAGCGCTGTGCGTTCAGATACTGCAGAACGGCACGGCGGTCAGACGTTGAATAGCGATCTTTCCCGTCGCCCACGCCGTGGCCCATCGCCCGGCTCATGTCATACATCACGCTGGTGGCGACCGCCTTCACGCGGGTGTCCATGGATGCTGCGTTGAGCGCCATACCGCCCCAGCCGCAGATGCCGAGAATACCAATGCGGTTACGATCAACCTCTTTCTGCAAACCGAGGAAGTCCACCGCCGCGCTAAAGTCTTCGGTGTTGATATCCGGAGACGCTACGTTGCGCGGCTGGCCACCGCTTTCGCCCGTATAGGACGGATCGAACGCCAGGGTTACAAACCCATTTTCTGCCAGGGTTTGCGCATACAGGCCGCTGGACTGCTCTTTGACCGCGCCAAATGGCCCGCTGACCGCAATCGCCGCCAGCTTGCGGTCGCCGCGGTTTTTGGGAAGATACAGATCGCCTACCAAAGTGATCCCGTATCGGTTCTGGAAGGACACCTTACGGTGATCGACTTTGTCACTTTCGGCAAAGGTTTTATCCCATGTGCTCACCATCGAAACAGGCGCGTTTGGGTTGGTGGTTTCTGCATAACTCATTGTTGTCACTCCACTTAATAATGCACATAGCAGCATCGCAACGGACAGTTTTTGGGTAAATGTTTTCATAGAAATGAACCCTGGGTTGTTGTGTTGCGGTCATTATAGTTAGCAGAAATAGTGCTGATTAGAGGGCGAAAGCTGCTAGGATTCATATCATATTGTTATAAATGGGTGGGGATGATGGCGAAACGGGAAAACTATAATGAGCTGTACCTGTTCATGCAGGTGGTACGGGAGGGGAGCTTCACGGCGGCCGCGCTTCGGCTTGGGCTGGCGCAATCCGGGATCAGCCGCTCGGTTCGCGAGCTGGAAGAGCGATTGGGCGTTCAACTTCTGGTCCGCACCACGCGCAAGCTCTCGCTCACCCATGCCGGGGAACAGCTTTATCAGACCGCCGAGTCTGCATTCGATACGCTCGATACGGGTCTGGCGACCCTGGCACACTATCGTCAGACGCCGTCCGGCACGGTGCGTATTAATGCCAGCCAGCACGCTATCGATAAATGTCTGCTGCCAAAGCTCGCCATTTTTAAACAGCGTTACCCGGACATCAGGCTGGAACTGATCAATGAAAGCCGCTTCGTCGACATTATCGCCGAGCGGTTCGATGCGGGTGTCAGACTGGGGCCGGAAGTGGGGCAGGGAATGATTGCTGTGCGTATCACGCCTGATATGGAAATGGCCGCGGTGGCTGCCCCGGAACACTTCAGACGCTACGGTTTTCCGCAGACGCCAGCCGATTTAGTGGCTCATCCCTGCATTGCCTACCAGTTTGCTGACGGTAGTGACTATCAGTGGGAACTGGTGCAGGACGGGAAAAAAATCACCCATCGGCCAGAGGGGCAATGGGCGCTGTTTGACAGCTACATGGAAGCCGAGGCCGCCCGGCTGGGGCTTGGGCTGGCCTATGTCCCGGTGGAGCTGGTGTCTGACGATCTGGAGCGCGGAACGCTTATCCGGGTGTTACAGCGCTATAGCCTGCGCATGGACGGGTTGTATCTCTATTATCCGCACCGCAACGTGTCGCCTGCCCTGAGGGCTGTGATCGATACGCTGAAAATTTAGGGCGGCATAACATCACGAGAGCGGACATTCAAACTGCCCGCCGGTGAGCTATGACTAAAAATAAATCAGGACCGCTGTGGTGAGGCAAATTTTGCAGCAATCATTTCAGATGTGGGCTGTATTCCCCCAAGACTCCACTGTTCCGGTTCATGCTCGTCAATACGGATCCATACTGAACGCCGGAATTCAGGATCGCCGTTTCCCTCAATTTCAACAATAAGGTCAGTCATACGACGTAGCAGTTCTTTTTTTTGCTCCGAATTCATCATTCCTTTAATGGTTTGCACATTTACGAAGGGCATTGTATTCTCCTTAAATAACTGAGTCTTTAAATCATACTCAGGTTACGAGGCAAACGAAGAGATGTCAAAAAATAAATCATTACCGTACTTATTACCTGAGCTTTGTGGGTTAGCGGCGGCCGCTGAGCTTCTTGGCGATCAATGGGTTTTGTTGATTCTGAGAGAGGCGTTTTATGGGGTAACACGCTTTGAAACGATACGGGATCATACAAAAATCACCCGGCAGACGCTGGCGAACCGGTTAAAAAAAATGACTGAACTCGGCCTGCTTTGCAAAATCCCTTATCAGGAAGAAGGGGCGCGTGAACGGTATGAGTATGTTCTTACCGCCAAAAGCCGCAGCCTTGCGCCGATTCTTTTCTCTTTGATGGAGTGGGGTCATAAAAACATACTGCACGACGCACCACATATTGCCTTAACAGACAAAGAAAGTGGAGAAGTGGTGAATAGCGCCTATGTTACCGTCGACGGTAAGTTCGTTGATCCTAAAAACGTTCGGTTAACGTTTCACGACAGCCAATACTCCGCCGCCATGCCCCAGGCGCCTGACCATACTGACGCTTAAAGCTGCGGTTGAAGGAATGCCGGGAGTCAAAGCCCAGCGAGAGCGGTGATTGATATCCTTAAAATTTAGGGCAGCGTTGTCATTCTGGAAGGCGCCTCGCAAACCGCAAAGTAACCTTATGAAATTCAGCGTGATGTCTTTTCCTCTGCGGGGCGCGGTCGTAAAGTGCCTGCGTTGCGGCACATCCGCAATCGGGCGTAGGAACCCGCATCTACAGAGCGATATTTATATGTCGCGACAGCGCCGATCTCGTTAAAATTGCGGTGGCGCTGACGGAGCAGCCGCAAGGCTGGCCGTTTTCTCTGTGGGCGGTATTCCTACCTCTGTCAGCGCTACCCCCTCGAGCGTAGGAACTCATCGGGTGGTTCACCCAATTTATACACTGAGGATGCCTTACGATGGCTACTATCCCAACCCTGACTTACCTTCCATCTGACGAAAACGTCATTCTGCAACGTATCTCCCGACCGCTTCCGGCCGATGCCGATCTCTTTGAGGTCGCCGACAACTGCGCCGCGCTGGTGAGCGTGCTGGTCGAAACCGATGATGTCGCGAGCCGTACTGCGCTGTGCGAGCGTCTCCTTGAGGCTCTGCGCAGGCTGCGCGCACTCTGCGATGCCGATCTTCCGCCATACCTGATTGAACAGTTGATCATGGGTGAGAAAACCAACTCCTGCGTGCCCGACTGCTGGCAGGACACCTTAACGCAGGTGGACTATGTTCTGGCGCTGACGCAAGCCGTTATGGGGGGAACGCTGCCCGCTCACGTAGTGAAGGAGCTGACAGGCCTGCTGCACGATATGGTGTGGCTGCTGACTGAGTTTGTGAAGCAGCCGCGCATTACTGCGCATTAAGGGGCTGGCGTGGAGGGGCGGCAGCGCCCCTTTGAAAGTGTGATTAACGCGATCGGTTCCCGGTATCCAGAAGCGACGTGCCGTAGGAGTTGTCGATAGTACAAAGCCAGCGACCGTCGCTTTCCTGCCGAAAAACATAGGTCGCGCGGCGCGACATTTCCGTTATTCCACCCTGACCATCAGGAAAACGCAAAACGGTTTCCATGATAACGAGGGCATTGTCACCGCCTTCGATCACCTGCATCTCTCCTTGTTCCACAATCAATTGGTCCTGGAAATAATCCGAGATGGCAACAAACGCGCTGCGGATGTTGTCTTTGCCTTTAACAACCATTCCGGGCTTGACCACCAGAGCTGCATCTTCGGCGTAGTGTTTCATCAGCGCGTCATAGTTTTTGGTGGTGATGGCGCGATCGCAGGATTCGATTATCTGGCGTAGCGGGTGTGGGGTCATGTGTATTTTCTCATAGAGGGGGAAAGCGTATTAACTTAACAGTCTGGCGTGTTTGTATAGCTACCAGGTTTTGTGGTTGGTAGCGTTGGGGAAGAGGTATGGAGGTAACGTTTGGTTTGCTAAGAGCGAAAAGCGGAAGTTTGCAATAGCTCTCATTGCGGATGATGGCCGCACCCGTAGCAGGAAAGAGGTGTTGTTTTAACCTTAACGTCGTTTTTCGTAATTGAAGTATTTACCTGTTGCAGAATTCCGTTCTCATCAACAACCAGACCCGGATAAAAACTGTTTTCGCCAATTCAGACTAATTCCCTTCGCTGATGCTCATGCTGCGGGACCAACCAGAATACAGGATCGGTGGCATCAAGACGGCCATATACTTCGCTGAATATTTCATTCAACGGTTTGCCAATCTTTTTGATCGGAAAATAAAGCAATGGTGTGTAGTCTCGGCCACGCTTCTATCCGCCATGCATAGTCTCGCGCTTGGCCAGTAGTCCATCCCCGGCTCTTTTACGATTACATTTCCAGCGATATTCAGCACCTGGATTATTAGAATGGTGCCGCGTAGTTTTGTAGACGCTGCGATACAGTTTGCGGGGCTTATTCAGTGGAGGAGTCCGCAAAGCCCGACCCCGTGTATCCTTTATTTTGTGAGTCAGTAACTTCTGCAGGAGCTAGATTCAATAGTTGGTGACTGTATAAAAATGTCATACTTAAAGGCAACCTCATTTTGCTGAAATACCATCACATTGACAATAATTAAAGGTCCGCTGCTGGATGCAAGTCAGACGGAACGGAGAAATTATCAGCTTTGACGCTCAGGTTGGTAAGTTCAGTTTTCTGGTAATGAACAATTCATCTTGTGAATATATTTCATGGATTTATGCTTAAAATGCATGAATTGTTTTCATGTACTGTTTGTTATATAATTTGTGTTAAAATATAAATATCCAACATAATTTAGGTCGCTAAGATATGTATAAGTGCCTCAGGTTGCCTTTTGATAAGGTAAAAATCGACAGGATGTGTGATGAGAAAGGTAACAATGCCTCATATGTAAGAATCACCTACAATGAGTTCTACTTTTATTTAAGTTACTATGATCTGAGACCAGTTACACCACATTTTAATTCAATTGAATGCATTCCCAAAACCGGATATCTTTTTATTATAGCATATAAAATATCACCTAATAGCTATAGGATATGCTGGCTAGGAGATTGCGATTGCATCGAGTTCAGAAGAATGGATACTAAAGGAAGTCGTGGAAGTTCTGCATGTTTAGCTGTATTACTTGGTCTGATTTTATTTTCACTTTCTATAGGTGCATATTATTCATCCAGCACAGACATATTTATATGTTATGTACCATTTTTATTACTGAGCCTGTTTGGTTTTATCCTGACACTCCTTGTTTTTTTTCATACATACTCAGTTGAATTCATCCAATTTCGAGATTTGATGCGAAAAAACCTTATGCAAGAAAAAGGTTTATTTTTTCCCTTTACAAACTTACCATCAAGTTGCCAGCATAAACAAGATTATGAGCTAAACCTAAGGTTACCTAAGGAACTTAACCGCAGAACAGTTACCATAGAATCTGTATATCGTGAGAGAAAAAGTGTAACTGTATACGAACCCAATACTGGATCAGACTTATCTTATAGCACAAGCTATACAAAATGCATGATTAATATGGTTTGTGGTGGAGAAAAACTTACATTTGAGTATGAAGAGTCTTTTGGTGAGCCCGCTCCATTTATTGCAAAGGGCGATAAAGCCAAACTATATTGGTATGGAACGGAACATGAAGTAATTCCTCGTGATCGCGAAGATATTACTTATGGAATACGTCTTATCTGTTTATATAATATAACAACGGATAACTTTTATGAAAGTCGCATGTGTAATGAACCGGGTAATGTTTTCAAAGTAGTGCAAAGGGGAGGGCAGGATTTGTATAAACACTACTCGCAATGTTGATTAAAAGTTAATCTATCATGCGAACCCACCAAAGATATTTCCAATAAGAGCTGGCTGCAACCATCGAGCCGCACCAGTTGTTTTTTTCTTCACTCTTTAAATTTCCCTTAATCACTTGGACATAAAATATTTTCTATCCACTGATACTGATAACATATCAGTTCGAAAAACTCTATATTAAACAACCACAACCACAACCACAACCAGAGAAGTAAATGCTACTAGTGATATTTTTCCAAGGCTGGAGCCGTATTTCAAAACCATAAAAATCAAAAGGAGAAAAGCCAAGGCAGGCAGTCCCCATACTACATACGGCTTCCAGAACGGTGATGATTTTCTGACAATCAGGCCGCTTTCACAGCCCTGATTTTTTTCGTGTCAGCCGCATCGGAGTCAGTTGTATCCGCTACAGCTGGAGCAGTGAGATCGGGAAGCTTGCTGGTACGCAGAATATGCTGCACGGTCTCTTTCTGCTCGGCGAGATACAGGCCAAGATTTTCAGCCTGCGTTTCATCCATCTGCATTCTGCTTTGCAACAGCCAGTCGGTGAACGCGTCTGCCATATCGAGCAGCTTGTCGTGAGCGTCAGCCTCTTTCTTACTGGCAAATGTCATTTTCTCTTCACCTTTTCTTACGACAACAAATTTTGTTTCAACAGCCATCGTGCACCTCGCTATACTGTATTTATATACAGTATAGCAGCAACAAATCGACGTTGCAGCAAAATATGCATTACTGGTGAAGCTGCTGCGTTTCGGGGCCACCCATACTGCGTCGCCATGCTCCGGGCGCCTGACCATACTGACGCTTAAAGCTGCGGTTGAAGGACTGCTGGGAGTCAAAGCCCAGCGCGATCGCCACGTTCAGAATCGGTTCGTCGCTGTGGGATAACCGCTCAACCGATTTTTGCAGCTTTTGCGCGCGAATATACCCGGCGAGGGGATAGCCCGTATGCTCTTTGAACAGGCGCTGGAGGTGCCATTTCGAGTAGCCGGAACGCCTGGCGACGGTCTCAATGTCCAGGCGGCTGTCCAGGTTGTTGTCGATCCAGTCGAGTAAATCATGCATAAATGCGCCAGTGTTCATCTGGTTACCCCCACGCAGCGGATGAAAAAGTATCTTTGTCTGTTGCATTTAAAGGTGGCGCGTTTTTGCAGTAATTGCAAGTTTTATTGTTGCATTTAAATCCCTGACCGAAACGGGTCTTTTCACATCCACTCAAATAGCACATAAAGTGCAACAATTATTCTTGCACTTAGTTAAGCGCCTTCCTACAATCGCCGCGAATAGTGTATTCGCAACTGTTACAGTTTTGTGGCGATGAACGACACAAATGGCCTTAAGACAGCTCCCGGACAAAGGAAGTGGCGCGGTGCCTCCTGCTGCGTCTTGCCCGGTGGCGACAATTATCGGAATAAAAATAATGAGCCTGCAAAAAACCTGGGGTAATTCTCATCTGAGCGCGCTGGGGGCCATGTTGCTCTCCGTGCTGCTCGTCGGATGCGATAACAGCGTCGCGCAAAATGCCGCGCCACCTGCGCCTGCCGTGAGTGCCGCTGACGTGGTGGTGAAATCGATTAGCCAGTGGGATAGCTTTAACGGCCGGATTGAAGCGGTGGAGAGCGTTCAGCTGCGCCCGCGCGTGTCCGGCTACATTGATAAGGTGAATTACACCGACGGCCAGGAAGTGAAAAAGGGCGAGGTGCTGTTCACCATTGATGACCGTACCTATCGCGCCGCGCTGGAACAGGCGCAGGCGAACCTGGCGAGAGCTAAAACGCAGGCCAGCCTGGCGCAAAGTGAGGCTAACCGTACCGATAAGCTGATCAATACCCATCTGGTCTCACGGGAAGAGTGGGAGCAGCGCCGCTCGGCTGCCGTTCAGGCGCAGGCCGACATTCGCGCCGCGCAGGCGGCGGTTGACGCAGCCCAGCTCAACCTAGACTTCACCAAAGTGACCGCGCCTATCGATGGTCGCGCCAGCCGGGCGCTGATCACCAGCGGGAACCTGGTGACTGCGGGCGATACCGCCAGCGTCCTCACCACGCTGGTCTCGCAGAAGACGGTGTACGTCTACTTTGACGTGGACGAGTCAACCTACCTTCACTATCAAAACCTGGCCCGCAGCGGGCAGGGGGCGTCCAGCAATCACACGGCGCTGCCGGTTGAGATTGGCCTGACGGGCGAGGAGGGCTATCCCCATCAGGGCAAAGTGGATTTCCTGGATAACCAGCTCACGCCGAGCACCGGGACCATCCGCATGCGCGCGCTGCTGGATAACTCACAGCGTCAGTTCACGCCGGGACTGTTTGCCCGCGTACGCCTGCCGGGCAGCGCGGAGTTCAAAGCCACGCTTATCGACGACAAGGCGGTGCTGACCGATCAGGATCGTAAATACGTCTATATCGTCGATAAAGAGGGGAAAGCGCAGCGTCGCGACATTACGCCGGGTCGTCTGGCAGACGGTTTACGCATCGTGCGGCAGGGGCTGAACCCTGGCGACAAAGTCATCGTCGAGGGTTTACAGAAAGTGTTTATGCCGGGTATGCCGGTTAACGCCAAAACCGTTGCCATGACCGCCAGCGCCGCCCTCAACTGATCCCTTGACCTGAGAATCCAACCCATGGACTTTTCCCGCTTTTTTATCGACAGGCCGATCTTTGCTGCCGTCCTGTCGATTCTGATTTTTATCACAGGGTTAATCGCCATCCCGCTGCTGCCGGTGAGCGAATACCCTGACGTCGTGCCGCCAAGCGTGCAGGTGCGCGCGGAGTACCCGGGCGCCAACCCGAAAGTGATTGCCGAGACCGTGGCGACGCCGCTGGAAGAGGCGATCAACGGCGTCGAGAACATGATGTACATGAAATCCGTCGCGGGCTCGGACGGCGTGCTGGTGACCACCGTGACCTTCCGTCCGGGGACTGACCCGGATCAGGCGCAGGTTCAGGTGCAGAACCGCGTCGCGCAGGCCGAAGCGCGTCTGCCGGAGGACGTGCGGCGTCTGGGCATTACCACCCAGAAGCAGTCGCCCACGCTGACGCTGGTGGTGCATCTGTTTTCGCCAAACGGTAAGTACGATTCTCTGTATATGCGCAACTACGCCACGCTGAAGGTGAAGGACGAGCTGGCGCGCCTGCCCGGCGTCGGCCAGATCCAGATTTTCGGCTCCGGTGAGTACGCGATGCGCGTCTGGCTGGACCCTAATAAAGTGGCGGCGCGCGGGCTGACCACCTCGGACGTGGTCACGGCGATGCAGGAGCAAAACGTACAGGTCTCCGCCGGTCAGCTTGGCGCCGAGCCGCTGCCGAAAGAGAGCGACTTCCTGATCTCCATTAACGCCCAGGGCCGCCTGCATACCGAAGAAGAGTTTGGCAATATTGTCCTGAAAACAACGCAGGATGGTACGGTCGTCCGCCTGCGCGACGTGGCGCGGATTGAAATGGGCTCCGGGAGCTATGCCCTGCGTTCCCAGCTGAACAATAAAGACGCGGTCGGGATTGGTATCTTCCAGTCGCCGGGGGCGAACGCCATCGATCTGTCTAACGCGGTGCGCGCGAAAATGGACGAACTGTCCACGCGCTTCCCGGCAGACATGAAGTGGGCGGCACCTTACGATCCGACGGTCTTTGTGCGTGATTCGATCCGTGCGGTGGTGCAAACGCTGCTGGAAGCCGTGGTGCTGGTCGTGCTGGTGGTGATTCTGTTCCTGCAAACCTGGCGCGCGTCGATCATTCCGCTGATCGCGGTGCCGGTGTCGGTGGTGGGTACTTTCAGCATTCTCTACCTGCTGGGCTTCTCGCTGAATACCCTCAGCCTGTTCGGCTTGGTGCTCGCCATCGGTATCGTGGTGGACGACGCCATCGTGGTGGTGGAAAACGTCGAGCGAAATATCGAAGAGGGGCTTGCGCCGCTTGCGGCCGCGCACCAGGCGATGCGTGAAGTGTCCGGGCCGATTATCGCGATTGCGCTGGTGCTGTGCGCGGTGTTTGTGCCGATGGCGTTTCTGTCGGGCGTTACCGGCCAGTTCTACAAGCAGTTTGCGGTGACGATCGCGATATCGACGGTGATTTCAGCGATTAACTCGCTGACGCTCTCTCCGGCGCTGGCGGCACTGCTGTTAAAGCCGCACGGCGCGCCGAAAGATTTCCCGACCCGGCTTATCGATCGTCTGTTCGGCTGGATTTTCCGTCCGTTTAACCGCTTTTTCCTCCGCAGCTCAAACGGCTATCAGGGGCTGGTGGGCAAAACGCTGGGACGACGCGGCGCGGTATTCGTGGTTTACCTGCTGCTGCTCTGTGCCGCAGGCGTCATGTTTAAAGCGGTGCCCGGCGGGTTTATTCCCACCCAGGACAAGCTTTACCTGATTGGCGGCGTGAAAATGCCGGAAGGCTCCTCGCTGGCCCGCACCGATGCGGTGATCCGCAAAATGAGCGAAATCGGGATGAATACCGAAGGCGTGGATTATGCGGTCGCGTTTCCGGGGCTGAACGCGCTGCAGTTCACCAATACGCCGAATACCGGAACGGTCTTCTTTGGCCTGAAGCCGTTCGACCAGCGTAAACATTCCGCGGCGGAAATTAACGCGGAGATTAACGCGAAAATCGCGCAAATCCAGCAGGGCTTTGGCTTCTCTATTCTGCCGCCGCCGATTTTAGGGCTGGGTCAGGGGTCGGGCTATTCCCTGTACATTCAGGATCGCGGTGGTCTGGGCTATGGCGCGCTGCAAAATGCGGTGAACACCATGTCCGGAGCGATTATGCAGACGCCGGGGATGCATTTCCCGATCTCAACCTACCAGGCTAACGTGCCGCAGCTGGACGTCCAGGTTGACCGCGACAAGGCGAAAGCGCAGGGCGTGTCGCTGACCGATCTTTTCGGGACGCTGCAAACCTATCTGGGCTCGTCGTACGTCAATGATTTCAACCAGTTCGGGCGTACCTGGCGCGTGATGGCGCAGGCCGACGGGCAGTTCCGCGACAGCGTGGAAGATATTGCGAATCTGCGTACCCGCAACAGCCAGGGCGAAATGGTGCCGATTGGCAGTATGGTGAACATCACGACCACCTACGGGCCCGATCCGGTGATCCGTTACAACGGCTACCCGGCGGCGGACCTGATTGGCGATGCCGACCCGCGCGTGCTCTCATCTGCACAGGCGATGACGCAGCTGGACGCGATGTCTAAGCAGATCCTGCCGAACGGGATGAACATTGAATGGACGGATCTGAGCTTCCAGCAGGCCACCCAGGGCAACACGGCGCTGATCGTCTTCCCGGTCGCGGTGCTGCTGGCGTTCCTGGTGCTGGCGGCGCTGTATGAAAGCTGGACGCTGCCGCTGGCGGTGATCCTCATCGTGCCGATGACCATGCTCTCTGCGCTGTTTGGCGTCTGGCTGACCGGGGGTGATAACAACGTCTTCGTGCAGGTGGGGCTGGTGGTGCTGATGGGGCTGGCCTGTAAAAATGCCATTCTTATCGTGGAGTTTGCCCGCGAGCTGGAAATTCAGGGTAAAGGCATTATGGAAGCCGCGCTGGAGGCGTGCCGCCTGCGTTTACGCCCGATTGTGATGACCTCCATCGCCTTTATTGCTGGGACCATTCCGCTGATCCTCGGCCACGGCGCGGGTGCGGAAGTACGTGGCGTCACCGGGATCACGGTGTTCTCCGGTATGCTGGGGGTGACGCTGTTTGGTCTGTTCCTGACGCCGGTGTTCTACGTGACGCTGCGTAAGTTCGTCACGCGTGGGAAGAAAGAGGAAAGGGACGTGCTGCCCGCGTAGGGACGTTGCTGATAATAAAAAACCGCCTTCACAGTGAAGGCGGTTTTTTTTCGCATCAGGTAAAACGTTACGATGTTTTTTGATACTGGGCGATGAGGTCGGGGAGCGGATCCCAGCCGCTGCTGTCGGCGTTTTTCACCGCTTCCAGGGCACTTGCTACGGTATGGCGCTGGCGCTCCAGTACCGCTAACGACGCCTGCTCGGCCTCTTCGGAAATCGATTTAAAGTACCAGCAGGCGTTAGCGCTGACCACGCAGCGGGCCGGTACGTCAGGGCGCGACGCCCACAGTTTTTTATCTTCGATGACCGACAGGTAGATGTCGCGCAGGGTGATCTCTTCCGGCGGGCGACCAAGATGAATGGAGCCGTTACGGCCAAGCGTTGAGACGATAATGCCGTCTCGCGTCAGCGGAACCATCAATTTGCGGATGAAGCTCGGGTTTGCTTCCAGACCGTAGGCCAGAATCGCGCTTGTCGAACGTTCACCCAATTGCTCCGCCATCGCTACGCTGAGAACCATCTGCAAAGCTGTCGGGAAGCGGTAATCTAACATTTCTCTGTCCTGGGTTGCGGTGAATCTTGTTCTTTTTGGCACCGCAGAGGTGAATAAGCAATAAACAACAATATAACAAATACGGTAATTATTTTGAAGCAATCTGCGGCATTTGCGATCAAACCCCCTGTTCTGCTTTAGCTAAACGTGCGGTTCGGGAAGTCAACCGTCACCAGGAGGCCGCCTTCCGAGGACATACTCAGGTTTACGCTGCTGTTGTGCTGCTGCGCCACCGCTTTGACGATGGCAAGCCCCAGCCCGCTGCCGCTTTGCACCTGATTGGGATCGCGGAAAAAACGGTCGAACACGCGCTCCCGCAGTTCAGGCGGAATACCCGGGCCCGCATCGGAGACGCGCAACTGAACGACGCGATCGCAGGCGCTCACGTCGACCTGAATCCGCCCGCCCTCGGGGCTGTACTTCACGGCGTTCTCAATGAGATTATCAATCAGCGACACCAGGCGTTCCCTGACGCCTTGGATCCAGACGTCATCCTCGGCAAAGAATTCCAGCTCAATTTTGCGCGCAGACGCTAGCGGTTCCAGCTCGGCCATTCGTTCCTGAATAAGCGTTGTCAGCGGCACGGGTTCCATCGCCGTATCAATGCGCGATTCACTGTGCATCATAAGCAGCAGCTGATTGACGAGGCGCGCGGCGCGGCTGTTGCTGCGAATCACGCCCGCAAGCAGCTCCTTCTGGCTCTCGCTGATGACCCAGGACTGCAGCGCCTCCACGTTGATGCGCATCGCCGCGAGGGGCGTACGCAGCTCGTGCGCGGCATCCGCGATGAAAATCCGCTCCCTTTCCGCGCTTTCACGCACCCTGGCAAGGAAGTCGTTGATCGCGTCCACCATCTGGCGAAGCTCCCGGTGCTTCGGTACGGCTCTTAAAGGGGAGAGGTCGTCCGGCGTGCGTAACGTAATTTCATTGACCACCTTATTCCATGGACGCATCGCAATGCGGATTGAGAGCCACGCGGGAAACAGCAGAAACGGGAAGCAGACCAGCAGCGGCAGGATGTAGTACCCGCGTGAGTTCAGATAGATAAAGAAGTTCCAGCCGCTGGCTGGCGTGAAGAGGGTGACCTCCACGTCGGAGTGCGGGGATTTGAGGGTGCGGCTGGCCCAGGTACGATCTCCACTCTGAAAGTGCTCCAGTTCGCCGAACCGGGTGTTTGTTATCCCCGCGGGCGCACCGTCGGAGGCAAAAATAACGGCATTATTCTTGCGAACGATGATGTTAATCGACAGCACGGGATCTTCCCCTCCGCCGTAACCTTCCCGCAGGGCCTGGCTAAAGGCTTCCAGCACGGCGGTACGATCCTGAGGACGTCCGTCCATACGCTCAGCCAGGGTAAAAACGGTTTCGTACGTTTTACTGCCCGTAAGGATGGGAGGGCTGCGCAGGTCCTCCCACAGAATGAAGGTTAGAAAAAGACACCACAGCAGGGTCAGCAGAAGCATCTGGGCGATGATAATTCGGCGCACCAGCGTCGGGCGCCTCAGGTGATACCAGACGTTTTGCATTAACCGCTCACCTTTTGAATGGAGACGGTATCAATGACGTACCCGACGCCCCGGACCGTTCGCACATAGCCGTCGCCGATTTTCCGCCGCAAATTTCCCATATGCACGTCGAGCGCGTTGCTGAGGTTCTCTTTGTTGCCGAATATCCTTTCCTCCAGAAACCGTCGTGTCAGCACGCGGTCCGCGCGCAGCATCAACGTTTCCAGCAGCGCGTATTCACTGGCCGTTAAATCGATATGGCGCGCACTCACCGTCACGCGGCGCGTCGGGACATGAAGAGAGAGCCCGCGAATTTCTATCGCCTCATTCTCAAAACCGTAGCTGCGCCGCGCAAGGGCTCGCACTCGCGCCAGCAGCTCGGCGAGAATAAAGGGTTTGACGAGATAGTCGTCCGCACCGGCATCCAGGCCGCACAGGCGATCCTGCAATGTCCCTCGCGCCGTCAGGATGATGACGGGGATCCCCTTGAGCTGCTGGCGCAAACGCGTCATCAGGCTCATGCCATCGCCGTCGGGTAGCCCCAGGTCGAGCAAAATAAGTTCCGGCACGCAGACGTCAAGCTGATGCAGCGCATCCTCTTTACGGCGAACCCATATGACGTCAAACCCTTGATCTGAGAGGGCGATACGTACGCCATTGCCGAGATCCAGGTCGTCTTCGATAAGTAGAATTTTCACATTGGTAACGGTATCAACCGTGAATGAAGAATTTCTTAAGAAAAAAACGGTAGCAGGAAATCTGTCCGGATGACAGCGCCCGCGCGCGCTTCAGTCTTTCTTCATTTTCGGCTCATAAGAACCTTAGGGTCACGCTTCAAAATGGGCGTTCCGGCGTTTAACCGCCTGCATCGTCATCATTTGCATCCATAAGGACTTCCTTAATGAGAAATATTGAACTGCGTCATACGTTCCCTCATTTACTTTCGGACCGCTGCCTGAAAACCCTCGTGCCGGGCGTCGTTCTGGCGTTACTGGCTACGCCTGTACTGGCGGAAGAACAGCGTCAGGGTAACGTCTTAACCCTGGGGGGCGGCGTGGATGTGGGGCCGCGCTACTCGGGTTCAGAGAAAACCCGCGCCTCAGCGGCTCAGGTAGTGGATTATTCCATGGCAAATGGCTTCTTTATCGGCACCACGCGAGGGATCGGTTATGGTAACAATGTTGGCAACCTGGATTACAGCGCAGCGCTGAGCTATCGAACGGGCCGTAAAGATAAAGACGTGAGCAGCGATTCCATCAGCTCCGGCAGCGACGAGCTGCGGGGGATGGGTGCGATTAAAGGCTCGGCTATCGTGGTACCTGGGCTGGGGTACAAGGTGACCGACTGGCTGAATCTGCAGCTGCAGGCTGAGGTTCCGGTGTCTGAGAGAGACAACGGAGAGGCAGTGCATTTCGGCTTGAGCAGCCCGCTCTATACCTCACCAACAAATGCGGTGACGCTGGCGCTGACCGGCAGTTGGGGATCCGACAAGTATATGCAGACGTATTACGGGGTCAACGCCGCCCAGTCGGCCGCATCGGGCTTTGCCCGACATGACGCCGGGGCCGGGATTTATGCCTGGTCGATGAACCTTGACTGGACCCACAAGCTCACCTCGCGCTGGAGCGTGCTTGCCTCAGCGGGCGTGACGCAGCTGACGGGGGATGCGAGCGATAGCCCGATTGTGCATCGTAAAACGTCGCCGACGGGGAGTTTGAAGGTAACGTACAGTTTTTGAGCATGTGATAACGACGTTTATAAGCCGCTCCGGTTAAGATGGCGGGGCGGTACTGCTGGGTGACGGGAAGAGTGATGGACTCTCTCGATCTCATGGTGTGTAACAACCTGCTATCTATGCCAAAATGATTCAACATTAGCGATTAACGAGACTTACTGATAATGACCATTGTATTTATTCCATCACTTGCTTTCATCATGGCATCCGGCACGGCCAACCCCGGTTAAGCCGCAGTATCTGAACTACGTTTAACATCAGTCAGAATAATAAAAGAGTTAACGTTTTATTAGATTCGCAACAGTGTCGGCCTCCGTCCGGAGCATTTGAAAACCAGAACCTCACTAAGAAATGTGCCAACATGACGCGAGTAATATCTCTGTCCGGAGAATAATGTGTTCGGAAAACTGTTGTTAAACTACATGCCCGGTTTACAAAATTTGTTGGCCTACGATAAAAGCTGGCTAAAACATGATGTTAAAGCGGGGTTATCCGTTGCGGCCGTAGCGCTACCTGTTGCGATTGCTTACGCTGAGCTGGCGGGGGTGGGGGCAATTGTAGGGCTCTATTCCTGCGTTTTACCGATGATAGCTTACGCACTGTTTGGCTCTTCACGCCAGCTTATTGTGGGCCCAGATGCCACAACCTGCGCGGTGATTGCGGCCGTCGTATTTCCGCTTTCTGCAGGAAACCCCGAACTGCACTGGCAGCTGACGATCATCATGACATTGATGATGGGCGGGTGGTGTTTGCTTGCCAGTAAATTTCGCCTGGGCGCGCTCGCCGATCTGCTTTCTCATCCCATTCTTACCGGTTTACTTAATGGCGTAGCCGTGACGATTATCGTCGGGCAATTAGGCAAGGTGTTGGGGATTAAGCTTGATGAAGCGCAGGTTATTGAAAAAATAATCGCCTTGCCAGGTCGACTTTCAGATAGCCATTTATTAACCGTAGGTATATCCCTTTTTACGTTAATTATTTTAATGGTGATCAAAACGTATCGCAGCCAGTGGCCAGCACCTTTAATCGCCATTGTAATAACAACGGCACTGGTATGGGTGACCTCTGCGCAACAGTACGGTATTGCCACGATAGGGGGAGATGGCTTCCAGCCTGGTTTACCGGTCGTTCACTGGGGGGCGTTCCAGCCGGGGCCGATGCGTGATTTGGTGATCCCGGCGCTGAACCTGGCGTTGGTCAGTTTTGTCAGTCTGATGCTGACCGCCCGCAGTTTTGCCGCAAAAAATGGCTACGAAATTAATGCGGATGCAGAGTTCCGTGCGCTGGGTATTGCGAACATTATGTCGGGATTATCTCAGGGGTTTGCTATCAGTGGCGCCGATTCCCGGACCGCGGTGAATGATTCAGTTGGTGGGAAAAGTCAGCTGGTTTCCGTGGTCGCCGCCTTGGTCATCGGTATTATCGTAGTATTTTTCACTCAGCCATTACAATTCATTCCGGTATCTGCGTTAGGGATTGTTCTAATGTATGCATCGTGGTCATTGATTGATTTACGTGGGCTATGGAACCTGAGGCGCAGAAATAAACAGGCCTTTCGCCTGGCCTTCTTCACGTTTGGCTGTGTGTTAATTATCGGCGTTATCCAGGGGATCGGCCTTGCAGTGTTGCTTGGCCTGTTGCAGTTCCTTCGTACGGTATTTCGCCCCTCTGAGCACCTGCTGGGCACTGACGAAGAGGGAATGATTCACTCGTTAGGGAATACCACCGATATAAAAATGGTCCCGGGCGTGCTGATGTATCGATTTAACTCACCGTTGACCTATTTTAATGTGGCTTATTTTAAACGTCGGGTATTGAACCTGGTTGATGGTGCAGCCATACAACCTAAATGGGTGGTCATTGATGCCGTTGCCTGCTTCACCTATTCAGACATCAGTGTCCTGGCAACCATTAATGAGTTAAAGCGCGATCTGAAAGGTCGACAGATTAAATTAATTCTTGCGGGCAGGAAAACGGAGTTAACACGCTGGTTTAAAGACAGTCGGCCAACAATGAATGATGATGACATGATTCTGGCGCCAGACCTCTACCTGGCACTTCGGTTCATTCAGAGCAAAGAGAGTGCGAGTGAGGGGGAATCAGTCGGTGATACATAACCAAATAGTGGTGAAAGGCTCGTAACGCATGCTACTGGCAGGCAGGGAACACTCACAATTTCTACCACCGAGGCTCAGCTACTGTTGGCCTGGACAGTGAGATGTTCCTTGCCCGTCTTACCTTCTTCTGCCATCTATCTCAGTAAAACCTGAATCAGCTGAACAAAGATATACACTGCCGCCGCCACTCGTATTGCCTGCCAGCCCCATCTGAGATAGCGCCATTCATAGCGTTCTCTGGCATTAGCCTCTGCTATAGCGGAGTCATAACGCTTTTTTTTCTTTTTCCTGACTCCGTCTATTACCCACAGGATGAGAATAAAGATAATGATGGTTTTCTGAAGTATGGGATTATCCACTAAAAATGACTCCGGCTTGCTCGCTGAAAAAGCAGAATAGAGGAACAGTCGTCACGTATCCACCACTAAAATAGTTAGGGTCGTGCCTACAAATAAATAAACTCATAACTCACAATGTAACTTCCAATATTATTCACACGGGCTGTCACCCACACCCCAGTCATTCCCTGCTTACGGTGGCTGTGCAGATATTCTTTGTTTGTACAAAGCTGAATCCATCTGTTGGTGTTCTGATCTTTTAACCAGAGACCCGCTTCACAATGGCCATGCTTACCTCTCGAAGGCCCCGGAAAGACAACCTCATATTCAGATTCATAGCCAATTATTTTGTCCGGGAAGAGATAGACATAAATATCATAACCATTTAAGCTCAATACAAACCCAAGGCAAAAACCGCATAAGAAAGTATTGGCAAAGTATTTTAAAGTTTGGTTAAAGGCGTGCACAAAAAAAGCACGTATAACCAAAAGCGCGCCAATCACGACTCCAGCAGAAATATACGTGGTCAATTCAGGAACCGATTCTTGCAAAATGGTATAATTGGAGATGCGTGTTGTCCATGACATATACCAGATCCATGCACCTAAAATGGTAAATGTTATGGCTGTTATAAGTAGCCTTTTAAACTTATTTTCGGAAGGGTGTTTTCCAGTCATTTTTTTATTTTGTATGTATCAACAGATAGCATCATTTTTTTAGGAAAGGCCATTATATATCATTAATCTTAACATGACTCATGTTTCGATATGAATTTTTAAACGCCATCTTCTGACTGCAGCTTGCCCGCTACCCGCGAGCAAGCCACACCCCTTAGCGATACAGCGTCTTTTCAGCAACCGGAATAAGGAGCCCGGATCGCCAGTCCGCGAGCGTCAGCTGCGCAAGCTTACCCAGCGCGGTATAAAACGGATGCCTGGCGTTGTCGACAAACACGGACAGGAAGCGGGTGCTCCACGGCAGCAGGTGCCACGCCAGAAGTTGAGCACACTCCGCCTCGCGGCCGTTCTCGGCCAGCCATGCCGTCAGCAGCAGCAAAGTCCCGAAGTGGTCTTCCGGTTCATTCTGCTGCATTTCAAATGCGATAGCGTTCTCACGCATCCACTGGCGCAGCGCGAGGGTCGAGTCGCCGAACAGCACGGATTCGCGGTCCAGCCAGACGGAGCCCCACGGTGGCGCGGGCAGGGCGTAAGGGCCAATAAACAGTCGTTGCCAGGCGTCCCTCAGCGGCTCATCGGCAGACGCGGCAAAGGTGTCAGCGACTGGCTGCAGCGTTCCTGGCGGCAGGGGCCAGTCCTGAACCCATTCGCCTGCGGTGAGGGCCTGCACCAGCGGCGCGGCCTGCTCGCTGTCTGGTGCGAAATAAAACAGCGCACCCAGCACCCGGGCGCTGAACGCGAACGATTCACGATGTGAGACATCTTTCATTACATCTTCCTTGCTCGCGCGGAGGGTGTCCGCGCGACTGAGTTAACCGATAATACAAACCATAGAATAAACCACGGTCACGCCATTCACCCGTTACACCTTCTCGATCTGTACCAGATTGGTGTGCTGCGGGTTGCCTTTGGCCAGCGGTGACGGGCGGTGCGTGGTCAGGGTGTTGATGCATGAGCCGTGGTCGACACGATCGCCACTCATATTGGCGTCGTGCCAGGCCCCCTGGCCCATAGCGCTGACGCCGGGCATGATGCGCGGCGTCACTTTCGCTTCAATTCGTACCTCGCCGCGGTCGTTAAAGACCCGCACCGTATCGCCGTTCTTAATGCCGCGTTTTTCGGCATCGACAGGATTAAGCCAGACCTCCTGGCGGCAGGCGGCTTTCAGCACGTCCACGTTACCGTAGCTCGAGTGGGTACGGGCCTTAAAGTGGAAGCCAAACAGCTGCAGCGGGAACCGCGCGCGCTCGGGCGCGTCCCAGCCGTCGAAGGTTGACGCGTAGACGGGCAGCGGGCTGATGGTCTCATCTTTTTCCAGCTCCCAGGTGGCCGCAATCTTCGCCAGCTTGCTGGAGTAAATTTCAATCTTACCCGATGGGGTTTTCAGCGGATTGGCTTCCGGGTTTTCACGGAATTTTTTATAGGCCACAAAATGGCCGTTCGGATCTTTGCGCTTGTAAATGCCCATTTTTTTCAGCTCGTCATAGGACGGCAGTTGAGGGTCTTTTTCGAGCATTTTGGCATACAGATACTGCAGCCACTGTTCCTGCGTCCGTCCTTCGGTAAATTTCTGATGGATATCCGGCCCGAGGCGTTTCGCCACTTCGCTCATGATCCAGTAGATGGGCTTGCGTTCAAACTTCGGCGCGGTCACGGGCTGAAGGAATATCAGGTAGCCCATGTTGCCCGCATAATCGTTTGGAATGATGTCTTCCTGCTCGACGGTCATCAGGTCCGGCAACACGATATCGGCATACTTCGCTGACGACGTCATGAAGTTATCAATGACCACAATCATTTCGCACTTGCTTTCATCCTGCAGGATATCGTGGGTTTTATTGATATCGGAATGCTGGTTGATGAGGGTGTTGCCCGCGTAGTTCCAGATGGACTCCACTGTCAGACGGATGGATGGACTTGAAGTAGTTGACTCAACGCTACTTAAGGTCCTGATATGACTGACATTAACCATGATAATACTGTATGTGCATCCAGTTCTTTCTCTGGGTCTCCCTATCTGTATCAGCAAGTCTACACCTCAAGTCCTGACACAAGGCTGACACAAATCAAGGACCTTGCAGTCCCGCACTTGCTCGCAAGGCTCGCTACGCCACAGATAGTCCGTAGAGCTAACGGTCGATATACTATCCGCTTCAGACTCAAGGGACAGACCACACCGTTTCTTTCAGTATCGACCCGCAGCACAGACAGGAGAGTAGCCACAATGCGTCAGAGAGAGCTTGCAGCCACCGCTAAGGCCTTCATGTTGGATAGGCCTGAAGTCTCACTACAGGAGCTTACAGAGCATCTCCGGTCTATGGCTGAGCAGTTCCTGACAGACGCTAGTGACGATTACTGGAATGGACTTGAGGTCGCTACTCTGGTCGACGAGAAGTCCAACCTGAAGGAGCTAGCCGCTACGCAAGCATTGAGTCTGGACCAGCAGAAGGGCATAAGGTTAGCGCTTGAAGTCCTGACCGCAGCACAGCAGAGGGTAGACACTGGTGATACCTCTGGTCTGATTAAGCTGATTGATGATAATAACCTTACTGATGACTCAACTATAGGCGACTCTACGTCAATTCTGAGGATCGAGCAGGGGGTCAGCCCACAAGTATTCACGAGAGAGCGCCAACCATCTGTAGTTTTTTCAAGCCTAGTGTCCTCGCTGCTAGCTGAGAAGGTCCAGACCCTGAAGACATCCAGCTACAAGGACCTGTCGTCCTCACTCAATACTGTCTCCCGGTTCCTGCCTGAAGACATGGACCTGATGTCCCGCTCTGGGTGGCTGGCTGTCAGGGACTCTATGCTGGCTGCTGAGGTGAGACCGTCGACGATTAACAAGCTGCTGACCAAGGCGAAGATGTGTCTTGATTATGGTCTTATGAATGGGCATCTGGAGGGCCGTAACCCTATCGAACGGATGAAGCTGACCAAGGATGTTGACTCCAAGCGCAGAGCGTTCACTGACGAGGAGTTGGAGAGACTTCTGGTCCGTGTTGAGTCTGAGTATCAGTTCACACGACATACGGCTCACACGACCTCAGAGGCCCGTAGATGGGCGTCTCTGGTGTCTGTGGTCACTGGCGCTCGGTCTGCTGAGGTCTGCCACCTGACTAAACGTGACATCGTAACCTTGGACAATGGACTGGTCTGTATCGACATCAATGAAGATGGGGACGGCAAGTCAGTGAAGAACAAGCATTCAGTCCGACTTGTGCCGTTGACCGATGGTGTGCATGGATTCGACTTAGCGTCCTTCCTCTCATGGGTAGACACGCAGCCTGACGAGGGTCCTCTCTTCGGGATGACTCCGAGCGCCTACTCAAACTGGTTTAACTCAAGGGTCCTGACTGAAGCTCTGGGAGACGCTACGGATGTCTCTCTCCACAGTCTGAGGCACTGGCTAGCGACCAGAATGAAAGAGCGTGGAGTCAATCTGGTGGATGCTCAAGGCATCTTAGGTCACAGCTCGCAGTCCATCACATACGATTTGTATGGTCGGGGACACGCAGTGAAGAGACTGGCTGATGCGCTTAAAGTGGCGCTTCTTTAAGTAGGAAGACACAAGGTGGAGACCATGATTGTTCCTGATGGTTGAACCTTGTGTTACTGAAGTCAGGACTGAAGTTATGGAGGGTGATAATAATCATAATCCCTCCTGACTATAGGCCCACTGGTCCGCCTTCGGCTGTCCCACTTTAAGTCTGTCTATGTGTCTTTATTTAAACTGGTTCCCTAACTCAGGTCCTCCAAATTTTCATTGCTTTTCAGCGACTTAAATATCCCCTCACCTTAGGGAGTTTAGGGTTCAGACCCTTAACTATCACCTTAGGAGAGACGGCCCGTCCTCCACCCCAATCAAAACCTTAAGAGGAGGACCATACATGGCCATTACAATTCAGTGCTACACCGAGTCTGACAATGCGGCCTTCTTCGGTGACGATTCCGACCACCAGCAACAGCTACCAGCACCGACATATGACGAACCCAAGGCCCGCACAGGTAAGCCTCCTGTGGTCATCGACAATCGGGCTGTCCGTGCGTGGCTGATTGAGACTGGATGTCTCTCTTATTCTCAGCTTGTTGAGGCGTACCCATGGGCTGACGATGTGTTCACAGGACTCTCGCGGGCTACCAGTGGCGCTGTTGGTGCTGGACTCCCGGTATCTAAGGCGTACCTGTTCTCTGCCTTATATGGCACCAACGACATCTTCTCCCGCAACACTGCCAAGTCATACACCGCCATCACGGGTCGTTCACCGTCTCCTCGCTACCTGCGCCACGTTAATAGCGTGCTTCAGGCTACGGCTGTGAGTCTGGCTAAGGTTCTGAAGGACCGAGAGGATTACACGTGGCTGGACTACAACGATCAGTGCCTGTCCTGAGAGCCGCGCCAGCTCTGGGTTGGAATACACCCTCACTATAGGGACACCCCCCTAAACTATCACTATAGGGAGACCAACCTTGCCTCTGAGTCTGATGCGTCAGAACATGCGAGCATCTGGTCAACCGACATTAAGTATCTCTCCTAAGTAGTCAAGGTCTGTGACCGCCTCTGTCAGACCTCCTGTATGACCTCCAGCTCGTTAGCGTTCTTCAGTCATCTCATTGGCTTAAGTTTATCACCGCTCACCATCTGGAGTCCTTACAGCTCGTCTTGACATGCGGTCGCACCTTTATATGGCTGGAAGAGACCTCCTCTGTCAGACGCTATCTAACCAACCCAGAAAACGGGTTTGTTAAAAAGAGTAACATGGGTCTCCACCTTCATGAGGACCACTCCGGTAAAATTGCGGAGTGAACGGGTGGCTCTATCACAGGTCGCGAAAATGGAAACCTGCTTAACGTCCCCAAAACTGAGCAGTGCTCAAAGCTGAGGAATAGGCAGAAAATCCGCCTTATCCGAACGGAAAACTTTTCCGACCGAACCAATCACCGCAATGGTCATCGCAGACCACATCACAATTACCTCAAGTCATTCTGTTTGCGTCCTGTTGCCTGCTGGTCTCCCTTTACGTGGGGGCTTGAGTAGGTCAGTAGGGTGCGACTTCAGGGTGCAAACAAAAGGAGTACACGTAAATGTCTCAACAAGAAATCAGCATCATTAACCTCGACCAGCTTGTGTCCATGACCTCAGTTGAAATTGCGGAGCTGACAGGAAAAGAACATAAACACGTTTTACGAGATATTCGTAATATGGTCGAAGAGCTTAACGGGTCCAAAACTGAGCAGCGAGATTCTGGCAGCTCAACTTTGAGCAGCGAGCTTAACGGGTCCAAATTTGGGCGCGTTGGCGAGGAAGTATACAAGGACGCGAAAGGTGAGAGCCGAACAATGTATCGTCTCGACCGTAAGCATACTTTTATTCTGGTCGCTGGCTATTCCGTTCACCTCCGCGCCAAGTGTTACGACCATATTCAGACGTTAGAGCGTCGAGTCCTTCAACTGGAAGAGCAGAAGACCCGAGCCGCCGCTCAGTCCGCTAACCGTCGAGGCGTGACTTGGGGTGACTACTGCAAAACCTATGGTCTACCCGCTCAGAAGCTAATGACCGCACTTCTTCAGCATCGTGGTCTCTTTCGTAAGAACCCAATCAGCAACGAGTGGTCTGTAAATCCGAAGTATTCCGACTGCTTTCGTATCATTAAGCCGTCAGACCAGAAGTTCTCAGCAGGTGGTTATAACTTCCGGTTCAATGCTAAGGGGCTGGAGGTCTTCGGTAAGCCTGCGACAGTCGATAGGCTGAGAGGCATCCTTATTGCCTTCACTGGCACCGACCAGCAGAAGCAAGAGCACCTCCTGAAGCAGGCCCAATCCGGCAAGCTGGAGGGACTCTAAGATGATTGACCCTCGCACACCTATCGGCAAAGCGACCCTCCGTTACCGTGGTCTTCCTACACGTCATCTGCTGTCTCTGCTGAGACTTGGTGTCGAAGACCCCGAGCGCCCTTACTACAGTCGAGACGAGCTGATATCCATGCTGGTGGACCGTGATTTGAATAATCAGTTACGCCGAGCCTTTGCGAAACTGGAGTCTTGACCGCTCCGGAAATCTCCGGACCGTAAACCTTAATTTAAACCTTTTGAGATGACCGATGCGGGGAGACCCGTAGGCGCTACTGCGTCTGCGATACCGATAGTCTCAACTCTCAAGAGGAGAATTACCTATGATGTTCAACAACAACAACTGGAAGCTGTCAGTCACCGACATCAACCTTTATGAAAACACTGTGAGTCTGGACGGTCAGCCCTATCCGCTGTCATTCGCTATTAAGACCCTGATTCCGGGCTATCTGTCAGGACTGCCGTCCACCAGCCGCGAGGCAATGGAAATGCTGGAAGCGCTGGCTGAAGCTGGCGTGACCATCGGCAACTTCTTCAGTAATGAACTGATGACAGCCTACCAGCGTCGCCAGCTTAACAAACGAGCTGAGGCCGAGCGTATCGCCAAAGAGCAGAGACTTCAGGCAGACCGTATGCGTGAAGAGAACATGACAGACGCAGAGTGGCAGAAAGAGCTACAGCGCCGCGAACAGGTCAAAGCTGAGCGTCGTGCTTATGGAGAGAACCTCCGCAACGCTACCCATTCTGCTGGTCGTTCCCGTGCTGCTGTCATCGCTGATATTGATTCCGGTAGCAACTGGATGGACTCCATCTAAGAACACACACACCCATTCTGTCCCTGACCTGTGGCTGGGGACATCAAGATTTCATTAAGGAGAGAGATTATGAACATGATTAAAGACGCGTATCAGTTTGGTATTGAGCCAGTACGCATCACCGACACTGACAACATTCAGATTAATGAAGGTCTGCCGACTAACGCTGACCCGCAGGTCTATGCCTTTGAGCTGGCTAAGCTGGTTAAGACCATGCTGAATGGTGTTCTTAAGTCCGCTCAGGAGAACATCCCGTTCCCTGTAGAAGTCCTGCCTGCCCGCAATAGCCTGCCTACCCCAATCATTGCTCACACTCTGGCTGACCGCTCTGTGGTCGTTCCTGTCCGTGGTGGTAAGCGACCTGAAGTCGTGACCGTTCCGTCTGGTCAGGAGATTGTCGTCGAGCCTATCGAACAAGCTATCCTCATCTCGGAGCAGACTAAACTGTGGGACGCGAAGGCATCCACCGGTTTCACTCAGGGCACACTCCAGCAGGACGCTATGAACATCTGTGAGAATGTGGTCCGTACCATCAACGCTCGCATGGTTGACGTTCTGGAGTCCTCCAAGCTGCTGAAGACCGTAGAGCTGCCAGTCCTGACTGGTAGCCTGACCGCTAAGGCAGACACTATCATGGACGCTCTGTACGAGAGCACCGAGTCATCCTTTGGCGCTGAAGTGTCTGATTACGGCATCATCGCCCATGAGTCCCAACTGAAAGCACTGTCACGTCTGGCTGCTAAACAGGGCTTCTCTGGTGAAGACGCTATCGTTGATATGCTGGGTACCGACATCGCGTATTACAACGGTGAAGACAAAGGCGTGTTCATGCTGGCTAAGCGCTTCACGGCCCTGAGCTTCGGCTGCTTCCGTCACGACGGTGAAAATATTACGGTCGTCCTATCTCGTGATGGTGACACCCAGTCTCACTCTCTGGAAATCCTCGGTAAGGTCTTCGTTGTCGCTGAAGCTGCTACGACAGTTAAGCTGGACACTGGCGCTGCAACCGCAGTCCTGCCTGTAGTCAAACGCCTGAAGTTCACCAAGACCGAAGCGTAACAGCAATGGGTAAGAGCATTAGTAAAGGCCTCCGGTCCATCGCTAAGGGCTTCTCCGCTGGTGGTGGTACATCCGTATCACCTCCGGTCCCTGCGCCTGCTGTGGAGCTTCCTGTAGAGCCTGATGCGGCACCAGTGGTGGAGACACAGAACGACACCCCGGTTAAGACTCCTAGCATGGGTAAGGCTGGACTGAATGTTGGCAGGACTTCAGGTGGTGGATTATCAATGTGATTAATTAACTATGGTCTGGGCCTTCGGTCTGGACTTTATTTTGTACTAGCTATCTAGTGCAGTGGTACAATAGACACAGGAGGACGCATGGACCTGCATAAAGTCTATCTTGTCGTCTTCCTGCTGAAGCTGGTGCTGGTGGTCGTGCTTACAGTTCGGGTTCGGCTGTGAGCTGGCGAGCAGCTAACGATGAGTTTTGGACCAAAAGTTAGAGACCTCATTCAATACAATTAAGACACCAATGTTCCCCGGTGCCACCCTGAGTCCTGACAAAGAGGCCACCGGGGGTCCTGACCAGCCGTCTAGACATCCCGTCTAATGACACAAGTCTGGCACAAAGAATGACACAAGGTCTTGACTCAATGCAGGACCTCAGGCCTACTAAGGTCTCTCGTGACTCTAACGAGTAACCGCTTCAAGTCCTTGTAGTTCCAGATGAACTTAATCGGCACGTCCAGCTTATCCTTGCCGCGCACGCCGTCGCGCAGGGCGGTCATCTCCGGCCCACGGGCGATGGCGTCCGTCCAGCTGAAGCAGGAAATTTGCGTTTTGACCGGGTTATCCGGCAGCGGCATACGTTCGATGGTGATGGTGTATGTGGACTCACGCGCGCCGCTGTTCCCGCCGTTGATCCCGACGTTTCCGGTGAGGATCGGTAGCATCGCGATAGCGCGGGAGGTCAGCTCGCCGTTCGCCTGACGCTGAGGTCCCCAGCCCTGGCAGATATAAGCCGGTTTAGCGGAGCCGATTTCCCGGGCAAGCTTAACGATGCGATCGGCGGGAATACCGGTGATGCGGGAGGCCCACTCCGGCGTTTTCGCCGTGTGGTCATCGCCCTGGCCGAGAATATACGCTTTGTAGTGACCGTTAGCGGGTGCGCCTTCCGGCAGCGTTTTTTCGTCATAGCCGACGCAGTATTTGTCGAGGAACGGCTGGTCGACCAGGTTTTCGTCGATTAATACCCAGGCAATACCCGCCACCAGCGCGGCATCGGTTCCCGGACGGATCGGGATCCATTCATCTTCGCGACCGGCTGCCGTGTCGGTGTAGCGCGGGTCGATAACAATCATGCGCGCGTTGGACCGCTCGCGAGCCTGTTCCAGATAGTACGTAATCCCGCCGCCGCTCATGCGCGTTTCCGCCGGGTTATTGCCGAACATCACTACCAGTTTGGTGTTTTCGATGTCCGAGGTACTGTTGCCGTCGTTGCTGCCGTAGGTGTAGGGCATCGCGCAGGCAATTTGCGCCGTGCTGTAGGTGCCGTAGTGGCTCAGGAAGCCGCCGTAGCAGTTCATCAGGCGCGCCACCAGAGAAGCGTAAGGGGAGGAGCGGGTGATATTGCCCCCTACAATCCCGGAAGAGTAGTTGATATACACCGCTTCGTTGCCGTAGTTGGCCACCACGTCTTTCAGGCTGGCGGCGATCGTGTCGAGCGCTTCATCCCACGTGATGCGCTCGAACTTGCCTTCGCCGCGTTTGCCCACGCGCTTCATCGGGTAGTTCAGACGGTCAGGGTGATTGATGCGGCGACGAATAGAACGTCCGCGCAGGCAGGCGCGCACCTGGTGATCGCCATACACATCCTCGCCGGTGTTATCCGTTTCGACCCAGTACACTTCGTTGTCGCGGACGTGCAGACGCAGCGCACAGCGGCTGCCGCAGTTGACCGAGCAGGCGCCCCACACCACGGTATCTTCAGGAGGCTGGACGGCGTGCTTCACCGCAGCGGCAGCGCTTTTAAGGCCAAAGGGAAGCGAGATCCCACCAGCGGCAAGCGCCAGAGAACCTATCGCCGTAGATTTCACGAGAGTTCGACGGCTAATTCCGCCGTCGTAATGTTCAGCATCGGACATGGCTCACCCCATCATTATTATTGCGTATTATTTCTCCCGAAATGATATCCGGGCTAATGATGGGGTGAGTGTTACTTATTTGGGGGTATTAGATCTTAATCCTTATCAAATCAAAGGGAATTGACGCTCAATTACTGAGGTTCAGCTGCCGCACCGCTGCCTGTGCGGGTGTACAGAATTTTAAAGGTGTCGTTAGCGCAGTGGCCTACAACCTGCGTGCCCGGCTGATCGGCCTGGTCGTTCGGCACAATGTTCAGCGTAAAACCTGACTCAGGCACGCCGTTGTTGACGATCTTCTGCTGAATGTCGCTTTTCACGCGCTCGCAGGAATCCGGTGCCGCAAGCGCGGCCGTTGAGGCACTCATTAACAGCAGGGCGGTAATCCAGGGTAACCGTTTCATCTGTAGCTCCTTTTCTCTGTGTAGAGATTAATTTTAGCAGGCTTCGTGTAAACATCTGTATTTGCTAATATGATTGGGAATAATCTCCCTGTACGGAAATGAATGTGAAGAAATATGCAGCGATAACGCTCCTGGCAGCAACACTGGTGGGGTGCGACAACAGCTCCGCGCCGCTGTCGTTTACGCCCGAGATGGCGAGTTTTTCAAACGAATTTGATTTTGATCCGCTGCGCGGCCCGGTCAAAGACTTTACCCAGACGCTGTTCAACGAGAAGGGCGAAGTGTCCAAACGGGTCACCGGCACCGTCTCGACGGAAGGGTGTTTCGATACGCTGGAGCTACACGACCTGGAGGCCAACACCAGCGTGGCGCTGGTGTTGGATGCCAATTACTATCTTGATGCGGAAACCCAGCAGCGCAAAGTGAAGCTGCAGGGCAAATGCCAGCTGGCCGAACTGCCGTCAGCCGGGGTAACGTGGGATACCGACGACAACGGATTTGTGGTGGCGGCGCACGGTAAAGAGATGGAAGTGAAGTACCGCTACGATGCGGATGGCTATCCGCTGGGCAAAACCACCGTATCAGGGGATCAGCATCTGTCCGTCCAGTCGACGCCGTCGAAAGACCTGCGCAAAAGAATGGATTACTCGGCAGTCAGCATGTTGAATGACAAGCCGCTGGGCAACGTGACGCAGAGCTGCGACTACGATCGCCACAATAACCCGGTGAGCTGCGATCTGACCATCACGGACGACAGCGTCAAACCCGCCGTTGAGCACAAGTACACCATCAAGAACACGATTGAATATTACTGAGCGTAAAGTGCATTTTGTGCGTTTCGCCCGGCGGCGCTACGCTTGCACGGGCCTACAATGAAGCACCCTGTAGGCCGGGTAAGCACAGCGCCACCCGGCAAGAAAGGCAGCTCAATGGTTTATGACACGGTTTGTCATCAATCTTACTGCGCGGTAGGTTTCAGCAGGCTGGCGCCTGACGGTTTATGTCCGGCCAGGTGCTGATGCTGGAAAATGCACATGCGGATGGTGTTGCGGTATTCACCGTTGATAAAGAACTCGTGAATCAGCTCGCCTTCCATCATAAAGCCCAGCTTGCGATAGATATGGATCGCTTTTTCGTTCTCTTTGTCCACAATCAGGTAAAGCTTGTAGAGATTCAGAACGTTGAATCCGTAATCCATTGCCAGCCTGGCCGCGCGTGACGCAAGGCCTTTTCCCTGATGCTCAGGGGAGATGATGATCTGGAACTCCGCCCGACGGTGAACGTGGTTGATCTCAACCAGCTCCACCAGCCCGGCTTTTTCACCTTCACACTCCACCACAAAACGACGTTCACTCTGATCGTGAATGTGCTTATCGTAGAGATCGGACAGCTCGACAAAGGCCTCATAAGGCTCTTCGAACCAGTAGCGCATCACGCTGGCATTGTTGTCGAGCTGGTGGACAAAGCGCAGGTCTTCACGCTCCAGCGGACGGAGTTTAACGTCGCAGGGCGCCGACATTATGGGGCTACCGTGCGGCCAGTGCGGCGATCCAGGCATCGCAGGGTGTTAGGCTCCCAGTAGGCATTGACGTTTGCACTTTGCTGACACTTATCGCGCGCGTCAAAAGCGACATCTTCTTTGTCCCACTCTTTTTCGGCACGTTTGTTGACCTTCTGGCGAAGGCTACGGGTGTCATTCCATTGTTCTTTGTCCATCGCGGCGTTCTGGCGGCTTTGCGCGCTGTCACCAGACTCAATAATGAGCTTGCTGGTTTCCGCTGTCGCAGAGGCGGCAAAGGCGAACGATGACAGCGCCAGCAGGGCTGTCAGACAAAGGCGTTTGCTTAATGTGGTCATAGCGTTTCCTTTTAAATGGGTGCAGATAATCAAGTTACCCCGTACAGATTCTACACTAAAGCGAAATGACGGCATACCCGCGGAGCAAGTATGGAAAAGTAAAGGGCATCATCAGGTATGATGGTTAAATAAATCCTCACCTGACGTGAAATATGCTTAAAACGACGCTGCTTTTTTTTGCGACTGCGCTGTGTGAAATCATCGGTTGCTTCCTGCCCTGGCTCTGGCTCAAAAAGGGTGGATCCGTATTGCTGCTCATTCCGGCAAGCGTTGCGCTGGCCCTGTTTGTCTGGCTGTTAACGCTGCATCCGGCGGCCAGCGGGCGCGTTTATGCGGCTTACGGCGGCGTCTATGTCTGCACGGCGCTGCTGTGGCTGCGCGTGGTGGACGGCGTCAAACTCAGCGTCTATGACTGGGCCGGCGCGCTGATTGCCCTGTGCGGTATGCTGATTATTGTGGCGGGATGGGGCCGCGCATGAGCCCCCGGTTTTGTGATCGTTAGCTTATTTTACGATCATTATACTTGTATGGTAGTAGTGTAGTTGCGTAAATTTCCGGCATCACAACGAACGATGTAAGGAAAGGAATTATGAAGATTGTCGCGGCTGACGTGTTTGTTACCTGCCCGGGGAGGAACTTTGTCACCCTTAAAATCACCACCGATGAGGGGATTGTCGGTCTCGGTGACGCCACGCTAAACGGACGCGAGCTCTCCGTGGCCTCATACCTGAAGGATCACCTTTGCCCCCAGCTCATTGGCCGCGATGCGCACCGCATCGAAGACATCTGGCAGTTCTTCTACAAAGGTGCTTACTGGCGTCGCGGTCCGGTTAACATGTCGGCCATCTCTGCCGTGGATATGGCGCTGTGGGATATCAAAGCCAAAGCGGCCAACATGCCGCTCTACCAGCTGCTGGGCGGCGCCTCCCGGGAAGGGGTGATGGTCTACTGTCACACCACCGGCCACACCATTGACGACGTGCTGGAAGATTACGCCCGTCACAAAGAGATGGGCTTTAAGGCGATCCGCGTGCAGTGCGGCGTGCCGGGCATGAAAACCACCTACGGCATGGCCAAAGGGAAGGGGCTGGCCTACGAGCCTGCGACCAAAGGCGACTGGCCGGAAGAGCAGCTCTGGTCCACCGAAAAATACCTCGACTTCACGCCGAAGCTGTTCGACGCGGTGCGCAGTAAATTCGGCTTCAATGAGCACCTCCTGCACGACATGCACCACCGCCTGACGCCCATCGAAGCGGCGCGCTTCGGCAAGAGTATCGAAGCGTTCCGCATGTTCTGGATGGAGGATCCCACCCCTGCGGAAAACCAGGCCTGCTTCCGCCTGATCCGCCAGCACACCGTTACGCCCATTGCGGTAGGCGAAGTGTTTAACAGCATCTGGGACTGCAAGCAGCTCATCGAAGAGCAGCTGATCGACTATATCCGCACCACCATTACCCACGCGGGCGGCATCACCGGGATGCGCCGCATCGCGGACTTCGCGTCGCTCTATCAGGTGCGCACCGGCTCGCACGGTCCGTCGGATCTGTCGCCCGTGTGCCATGCCGCGGCGCTGCATTTCGACCTGTGGGTGCCGAACTTCGGCGTGCAGGAATATATGGGCTACTCCGAACAGATGCTGGAGGTCTTCCCGCACAGCTGGCGCTTTGATAACGGCTATATGCATCCGGGCGACAAGCCGGGGCTGGGCATCGAATTTGATGAGAAGCTGGCGGCGAAATACCCGTACGATCCGGCCTATCTGCCGGTGGCCCGTCTTGAAGACGGCACGCTGTGGAACTGGTAAGCGAGGAGCAAACGATGAAAAGCGTAGTGATTCAACAGCCGAACGAACTGGTAATTGAAGAGCGTCAACTCCCGGTACCTGGCGCAGGTGACGTCCGCGTCAGTATCAAGCTGGCCGGGATATGCGGGTCGGATAGCCACATCTACCGCGGCCATAACCCGTTTGCGAAGTATCCGCGCGTCATCGGCCATGAGTTTTTTGGCGTGATTGACGCCGTGGGCGAGGGCGTTGACAGCGCGCGCCTGGGCCAGCGCGTTTCGGTCGATCCGGTAATCAGCTGCGGGCACTGCTACCCGTGCTCCGTGGGAAAACCGAACGTCTGCACCTCGCTGGTGGTGCTGGGCGTTCACCGTGACGGCGGCTTTAGCGAATATGCGGTCGTGCCCGCACAAAACGCCTGGCCCATTCCGGATGACATTCCTGATAAGCACGCCGTCATGGTTGAGCCCTTCACCATCGCCGCCAACGTAACGGGGCAGGCGAAACCGACTGAACAGGACGTCGCGCTGATATATGGCGCCGGGCCGATGGGGCTGGTTACGGTTCAGGCCCTGAAAGGCGTCTATCAGGTGAAGCAGGTTATCGTGGTTGATCGCATAGACGAGCGTCTGGCGATGGCCCGGCGCAGCGGCGCGGATTGGGTCTTTAATAACGGCGAGCAGTCGCTGCAGGCCGCGCTGGAGGAAAAAGGCATCAAACCGACGTTAATCATTGATGCCGCCTGCCATCCCTCCATTTTGCAGGAAGCGATAACCCTGGCCTCACCGGCGGCGCGCATCGTGCTGATGGGGTTCTCCAGCGAGCCGAGCCAGATTGTTCAGCAGGGCATCACCGGCAAAGAGCTGGCGATCTTCTCCTCGCGCCTGAACGCCAACAAATTCCCGGTCGTTATCGACTGGCTGAAGAGGGGGCTGATCGACCCGGAAAAACTGATCACCCATACCTTTGACTATCACCACGTTAAAGACGCTATTGAACTGTTTGAGAAAGACCAGCGGCAGTGCTGCAAAGTTTTGCTCACGTTTGGCCAATAATCATTTACGCGGTTAAGCGCCTGCGCAGACAGGCGCTATGTGGTACGCATCTTACCTTTCAGAGATAGCCATTATGACGCAAGTACAACCTCAAAGAACCACATCCGATCTGGTAAAAGCCGCCGTTTCCGGCTGGCTGGGCACCGCCCTGGAATTTATGGACTTCCAGCTTTACTCGCTGGGCGCCGCTCTGGTCTTCCATGAGATCTTCTTCCCGGAACAGTCTGCCGCGATGGCGCTGATCCTCGCGATGGGCACCTACGGCGCAGGCTATATTGCGCGCATCGTCGGCGCCTTTATCTTCGGCAGAATGGGCGACAGCATTGGTCGTAAGAAGGTGCTGTTCATTACTATCACCATGATGGGGATCTGCACCACGCTGATTGGCGTCCTGCCGACCTACGCGCAGATCGGGATTTTTGCCCCCGTGCTGCTGGTGATGCTGCGCATTATTCAGGGCCTCGGTGCCGGGGCCGAGATCTCCGGGGCCGGGACCATGCTGGCGGAGTACGCGCCGAAAGGTAAACGCGGCATCATCTCCTCGCTGGTGGCGATGGGGACTAACTGCGGGACGCTGAGCGCAACGGCGATCTGGGCCATCATGTTCTTTGCCCTCGATCGTGAACAGCTGCTCGCCAGGGGCTGGCGCGTGCCGTTCCTCGCCAGCGTCGTGGTGATGATCTTCGCCATCTGGCTGCGTATGAACCTCAAGGAGAGCCCGGTCTTTGAGAAAGTGAACGATGTGCAAGCTGCGCAGCCGGACACCTCACTGGGTTCCATGGTGAAAAGCAAATCCTTCTGGCTGGCGACCGGCCTGCGTTTCGGCCAGGCGGGCAACTCGGGGCTCATCCAGACCTTCCTCGCGGGTTATCTGGTCCAGACGCTGCTGTTCGATAAGGCCATCCCGACCGATGCGCTGATGATCAGCTCCATTCTCGGGTTTATCTCCATTCCGCTGCTGGGCTGGCTTTCCGATAAAGTGGGGCGCCGTCTGCCGTACATTATCCTCAATATCTCCGCCATTATTCTGGCCTATCCGATGCTGTCGATCATCGTCGATAAGAGCTATGCGCCGGGGACGATCATGCTCTGCATCATCGTTATCCATAACTTCGCCGTGCTGGGGCTGTTTGCGCTGGAAAATATCACCATGGCGGAGATGTTTGGCTCGCGAAATCGCTTTACCCGTATGGCGATCTCCAAAGAGGCGGGCGGTCTCGTAGCGGTGGGCTTTGGTCCGGTACTGGCAGGGATTTTCTGCAATATGACCGGCTCCTGGTGGCCGATTGTCGCCATGCTGGTGGCCTATTCCGTGATTGGACTGATCTCGGCGATCCTGATGCCGGAAGTGCGCGACCGTGATTTAAGCGCGGTGCAAGACGCAGCCGAGTCTGCGCCGAGAGAGACGGTCGGTTACGGTGCCGTCTCCTCGCGACGCTGATGGTTTATAACTTGCGTTACCTGTCACACAACTTTGATTTTGTGTCACACCACATGAAGAAAAGTTAATATAAATCAAAAACTCAAACGGCAGTATCAGTATGGTTGATGGCAGTTCACTTTTTTTACTCCAGCTACCATTCTAGTTGGTGTAGTCAGCAGGCGCTGCCGCTTCAGCATGGGCGGCAGCGATCCACAGCTTTCTAATTAACGAGTCTTAATCATGGAAAATACCTTATTACAGGTCAACGCGACGCTGCCACAGTACGATCGCGACAGCCTTAAAGCACGCATCGTTCATTTAGGGTTTGGCGCATTTCACCGTGCGCATCAGGCAGTGTACGCCGACATCCTCGCCGCGGAACACGGTAGCGACTGGGGATACTGTGAGGTTAACCTGATTGGCGGCGAACAGCAGATTGCCGATCTGAACGCGCAGGATAATCTCTATACCGTGGCGGAAATGTCTGCCGATGCGTGGACCTCCCGCGTGGTTGGCGTGGTAAAAAAGGCGCTGCATGCGCAGGTTGACGGGCTCGAGACCGTGCTGGCCGCGATGTGCGAACCGCAGGTGGCGATTGTCTCGCTGACCATCACCGAGAAAGGGTACTGCCATTCCCCGGCGACCGGGCAACTGATGCTCGATCACCCTTTTATCGTCGCAGACCTGCAAAACCCGCACCAGCCGAAATCTGCGCCGGGTGTGATCGTGGAAGCGCTGGCGCGGCGTAAGGCGGCGGGTCTGCCTGCGTTTAGCGTGATGTCCTGCGATAACATGCCGGAGAACGGTCATGTGATGCGGAATGTCACCTGCGCGTACGCCCGTGCGGTAGACGGTGAACTGGCGGACTGGATCGAATCCCACGTTACTTTCCCGTCAACGATGGTGGATCGCATCGTGCCTGCGGTCACCCCAGACACGCTGGATAAAATTGAACAGCTTACCGGCGTGCGCGATCCGGCGGCGGTGGCCTGTGAACCGTTCCGTCAGTGGGTGATCGAAGATAACTTTGTGGCCGGCCGTCCAGCGTGGGAAAAAGCCGGAGCCGAGCTGGTGTCAGATGTTATCCCGTTTGAAGAGATGAAGCTGCGCATGCTTAACGGCAGCCACTCATTCCTGGCGTACCTGGGCTATCTGGCGGGCTATCAGCATATTAACGACTGTATGGAAGATGAAAACTACCGCGTCTCCGCGCACGCGCTGATGCTTAACGAGCAGGCGCCTACGCTGAAGGTCAAAGGCGTCGATTTAGGACGCTATGCCGATCTCCTGATTGCCCGCTACAGCAACCCGGCCCTGCGCCATCGGACCTGGCAGATTGCAATGGACGGCAGCCAGAAGCTTCCGCAGCGCATGCTGGATTCCGTGCGCTGGCACCTGGTGTATCAGAAGCCTTTCCCGCTGCTGGCGCTGGGCGTGGCAGGGTGGATGCGCTATGTCGGCGGCGTGGACGAGCAGGGTAACGCGATTGACGTGAGCGATCCGCAGCTGGCAGTGATTCAGGCGGCGGTGAAGAGCAGTGCGGAAGGGGAAAGCCGGGTCAGGGCGCTGCTTGGCATTGAAGCCATCTTTGGCAAGGAGCTACCGCGTGAAGCCGTCTTTGTTGATGCGGTGATGAAGGCATACCAGACGCTGCTGCAAAAGGGCGCGAAAGCGACCGTGGCGCAGTACGTGTCTCAACGGTAATTCAGCACATGCCGCCGTTCGCGGCGGCATGTCTGCGCACCGTTTAGTGCATACCCAGGCGAATCAGCTCAATCGGTTCGAACTTACCTTCGCATCCTTCCACTTCAACCGTTTTGCTGCGGCGCACCTGCGCGGCATCCAGCCCGTCGCTGTGGATCGCTTTAATCACGCCAGTTTTGCCTGTGCCGCTAATCATGACGCGGCTGCCGGTGGTGATTGCATTGCGGTTACGGTCGTATGTCATCATGGTATTTTCTCCTCTCTAACCTGTTCGTTACGGCGTTATTTCAGGGTTGCCGTTCACGGGGCATATAAATACGCCTGTCTGCATCAGATGTTTTTGTTTTTGATCAAACTCACACTTTTTTCTTTATTGCGTCGGGTGCTGACGGTTCACGACAGCAATTGACAAAGCAGACCGTTATTTTCATTAACTGATAGTTTCATCAGGGAAGCGTTGAGGGTTGGTTTATTTTCCCGGTGCCATTCTGGGTACAGGAAATAACCCTTTCATCGGAATAAGGAGCCAGGCTTATGTATAAGAAGATTTTGATGCCTGTTGATGTATTTGAAATGGATTTGAGTGACAAAGCGGTTCGCCACGCGGCTAACCTCGCGAAGGCCGAGGGCGCGTCGATTACCCTGGTCAATATTCTGCCGACCAGCAGCCGATCCCTGCTGCGCGGTTTTAACGCCGATATTAAAAAGTTCGAAGAATATATGACTGAGGAATCCGGGAAGAAAATGAACGCGTTAAAAAGGCTGTTCGACATCTCGCCGGAGAAAATTGACAGCCTGGTTCGCTTTGGCAACGTCCGCGATGAAATTATCAGGCTGAGCAAAGAGGGGGAATATGACGCGATCGTCGGTAATGACTCCAACTTACTGATAGTGTTTTATGTTCAGATAATGCCCGATGACTTTGTCATGCAGCTCCACCGATTTTGAGAACGACAGTGAC
>NZ_JBMKHB010000011.1:0-132964 GCF_049238285.1 Enterobacter cloacae complex sp. IR53041 | reverse complement strand
GTCACTGTCGTTCTCAAAATCGGTGGAGCTGCATGACAAAGTCGTCGGGCATTATCTGAACATAAAACACTATCAGTAAGTTGGAGTCATTACCGCTGTAGCCAGTCGTGGAATGTATGCCATATTTCGCCATGCGAACTGGAAAGTTGAAGTTATTCAGCGCGGTGTTTCTGAAAAAGGCGAGGTTATTTACTATATTTATATACCCGCCAGCACCAGCATTATTGAAGACATTATTAGCAAAGACAAATCCAGTCACTGGCTTCGCGAAATGCTCGAGCAATTACGCCATTTATAACCAGTGGCTGAGGCTCAGTCCTCCAGTAACCGGAGTTCCGTTCCAAGTTTTATTGCGTGTCTTGCATTATTCACACCGAGCTTTTTCATGATGTTGCCCATATGGAATTTAACGGTGCGCTCAGCAATAGACAATATAACAGAAATTTCTGCGTACGTTTTTCCGGCGCTGACCCATTTAAGGATTTGGCGCTCACGTGGCGACAGGAAAACATTTTTTTTCTGCTGATGCTGACTATACAGATTGAGTGTCTTCTGGTGTAACTGAACAAGGAAGCGTAGAAAATGCGGCCGATATTTTTCAATGTCAATCCCAGAATGCTTAGGACTGATGACGGATAAGACAACAAGGTTATTCAAATAGTCATGCAGAGGAAACGTCTGTCCCTGATAAATATCATACTGGACACTTTCGTCGAAAATACGCGTCAGGTTATAACCATCTGACAGGACAACATCACTTTCCCAGAAAAAATCTTCCACACAGCGTAAAGCCCGAATGATAACAGGGTCAATGAACTGATATTTTTTTTCAAGGTAGATAGTAAACCACTCTGGACTGTTATTGATTATCCTCATCTGTGAGGGATCTTTCTTGTTCATAATGGCGTAGGCGAAGACGATCCCTTTGAAGTCCTCAAAAAACGCGTCCAGCTCACTCTGAATTTGCGTATTGATCGTTAAGTCGTTGTAATATGTATCCTTCACGTGAGTTGCTGCCTCCTGTACGAGTGGAGGAGCAAGTATAATATGCTTCGTTATCTGTAGCGAGTCGCATTTTAATCCAGTCAACAGATAAGACAGGCTGCCTCAACTGGCAGCCTCGTGAACGTTTGGGATTTTTGAATGGTAAATGCAGATGACTTAGGGAATTGTTGATGTTTTTATCGAATTTCGAAATCGTTCACTAAATATAGTAGGCTGCAAAATTTAGGAGGTTTTACGCTTTTCCCCCAGGTTCATACATATTGAAATCAGGATTTAAACCAGTGGGTTACAGAATGCCTTTCAGGGCAATATGATAAAGCAGCATGATGGTTTTACCGTCGACAATCCTGCCGGTTTCAATGCGGCGTAATGCCTCTTCAAGCGTCATTTCCAGCACGTCGATATCTTCTCCCTCAGCCTTGATCCCGCCGCCGGCGCCGGTTCTGTCTTTCGGCTGATACTCGGCAAGATAAAAATAGAGTTTTTCCGTGACAGAGCCCGGGCTCATATAGGCTTCAAAGATTTTCTCTACGCGCGTAACGTGGAATCCGGTCTCTTCTTCCGCTTCTGCTTTGATGCGGCTTTCAGGATCCATGTTGTCCAGCAATCCCGCCGCCGCTTCAATTAAATCGTCCTCATGGCCGTTAATAAAAACAGGGAAGCGGAACTGGCGCGTCAGGATGACCGTCTTTTTCTCACGGTTGTAGAGAAGAATCGTCGCGCCGTTGCCACGGTCATAGACTTCCCGCTATTGCCGCTGCCATTCGCCATCACGACGCTGCAGGTCGAAGGTGTATTTTTTAAGGATGTACCAGTTATCTGACAGGGTTTCACCGTTAATGATGCGCACATCTGCACGTTTTGATTGCACGATTGTTCCTCCTTACGTAGAGTAATACTCATAAACAGCAATATCATGCACCTTCAAGGTAAAACATGCAACATCAGGAAAACAGGATGCTCACTCGTCAGCGAAAACAATTGATCCTTGAAAAGCTGGGTGCCGAAGGTCAGGTCCAGTCAAAAGCGCTCAGCATTCTTTTCGACGTCTCTGAAGATACTATCCGGCGCGATCTCCGCGAGCTGGCGGCAGAAGGGCGTTTGCAGCGTGTTCACGGCGGCGCACTACCGTCATCTTCCGCAATTGCTCCGTTTGCCGAACGGCAATCCGTGAAGATGGATGCAAAAAAAAGGGTGGCCCGCAAAGGGGCCCAGCTGATTTCATCAGGCCAGGTGGTAATTATCGACGGTGGCACGACAACCTCGGAGCTGATTACCTTTTTCCCGCCTGACTTGCGCATCACCGTGGTGACGCACAGCCCGAGTATTGCTCTGGGGCTTGTTGATCATCCTGCCATTGAGGTGATTTTGATCGGCGGACGGTTGTATAAACACTCGATTGTTGCGGTCGGCGCGGCGGCCATCGAAGGCATAGAGAATATTCATGCAGATCTGTTCTTTATGGGCGTGACTGGTATTCATCCGGATGCGGGGCTGACAACCGGCGATTTCGAAGAGGCATGCATCAAACGTGCATTTTCCGGCAGAGCCGCGGAAACGGTCGTTCTGGCGTCTCCGGAAAAGATCAACACCGCGTCGTCGTTTGTGATTGGCGATGTATCTTCAGTGAATACCATCATCGTTGAAGACGGTACAGATAAGGAGTGGATCCGCGCGGTATCGGAAAAGGGGGTATCCGTCGTGCTGACCTCAGATCGTGACAGCCTCTGACAGCCAGCGACTGGCTGTCAGGATTAGCTTCTAAAATGTTCTCAAGCGAAATATTTGGGCTACCGACTTTCCGGCGCATGGCATACGGCTTCGATGTTATGACCATCAGGCGAGATGACAAAAGCGGCATAGTAATTTTCACCATAGGAACGTAGCCCCGGCTCACCGTTATCACGTCCGCCAGCGCCCAGCGCGGCATGGTAAAAATCATCTACCTGCTGACGGGTCTTGGCCACAAACGCCAGATGCAGAGGCGCTGGTTTGTCATTTGTCTGGAAAAGGCAAAGCGAAACGTCGCCAGAGCTCATCTCAACACCATAATCCGGCGCGCCTTCATCGACGAGTTCAACACCAAGCGGACGAAGCGCCTCGAGGAAGAAGGTTTTACTTTTTTCATAATCGCTGACGCCAAATTTCACATGATCAAACATTATCGACTCCTTGAAAGCGATAGAGAAATGAAGAGTATAGAAGGTGACAGGAGTCGAATATGAGCACAGGTACGTCTATGTGACAGATATCTCGTTACATAGCAGACTGTTTCCGTCCAACAAACGTCCAGCGCAGGTAATCGTAAACCCAGTTAAACAGCATCGTGTACGGCAGGAAAAACAGTACCAAACCAATCTCAACAAAAAATGCCTCCGTCATCGTTAAATGCAGCATCACCATGGCCACAGGAATTAACGTGATGATAAGTCCGGCTTCGAAACAGGCCGCATGGAGCGCGCGGACGAGGAACGTTCTTTCAAACTGGTATTTTTTCTGAAGAGCGTCAAAGAATTTGTTAAACACAAAATTCCAGGCCGTGGCGGTAAGCGCGGATATCACGGACAGCGAGCCAGACTGGAGTACCGACACGTTCATCAGCCAGGCAAGCGACAGCGCGATGATAATGTTGGCCGTGACTTCAAAAATGACCGCGTGGAAAATCCTTTCTCTAAAGCTTTTATCTAATTCAATTTCCATAAGTTTACGGTAGCAGTGGGCAAAACCTGAAGTATATCAAACGTCTTTCAACCATGTGTAAACGTAGACGTTGGGTCGTGCGGGGCCTCGACACAAATCATGCTTGAAAAGGTGGCTTCACATGATTCAATGGACCAGGCAATCATGACCGCAGAAATGCAGATTTTGCCTCCACTTACGTTAGTGCGCATAATGTATATTATGTTAAATGATATCTGATAGCTAATCACGAGCCGATACATCAATCTGTTATTAATTCTGACCACCCTCTCGCTTCTCGTCTTTCACTGTCGATAACGACGATTTGTGAAAAATACTCAAAACACCATTCGATGGCGCATGCTGGTTCACTTCATGTCAGTGCAATACCCTGTCACATACAGAATTGCTGGCAATAAAAGAAGGAACACAGAATGAAGTATGTGAATCTGGGTCGTAGCGGTTTGAAAGTCTCCCGTCTTTGCCTCGGTTGTATGAGCTATGGTGACCCCGAACGTTTGCCTCAACCCTGGTCCCTGGATGAAAAAGCGTCACGACCGCTCATTCGTCAGGCGCTTGAAGCAGGCATTAATTTTTTTGATACCGCGAATATCTACTCGGGCGGAAGTTCTGAAGAGATCACAGGAAAAGCGCTGAGAGAAATGGCCAGACGCGATGAGATCGTTGTGGCGACAAAGACCTTCTTTCCGTGGCGCAACTCACCCAATACCGGGTTTCTTTCCCGCAAGGCCATTTTTCAGTCTATTGACGATAGCCTGATGCGCTTAGGTATGGATTATGTGGATCTCTTTCAGATTCACCGCTTTGACCACTCTACGCCTGTTGAAGAGACCATGGAGGCTCTGCATGACCTCGTTAAATCAGGAAAAGTACGTTACATCGGCGCATCATCTATGGAAGCCTGGCGCTTTGCAAAAATGCAGCATACTGCAGAGCGTAACGGCTGGACCCGATTTATTACGATGCAACCGCAATACAACCTGCTTTACCGGGAAGAAGAGCGCGAGATGTTGCCCCTGTGTGAAGACCAGGGCGTTGGTGTGATCCCCTGGAGTCCGATGGCACGCGGCAGGCTCACGCACGACTGGAGTGTCACGTCCCGACGAACGCAAAACGATGCCTTTGCGTTAAAAATGTATGAGAACGCAGCCCTTCTGGATAAGCCCGTTATTGATGTCGTTGCAAGAATTGCCGAAAAGCACGATGTGCAAGAGCCCATGTTGCACTTGCCTGGTTGCTATCAAAAACGGTCATCACAGCCCCGATCATTGGCGCGACCAAACCAGAACATCTTTCCACGGCTATCAGCGCACTGGACTTTTCACTTAGCGATGCTGAAATCACGGAACTCGAGGCACTCTATCTGCCGCACCCCGTCGACGGGATCATTCCCCCGCTTCCTGATACGCCCCCTTCACTCACGCCGCCTTCAGCAATACAGAACCGTTAACCCCCTTCCCTGGCCCGGCGTTGCCGGGTCTCATTATTTTCAAGAATAACGAAGCACACCGTTTTCAGTGAGAGGCGATGAGTGGATGGACTTGTGAAAAAAATTCAGCAACGGATTAGCGCTAATCGGTCTATGGTGTATATCATTTCCGTATCAACGCAGTCGGGCGTTAAGGCACAAGGAAAAGGATTCTGTATGCAAATAAGCAGAGCTGATGTTGCCGATCTCATTTATTTCATGGCTATTGCACGTCATCGCAGTTTCAGCCGTGCTGCCATTGAATTAGGTGTCAGTGCATCAGCGCTTAGTCATGCCCTGAAGGGACTGGAAACCCGGCTCGGGGTTCGCCTCCTTAATCGCACGACCAAGAGCGTTACACCTACGGCTGCAGGTGAAGAACTGGTTCAGTCTGTCCTTCAGCCTTTCGACAAGATAGAAGGCGCGCTTGAATCGCTTAACCGGTATCGTAATACCCCTACCGGACGTATCCGCATCAATGCTGCCGTTGAAGCAGCCAATCTTTTGCTTGCGCCGGTTATGCCCGCGTTTATGGATCGCTATCCCGATATTGAAATCGATATTGTGGCCAGCAACCGTATGGTTGACGTCACTGATGCGGGCTTCGATGCCGGTATCCGCTATGGTGGCACCGTCCCGGAAGACATGGTTGCCCGGCGTTTATCTGCCGATATTCGCTGGGTTATCGCCGCATCCCCAGACTACCTGGAACGTTACGGAACGCCTGAACATCCTGATGATTTATTACACCATCGCTGTATAAGCAATCGTCTCGGCGACGATCGGATTTATCGCTGGGAACTTGAGCGAGACGGCGAAACTTACCAAATCACTGTGCCAGGCTCTGTGACGGTCAATCAGGCTGAAACGGGCCTTGTGGCCGTCTTAGGCGGAGCCGGCCTAATGTATTTTCCGGAGCCTCTTGTTGCACCCTATGTGAAGGATGGACGGCTCCGCCTGGTGCTTACGGAATGGTCCCCGCTGGAGGAAGGTTTTTATATCTATTATTCAAGCCGCCGGCAACTGCCGACCGGGCTTCGCCTTCTGATTGAGTTCATACAGGAGGCCAGGCCGCTGGGGTTGTGAAATAGCGCTTCCATGCGGGACGATGCAATGTCGTCTTTATCGACCCGTAGCGGATATCATAAAATCAATCAGGGCCTTCACTCTTTTAAAAGCCGTATAATCAAATGATTAAAATTTTATCCCTTCGCCTGAAACACTGTAACGCGCTGGCCAACAGCATGAGCAATGCCTCCCCGACACAGCTGCAGCAGTTTAAGACGCAATTGTCCGAACAGATGGGTAAGCCTGTGGGACTACATACCATGGGTATTCCTGCAGCGATCAGTACGCTCGGGGTGATTGTCAGTTTCGCCATTCCGCAGCTGTGGTTGGGCTATGGCGTACTCGCCGCACTCAGCCAGCCAGCTGAACGCGTATTCGTGTGGGTTGTGCTGGTCGCCCTGCTTTTCGCTGGCATCAACGGCGTGACGATGTTCATGATTGGCAAAGGCAGCATGCGCGCCGTACGGATACACCTTGCGCTGGCGGTGATAAGCCTGGTATTAACGGCAGCCTATCTGCTGGCCGCGCTGATCGGTAGCCCTTTTCCGGGCGTCAGTCTGACTGCGGCCCTGGTGAGTATCGTCATGTTATTGCTTAGCGGCAGCTGTATCCTCTCCACATCCTTTTATAAGATGCTGCTGTTTACTCTGCATAATCGTGCCTGGCGCAAGCTGAGCGGGCAAACTCGCGATGCACACACACCGCACTAAGGATGCACCGCGTAAAAAACCTCGCTCATTATCCAAGACGCGACACCTTCAATCTCGCCTCGTCCAGGTGGCTGCGCAATGCGGCAAGACATGGCGCAAAATTGGAAGAAAAGCGGCCGCAACTGCTGGCCAGCGTATAAAAGCGCTCGGCCAGCGCCAGTGCTTCATGCCAGGTTTCTCCCGCGATCGCGTCAATAAGCGTAGCCGGACGCAGCGTATTCACCAGTGCGCCTCCTGATTTCGGGGCAAATCCCATGGGCAGCATGTCATAGGCAGGAGCAAGATCGTAAGGCCGTCCGTGGGAACTGATAAACGACAGATTACCGTGGTGCATGTCGGTATTGCCGATCAGCATACCAAACGCCCAAAGCCTTGACGTGCTGGCGACCGCATCCTGGTGAACACAGCCCTGCTTTGCCAGCTCATTCACCAGTACCGGCCAGGATTCTCTTGCCCTGCCGACAAACTCCGCCTCGAGCGCACGTAAAGAAAAGAGTCCCTTACGACCAAGGGGTCCCGTACGGTCGAACCGCGGGATCTCAAGGAAGCGCTGTCCGCCAAAATCAAACACCTCGGTTTCGACGCCAAGCACGCTTAACGCAAGATGTTCTGCCAACAAAAGGTCTCGCCAGCGTTCGCTTACAGGGTTATCGTCCGGTGCCGTGAATTTCACAATGACGTGGCCACGTTCTGTATAAGTACAGAACTTCGGCTGTTCACCCCCAGCAGAGGAGCCCGGTAATTCGCCCGCGCTCACGGCCTGCGCCAGCGACGGGTATGCGGTTGCGCGGTCCACCGCAACAGGCGACGGCATCTCTACAAAATGATTCCTCGCCTGTTCTCCGATTAACAGGTTCCCCACCGCATCGTGCCCATGAGCGAGCAAAGCCCTGATAACGTCAGTATCACTCCAGTTATCTGGATTTGGCGGCAGGCCCAGCTCGGATGAAAATCGCGAGGCGTACGCGCGGCCAAGGTATCCCTGAGGCCGCATGTCAAACAACCACCACGGCAACCCATCGCTATGGAGGCACACATTGTCCGTTTGCGCCATTACAAAACCGTCTGGGTACACCGGAATGAGTTTACCCAGCGATTTAACCTGACCCTCTTCCGTGATGCGGTAGACAGGAGCCGAGCTGAATCCTCGATGTGTATCCCGCAGCACATAGTGAATAGATGGACCGGAGCCAATGCGAACAACCTCATCGCCAAGCGCTTTAATCGATCGTGAAACGGTAGGCTGACTAATACCCATAATATCAGTCAGTTGCCTTACCGATACCGGGCCTTGCCTCAGCAATTGTCGTAGTGTTTCGGATCGATTAAGCATGGTTTTGAATAGCTTTGTGAATAGGTTATTGAATAGCTAATTTATCAGGTATTGACTCCCCTGTCATCTTCACCAACGGCTGTCTCTGGTTTATGCCTGCGCAACCAAATTAACTTATACGCCGCAGGAATAATAAACAGTGAGAGCAGCGGTGCCGTAATCATCCCGCCAATCATGGGCGCCGCTATCCGGCTCATGACTTCTGAGCCGGCCCCGGTCCCCCAGAGAATGGGCAGCAGACCGGCAATAATCACCGCGACGGTCATTGCCTTTGGCCGCACGCGCAGCACGGCACCATGATAAAGCGCCTCATCAAGCCCCTGTTCGGTGAACGTTTCCTGGCGGGACAATGCTGGATGTGCTTCAACGGCATGACGCAAATACATCAGCATGACCACTCCAAACTCTGCTGCCACCCCGGCCAGGGCGATAAACCCGGTGCCGGTTGCCACGGACATATGGAAGCCCTGCCAGTACAGGAACCATATCCCGCCGACCAGCGCGAACGGCAGGCTCATCAGGATCAACAGGGCCTCATCCACGCGACGGAACGCCAGATAGAGCAGAACGAAAATGATCATCAGCGTCATCGGCACCATCAGCTTCAGTTTCTTGTTGGCGTGCTCAAGCAGTTCAAACTGCCCGGAGAATGACACGCTGGTACCCGGCCTGAGCTTCACGTTCTGGCCGATGGCCGTCTTAATGTCGTTCACCACCGACACCATATCCCTGCCGCGGGCATCGATATAAATCCAGCTCGCAGGCCGGGCATTCTCCGTTTTCAGCATCGTGGGGCCTGAAACAACGTTGATATCCGCCACATCACCCAGCGTAATCTGCTGTTTCATCGGCGTCAGGATCGGCATCTGCTTCAACGCGCTCGGGCTATTCCGGTAGTCCTGAGGATAACGAATATTAATCGGATAGCGGGCCACGCCTTCCACCGTTTCACCCACCGTCGCACCGCCGATGGCCGAGGAGACGAACAGCTGCACGTCGCCCACCGTCATTCCATAGCGGGAGGCTTTCTCCCGGTTGATATCGACATCGATGTAGCGCCCGCCTTCCAGACGTTCTGCCAGGGCAGACACCACGCCCGGCACCGTTTTGGCTACCGCTTCAATGCTTTGCGCCGTGGCGTCGATATCAGCCAGAACGGTACCAGACACCTTGATGCCAATCGGGCTTTTAATCCCGGTCGACAGCATATCAATGCGGTTGCGAATGGGCGGAACCCAGAGATTCGCCAGACCGGGCAAACGAACGGTCTTATCAAGCTCCTCAACGATCTTGTCAATCGTCATCCCGGGACGCCACCGATCCTCAGGCTTAAGCTGAATGGTGGTTTCCACCATTTCGAGCGGCGCTGAATCCGTTGCCGTTTCGGCTTTGCCGGTCTTGCCGAAGACAGAGGCCACTTCAGGGACGGTTTTTATTAACTTGTCCGTGGTCTGTAAGAGCGCGGCCGCTTCTGCCGGAGAGACGCCGGGCAAAGTAGAGGGCATATACAGCAGATCGCCCTCATTAATCTTCGGCAGGAACTCGCCGCCCACCTGGCTCAGGGGCCAGATCACCGTGAAGATGGATAAGGCCGCAACCAGCAGGGTTGTTTTGGGCCAGTTGAGCACCCGAATCAGCAGCGGATGATAGGCGTTAATCAGCAGCCTGTTCAGCGGGTTACGGGTCTCGGCGGGGATTTTACCCCGGATCCATAATCCCATCAGAATGGGGATCACGATGATGGCCAGCGCGGCCGCCCCTGCCATGGCGTACGTTTTGGTGAAGGCCAGCGGACCAAACAGCCGTCCTTCCTGCCCCTCAAGGGTAAAGATGGGAATGAAGGATAAAGTGATGATCAGCAAGCTGATAAACAGAGCCGGTCCCACCTCTACAGAGGCGTTGGTAATCACCTTCCAGCGGGTGACGTTATCAATCTGCTCTCCCGGGTGCTGGTGATCCCACTCTTCCAGCCGCTTATGCGCGTTCTCAATCATCACGATGGCGGCATCCACCATCGCGCCGACGGCGATGGCAATGCCTCCCAGTGACATAATATTGGCGTTCAGCCCCTGGAAATGCATGACGATAAAGGCAATACACAGGCCAAGCGGCAGAGAGATAATCGCCACCAGCGCCGAGCGAATGTGCCAGAGGAACAGCGCGCAGACGATGGCCACCACGATAAACTCTTCGAGAAGTTTGCTGCTCAGGTTATCAATGGCCCGGTCGATGAGCTGGCTGCGATCGTAGGTGGTCACAATCTCAACGCCTTCCGGCAGGCTGGCCTTCAGCGTCTCCAGCTTGTCTTTTACCGCCGTAATGACCTCGCGCGCGTTTTTACCCGAACGCAGGATCACCACGCCGCCCGCCACTTCACCCTGCCCGTTCAGCTCGGCAATACCACGGCGCATTTCCGGCCCCGTTTGTACGCGGGCAATATCACGCAGGTAAATCGGCACGCCGTTCTCACCGGTTTTCAGGACGATGTGATTGAAATCATCGATGGTCTGCAGATAGCCGCTGGCCCGCACCATATATTCCGCTTCCGCGATTTCTACGGACGATCCGCCCGCTTCCTGATTAGACGATTCAAGGGCCTGCTTAACTTCCGGCAGGCTGACGCCGAACTGCGCCAGCTTTAACGGGTCAACCTGAATCTGATACTGCTTCACCACGCCGCCGACGGAGGCCACCTCGGCCACGTTCGGGATTGTTTTCAGCTCAAATTTCAGGAACCAGTCCTGCAATGATCGCAGCTCGGCGAGATCGTGTTTTCCGCTGCGGTCCACCAGCGCATATTCAAATATCCAGCCTACGCCCGTGGCGTCCGGGCCGATTTCGGAACTCACGCCGGCGGGGAGTTTGCCCTGAACCTGATTCAGGTACTCCAGCACGCGCGAGCGGGCCCAGTACAGATCGGTCCCGTCTTCAAAAATAACGTACACATACGAATCACCAAACTGTGAAAAACCGCGCACGGTCTTCGCGCCAGGAACAGACAGCATGGTGGTGGTGAGTGGATAGGTCACCTGGTTTTCAACAATCTGCGGGGCCTGGCCGGGATAGCTTGTTTTGATAATCACCTGAACGTCAGACAGATCGGGCAAGGCATCGACCGGGGTGTTGATGATGGTCCATGTCCCCCAGACGCTGAGAAACAGCGCGCCCATCATCACCAGGAAACGGTTGGCAACCGAACACCGGATAATCCATTCAATCATCATCGTCTCCTTAATGGCCTGAATGCGCGTCGTCAGCGGCTTCAGCGTGGCGCATGCGCTCCAGCGCGCCGGTAATATTGGCCTCCGAGTCAATCAGAAACAGACCGCTGACCACCACCGACTCCCCCTCTTCCAGTCCGGTACCAATGCCGGACTGCTGCTGTGATTCATGCAGAACGTGGATCCTTTTCGGTACAAACTTCCCGTTCGCATCAACGGTAATAACGCGCTGTTCTTTCCCGGTATCGATAACGGCCTGAGACGGAATGAGCAACATTTCCTGACTTAGGGTATTCAGCTTCAGGTAGGCATTCATGCCCGGTTTCAGCAGTTCATCCTTGTTGGAGACCTGCAGGCGCACCTGCAGCGTACGGGTGGTTTGATCCACGCTCGGCAGAAGACGCCATTTTTCAACCGGGAAGGATTTATCCGGATAAGCCGGTACCGAAACAGTAAACTGCGAGGTATCTTTCAGCAGATAAGCAATGGATTCAGGAACCGCCGCGCCGATCCAGACCGGATCCATCCCCTGAATCTGCGCCACCACCTTCTCTTTGGAAATATTCATTCCGGTGCGCAGGTCAAAGGCCGTGATCACCCCGTCAATGGGCGCCTTGATGGTAAACCGGGTCTGGATAGTACGGGTCGCACGCAGCCGCTGAATATCGTCATCCGGCATACCCGCCAGGCGCAGACGCTCCAAAACGCCTTTTATCTGCGTGGGCGTTCCGCCGGTACCGGAGAGCAGGAGGAACTCGCTCTGCGCTTCGACCCAGTCCGGAATGGTGATATCAACCAGCGGCGTGCCTTTTATCACCTTATCGCCAATCGTCAGCGGGTACACTTTCTCAACGAACCCTTCCGCACGCGCCTGCACAATGACAAACTGATAGTCGTTATAGCTGACGTTGGCCGGGATCGTCTGGGCATAATTCAGCTTTCCGCGCGTCACTTTTTGCGTTTTTAATCCCAGGTTCTGAACCTGGGTCGGATCGATACGGATACCGTCACTGCTTTTACCATCCTCATCGGCATATTTCGGCACCAGATCCATATCCATAAACGGTGATTTACCGGGCTTGTCGAATTTCACGTCAGGCTTCATCGGGTCATACCAGAAAAGGACCTTTCTTTCCGCAACGCTATTTGCTGTTTTTTCAGATGAATAAAGTGTCTGCCATGCCGTCACCGATATCAGCCCTCCAGCAATAAGGCTGCTGACTATCATGGCAGCGTATTTTATTTTTAATGAGGCCATGCCGTTTCTCGCTATTTTATGCTCTTGAGTAAAGAGAGATTGCCCTGCTGAACAAACGAGAAATTCACGTGGCTGCCGACTTTTAAGGCAGTAATACTCGCGTCGGCCTGCATAAAAGTAAAACGCATGGTCATCGCGGGCCAGCCAATTTCCGGGATGGCTTCGTGAGAAATCGTCACTTTTTTATTCGTGAGATCAATATCCTTCACAATGCCGGTCCCGGTGATGACCTGCTCTGAGACACCTTCGCTGGCGGCGCTCATCTCCGCGTGCTGATGAACCTCAGCCTGAAGACCGGCAGAAAACATAATGATTGCACCAAATACGACGGCGTTAAGTGAATTGCGCATGTTTAATATCCTTTTTAATTAAATGAGGTTATTCGGCCCAACCGCCGCCCAGCGCGGTGAAGAGGTTAATTTCATTAACCTGCCGGGCATAAATAAGGTCGAGAATATTTTGCTGCGTGGAAAACAGCGACCGTTCCGCGTCTAATACTTCGATATAGCTCACCGCACCGCTGGTATATAATCCTCTGGCCCGCTGCAGGGTAATATTTAGCGAATCAAAATACCGTTCTTGCGCAGCAAGCTGCTGGTTGAGGCTGTCCCGCAGCGCGAGCGCGTCGGCAACCTGCCTGAAGGCAGCCTGTATTTTTTGTTCGTAATTCACAACCGACTGCTGCTGACGAATTTCAGCCAGCCTCAGGTTGGCCTTATTCCTGCCCGCATTAAAAATCGGAAGTTCAATTTTAGGAATGAAATTCCACATCCCACTGCCCGCGGTAAACAGGCTGGATAATTCCGTACTGCCTGTTGAAAGCCCGCTGGTCAGGGAAATTGACGGGAAAAAGGCGGCACGCGCGGCGCCGATATTCGCATCGGCCGCGTTAAGCTGATGCTCCGCCTCCATAATATCCGGGCGCTGCAACAGTATCGCTGAAGATAGATGGGGCGGGAGTTTTACCGGCGCAATATCGCGGGCGCTCATTCCGCTGTCGCCCGGCAATCCGCGATAGGTGCCGAGGAGCAGCTGCAGAGCATTGTTGGCCTGCGCCAGCTCCCCCTCACGTTTGGCAATCTCTGCCTGCGTGCTTTCGGTCTGTCCCCGGGCCTGTTCCAGCGCCAGCACGTTGGTGCTCCCCGTCGCCAGCTGGTGCTCAACGAACGCATAAGACTGCCGGTAATTTTTCAGCGTTTCCCGCGCGATGCGCAGCTGTTTATACGCCAGCTGCTGGTTGAAATAACTCTGCGACACGTTAGAGACAAGCAGAATATGCACCGCGCGACGGGCCTCTTCGCTGGCGAAATAGTTTTGTCGGTCGGCCTCGCTCAGGTTCTTCAGCTTGCCGAAAAAGTCGAGTTCGTAGCTAAGCGCAAGACCGGCGTCGTACTGCCGTGAGGTCGGTTTGTCACTTTTTAGCCCGCCGCTGTACGTGATACCTGCGGATCCATTTAACTGCGGATAACGATCCGCCTTCGTCACGTTGAATTGCGCCCGGGCCTCTTCAATCTTCAGGGCGGCCATTTTGATATCGCGGTTGTTTTTCAGGGCTTCTGTAATCAATCCAGCTATCTGAGGGTCGACGAAGAAGTTGCGCCAGCCGGTGTCCTGATACCCGGCCGCCGCGGGCGTCAGGCCGTTGCGCGAGAGCGAAAACTGCTGGGGTACCGGTGATGCCGGGCGCGGGTATTCAGGCGCCAGCGAGACGCAGCCTGCCAGGATAAATACCGTACTGATGCTGAGTCGTTTTAACAGGAACATAGCGGTTCAAATCAAGTCCAGAGGATTTTTAGGGCTACTCTAATGAACGCATCCTGTTTGACCGGTGACAGGATAATGACAATGTTGTCATTTATGGCGTAAGTCATTGTTAACGATCGCGGGCTCACTAGAATGTCATCAGCAGCCAGTCTGGGGAGCAAGATGAAAATACTGATCGTTGAAGACGAAATGAAAACCGGGGAATACCTCAGCAAGGGGCTGACGGAAGCGGGGTTTGTCGTGGACCATGCGGATAATGGCCTGACCGGGTACCACCTCGCCATGACCGCGGAATATGACCTGCTGATTCTGGATATCATGCTGCCCGACGTGAACGGCTGGGATATTGTCCGCATGCTTCGCTCTGCCGGCAAAGGAATGCCCATCCTGTTACTCACGGCCCTCGGGACGATAGAGCACCGGGTTAAAGGGCTTGAGCTGGGCGCGGATGATTACCTGATTAAGCCTTTCGCCTTTGCGGAACTGCTCGCCCGGGTCAGGACGCTGCTAAGACGCGGAAATACGGTGATCGCGGAAAGCCAGCTTCAGGCGGCTGACCTGACGGTTGACCTTGTGTCGAGGAAGGTCAGCCGGGCGGGCAATCGCATCCTGTTAACCAGCAAGGAGTTCAGCCTGCTGGAGTTTTTCATGCGTCATCAGGGCGAGGTGCTGCCCCGCTCCCTGATTGCTTCCCAGGTGTGGGATATGAACTTTGACAGCGACACGAACGCAATAGATGTGGCGGTAAAGCGCCTGCGCGCAAAGATCGATAACGATTTTGAACCCAAGCTGATCCAGACGGTACGCGGCGTAGGCTATATGCTGGAGGTGCCGGATGCCCGTTAAGCGCCTCCGACGCCCGTTCTCGCTTGCGCTGCGGCTGACCTTTTTTATCAGCCTCTCCACCATACTGGCCTTCTTCGCCTTTACCTGGTTTATGCTGCACTCCGTTGAGAAGCACTTTGCCGAGCAGGATATCAGCGACTTACAGCAGATTAGCAGCGCAATGCACCGCATCCTCCAGTCTCCGGCCGATCCCGACCAAAAGAAAATCAGCAAGCTCAAAGAGTCGGTCGCCAGCTACCGCAACGTGGCCGTCCTGCTTCTGGATCCGCAGGGCAATACCCTGTTCAGCTCGGCGCAAGGCGCGGCATTGCGCCCGGCGATGAACACAGCGAACTTTAGCAAACACCGTCAGGCACAGGATGTGTTTCTCTGGACGGTAGAAGACCCGGTCAAGCCTATGCATGCCGGGTCCGACATGAAAATGGAAACGTACCGGATTATCGCCTCCTCAGGCAGGGCAACGCTGCAGGGCAAAACTCAGGACTACGTCATGCTGATCGGGCTCTCGATTAATTTTCATCTCCACTACCTTGAGGCGCTGAAGAAGAATCTTTTTGCCATTGCCGCGGCGATCAGCCTGCTGATTGTGCTGGTGATTCGTATCGCGGTGCGTCAGGGACACTTGCCCCTGCGTAACGTCAGCACCGCCATTAAAAATATCACCTCCGAAAATCTGGATGCGCGCCTGGAGCCGTCCCGCGTGCCCGTTGAGCTGGAACAGCTGGTGATCTCCTTCAACCATATGATTGGGAAAATTGAAGATGTCTTTACCCGGCAGGCGAATTTTTCCGCCGACATCGCCCACGAAATCAGAACCCCCATCACCAACCTGGTGACGCAAACGGAAATTGCGTTGAGCCAGAACCGCTCCCAGAAAGAGCTGGAAGATGTCCTCTACTCCAGCCTGGAAGAGTACAACCGGATGACCCGCATGGTCAGCGACATGCTGTTCCTGGCGCAGGCGGATAATAATCAGCTCATCCCGGATCGGGTGATGTTTGATTTAAGCGCCGAGGTGATGAAAGTCTTCGATTTCTTCGAAGCCTGGGCGGAAGAACGCCACGTCTCGCTGAAATTTAACGGGATGCCCTGCCTGATAGAAGGCGATCCGCAGATGTTCAGAAGAGCAATCAATAATCTGCTCTCCAACGCCCTGCGCTATACGCCGGAAGGGAAAGCGGTAACGGTCTCCATCAGAAAACGGGATAACGACGTTGAGCTGGTGACAGAAAACCCCGGCACGCCGATCCCGCAGGCGCATCTGCCAAAGCTGTTTGACCGTTTTTATCGCGTCGATCCGTCCAGGCAGCGTAAGGGCGAAGGCAGCGGGATTGGGCTTGCCATCGTGAAGTCCATCGTCACCGCGCACCACGGAAAAGTCCGCGTGGAATCGGATGCGGTGTCGACGCGCTTCATCCTCACGGTGCCGGGGAAAGTGCTCTGAGCGTCAGCAAACCGCGCGGCACACCTCAAGGACCTTTTCCCTGAGCCAGCGATGCGCCGGGTCCCGCTCCATGCGCGGATGCCACATCTGGGATACCGTAATGGTCCGGGTCTTAAAGGGCAGTTCAAAGACGTGCACGCGCTCGGTCATCGCCTGATTGAGCAGGTACAACGCCGGTACCATAGCAATCAGGTCGGAGGCCAGCGCTACGGATATCGCCGTCGGGAATCCAGGCACCACGCTGGCGATCTTTCGTTTCATCCCCCGCTCCGCCAGCGCGTCGTCCACAGACCCGTGTAACGCCCCATCAGGCGACGCCACCACATGGCCCCAGGCAACATAATCGTCAAGGCTGACCTCAGGCTGTGAAGACAGCGGATGTCCCTTGCGCACCGCGCCAACAAACCGATCCTGAAAGAGCCTTTGCAGCCGTATTTCAGGCCCCATGTTGCTCTGCACGCCGATCTCCAGGTCGACAAGCCCCTCCCGTAAATAGCGCGACGTTTTTTCAGGTTTGGGAGCGAAGCGGATGCAGACCCCGGGCGCAACGCTCGCCACCGCGGCTATGAGCATAGGTCCAAACGCCACGACAAAACCGTCGTTGGCCCGAATAGTGAACAGCCGTTCAAGGCTTTCCACCTTCAGCGTGTCTGTGGAGGGCTGCAGCACCGCCCTCGCCTCGTGCACGGCGCTTCTGGCGCGATCCCGGGTGGCTTCGGCCCAGGGCGTCAGCACCATATGACGCCCGGCCCGCACCAGAATAGGATCGCCGGTCACCTCCCGCAGCCGGCTCAGGGTGCGGCTCATGGCGGAGGTGCTTAGGTTTAAACGTCGCGCCGCGCCCGCCACGCTGGCTTCGGCCAGCAAAACGTCGAGCGCAACCAGAAGGTTAAAGTCAGGATCGGACACGATGGCTCCTCAGATAAGGCGTTATATGCAACGATTAAGTGCAAATGCTGCGTCTTCCGCCCTGTATAGCGCATGATTATAGTTTCGTCATCACTATTCTTATCCGGAGTAACGACGATGACGCTATTTACCAACCAGCCCGGCGATGAAGGTTTACCCGGGCATGAACGCGCCCGGGTCCTGGCCGCCGTCATGACCACCACGCTGATGGGCGTCTTTGACGGCACCATGATCAACATCGCGCTCCCCTCCATGGCTAGAGCGATGCAGGTCCCCGCAAACGTTGCGGTCTGGTTCGCTAATGGTTATCTGCTGTCAGCGGCGATGACGCTGGCTATTTTCGCCGCGCTGGCGGCCCGCGTGGGCTATCGCCCGGTCTTTCTGAGCGGGCTTGCCACCTTTACGCTCACCTCGCTCGGCTGCGCGCTGGCAACAACGCCGGAAATATTAACCGGGATGCGAATTCTGCAGGGCATCGGCGGGGCGGCGACCCTGAGTATCGCTCCGGCGATCCTGCGGTCCGTTTTTCCGGGCCGACTGCTGGGCCGTATTCTGGGGCTGCACGCCCTGCTTATCGCCTCCAGCACGGCGATTGCTCCGGTACTCGGTGGAACAATACTGGACGCCCTGAGCTGGCAGTGGCTGTTCGCCATTAACCTCATTCCGGGCAGCATCGCCCTGCTGCTGGCATGGCGGGCCTTGCCGCGGGAATCGGTTGCTGACAGACCGCCCTTTGATGCGCCGGGCGCCGTGCTCTCCGCCGTCCTGTTAGGTTCCGCGATCATGCTGGCCGACAGCCTTCAGCACGTGGCGCAACACATTAGTCTTCAGGCCGTCTGCTGGAGCGTTCTCACGCTGGTTAGCGCCCTCGCCTTTACCTGGCGGATTCGGCGCGCGCAACATCCGTTACTGCCGCCGGTGATGTTCAGAAACGGGCGCTTCACCCTCGCCGCGCTGACCTCGCTGGCCTCGTTTGTCAGCCAGGGGATCACGTTTGTCGCGCTGCCGTTCCTGTTTCAGAGCGTGTATGGCTACAGCCCGGTGGTGTCGGCGCTGCTGTTTACCCCATGGCCGATTGGCATCGTGCTGATCGCGCCGCACGCGGGTCGCTGGGCGGATACGATCTCCGCGCCGCTCATCTCGACCCTCGGGCTTATCGTCTTTGTCGGTGGGCTGGTCCTGCTGGCCACGTTGCCGGTGAATCCTTCCGTGTGGAATATCTGTCTGCGCAGTCTGGTCTGCGGGATGGGGTTTGGCTGCTTCCAGAGTCCCAATAATCGGGAAATGCTCGCAAACGTGGCGCGGGAACATGCCAGCTATGCCTCCGGCGTGTTGTCGATCGTCAGAACATTCGGCCAGTGTCTCGGCGCCGCCGTGGTGGGGGTTCTGCTGGGAGCGGCGGCAGGATGGGACCATCAACATGCTATCCAGGTTGCACTGTGGTTAGCCGTCATCGCCTCGACGGGTTCGGTGGTATTTAGCCTGAGCAGGCTGCGCCCTGCGCGGTCTACAGGCAAGCGTTGCACAATGTAGGCCGGGTAAGCGCAGCGCCACCCGGCAAGAAAGACGGCGCGTTTGTTTACTCCAGCGCCAGCAGCGCAAAGCTCGCCAGCCAGTGTCCGCCGCTGTAGTGGCTGCCAACCACATGCCCGACGCTGGCGGCCAGATGTTTCGTCACCGCCTCGCGCAATGCCGGTTGCGCCGGGTGGCTGGCAGGAAGCGCTTTCGCTATGTGCTTCATACACCACGCGCGGCTAAGGTTTAACCCGTCCAGATGGGCAATTTTCGGGTCGGTACGATCGCTCACTTCCGCCGGGTTCATCAGTGCCGTAACGGCGCCCACCTCCGGCAGAAACGCGTCAAACCAGGCCGGGAAGCCCTCCGACACCTTGCTCATCAGCAGTGCCTCCGTCAGCGCGCCGGAAATATACTCGTCTCCGCCGGGCTCATAATGAGCCGGATAGCGCGTGTCGGCGAGATAAAACCGCTCAGCCGCCGCCAGAATTGCCTGCTCAAGCGCCTTGTCGCCCACTGCGCGACCATAATCCAGCGCCAGCGCGAGGGAAAACGCGGTGTTGTAGTGCGTCCCGACGCGGATCGGATAGGTGAGCTTGCCGAGGTAATCCACCAGCCGGTTGCGAATGTCCTGGGTTAACGGCTCCAGCGTCTGGTACCAGCCTGCGGCCTGCGGCAGCGACGACTGTTTCAGCTCCTGGGCCAGCGCCAGCAGCCAGCCGTAGCCATACGGCCGCTCAAACGAGGCGCGGAACGGCGCGGTAAAATAGGCCAGCTCCTTCGCCACGTTCTCTTCGGTCAGGTGCTCGTCAAAAAGCGCGACGATCGCGTCCCGGCACGGTAATTCTGGATAGAGGCGCACGCAGCGCAGCAGCAGCCAATAACCGTGAACCGCCGAGTGCCAGTCAAAACAGCCGTAGAAAATAGGATGCAGCTCGCGCGGCGGCAGCACGTCACCATCATCATTCAGCAGGTGCATGATGTGGTTCGGGTATTCCTGGCGCAAATAGGTCAAAGGCATGCGGGCAAACGCGTCGGCCTGATGTTGCGTTAATTCCATGACAGCTCCTTAGCGAAACACGAGGAAATACATTAAGAACACGTTCACCACCAGCAGGGTTAACGCGGTCGGGATCTGGATCTTGATCACCTGATATTTGTCTTTCAGCTCCAGCAGCGCGGCGGGAACGATATTGAAGTTCGCGGCCATCGGCGTCATCAGCGTGCCGCAGTAGCCTGCGTACATGCCAATCGCCAGCAGCGGCGCCGGGTTGCCGTGATGCACGTTGATCAGAAACGGCAAGGCGATCCCCGCGCTAAGCACCGGGAAGGCCGCAAACGCATTCCCCATAATCATGGTAAACAGCGCCATGCCCACGCAGTAAATCACCACCAGCATGAAGCGGTTATCCGGGTTCACAAACAGGCTCACCACCTTCTGCACCGAGTCACCCGTGTTGGCCACCACGAACACGCCGCCAAGCATGGCCAGCATCTGCGGCAGGATCACCGCCCAGCCGATGGTATCGACAAGACGACGGGACTGACGAACGGCATGGAGCGGCGTGCCTTTGGTTAGCCACCAGCCGGTGAGGATCGCCGCGACGCAGGCCACACACAGCGCCGCCAGGGTGAGCTGTTTCTGATCGAGCAGAAACACGCCGCCGATCGAAACGCCCTTCAGGAATAACGTGCCCAGCACCGTCACCACCGGGATCATCAGCGCGGGCAGGAACAGCCAGTTTTTAAGCCGGTTTGACGACGTGACGCGCTCCTCCTCGGTGGACATTTTATAGTGCCCTTTCCCGACGAGACCAAAACCCGCCAGCAGCGCGATAACGATAACGCCGCCGCCGATAATCCGGTAAGCCAGCGATTTACCCAGCTCCTGGACCATCAGATCGCCAAACAGGAAGATCCCGCCAAACAAGAACCAGAACAGCGCGGTGGTAAAACGCTTCGGGTTGGCGCGATCGCGCAGGGTCATCACAACCAGCAGCATCACGACAAAGCCAATCAGGTAATACACGCGGTTAATGGTGATAAGCGTCATCATTGCGCGGCCTCCTGCGTACCCTGCTCTGCCCGCCAGGCCATCACGTCGCGACGGATACTCGCATCGAGGCGCAGGAGGCGCGTCATATGAATAATCAATGCCGCAATGGCGGTCGGAATGGCCCACAGGCCGATATGCAGCGGTTCAATGCCCGGAATACCGTTCTCTTTCAGGAACGCGTCGATCAGCAGCACCGCCCCGAAGGCAATAAAGATATCTTCCCCAAAGAAGACCGCGATGTTGTCGCACGCGGCGGCGTGGGCTTTGATTTTGTCGCGGATGTGCTGCGGCAGTTCGCCGTATTCGTTCAGCGCCGCCCCTTCGGCCATCGGCGCCAGCAGCGGGCGCACCGTCTGGGCATGGCCGCCCAGCGACATCAGTCCCAGCGCGGCGGTGCCTTCACGGGCGACAAAGTAAAGCATCAGAATACGCGCCGAGGTGGCGCTGGCGATCTTCGCCACCCAGGCCTGGGCGCGCTCCTTAAGCCCGTAATATTCCAGTAGACCAATCACGGGCAGGATCAGGATGAAGGTGGCCAGCGATCGGCTATTGACGAACTTCTCGCCAAAGGTCTCCAGCAGCATCCCGAAATCCATGCCGACCAGCAGACCCGTCGCCAGCCCCGCCACCACGACCACCAGCAGCGGGTTGAAGCGCAGTGCAAAACCAATAACCACGATCGGTATCCCGATCAGCGGCAGCAGCGTAGTACCGTCCATAACGTTTACCCTATCGAAAGTGAGCGTTGCGCGCCGACGGCTATTTTTTTAATTTGCGGCGAGCGATGTTGTGTTTTGTTGGCAGGCTTCGCAAAACCTGCGCTAAAAAGCTATATCTGAACCTCAAAAACATGTAAACAAATTATCAATAAAATGTTCTTATTTTATCGATGAGTTTACATTTCTGGCTAAGGAACGTTATGACCTCAGAAAAGAGTGCTTCACCCGATCGCGACGATATCAACGAGGGCCGGATCGTCTCTTCCCGCCATCTGGTATCCGAGCGCTGCGCGGAGTTATCAGAGCTGGAATATGCGCTGATCATGACCGGCAACGCCTTTAACAAATGGATGGTGCGCTGCATGACGGCTGCCGGCGAGCCCGATATGGGCGCCTTTGACGTTTCGCTGCTGCATCACGTGAACCACCGCGACCGCAAGAAAAAGCTGGCCGATATCTGCTTCGTCCTCAACGTGGAAGACACCCACGTGGTGACCTATGCGCTGAAAAAGCTGGTCAAAGCAGGCTACGTGACGAGCGAGAAAGCGGGTAAAGAGCTCTTTTTCTCTACAACGGAGGAAGGGAAAGCGCTGTGCATGAAATACCGGGAGGTGCGGGAGGCGTGTCTGATTGCGATCCACGCGGAGAGCGGCATTGCCGGAAAGTCGATTGGCGAGACCGCGCAGCTGTTACGCACGATCTCCTCCCTGTATGACACCGCCGCCCGGGCGGCGGCGTCACTGTAACTAAGGACGGCGGAACAGCGTAATGCTCCGTCCGGCAAGCGCGTACTCAACGGTTTCGGTGATCGCTGTTCCGGTGGCGGCATCATCCGCCGTAGACAGCTCCAGCACCCATCCCCCTTCGCCAAACTGCGGGATCTGGAACGGCACGGTGCCTTCAAACGGATTGAACAGCATCAGCACGTCGTGCCAGATGCCGTCCTCCTGCTGAAGATCCGGCCTGCTGATGGAGACCCCGAGCGTTGAGCCTTCATCCCACTGCTCGGCCTGCTGCGGACCGCCTCCGGCATTGAACCAGCGGATCTCCAGCCCGTCACGCCAGCTTTCACGGCGCAGCAGCGGCTGTTGCGCGCGAAGGGCAATGAGACGACGGGTAAACTCGCGCAGCGCGGCGTCGTTTTCGGAGAGCCCCTTCCAGTCGATCCACGAGATCTCACTGTCCTGGCAGTAGCCGTTATTGTTCCCCTTCTGCGTGCGGCCAAACTCGTCCCCCGCCAGCAGCATCGGCGTGCCGTGGGAAAACAGCAGCGTGGTCAGGAAATTACGCTTTTGCCGCTCCCGGGTCGCGATGATGTCCGGGTTCTCGGTTGGCCCTTCCTCGCCGTAGTTGTACGAGCGGTTATCGTTATGCCCGTCGTTATTGTCCTCGCCGTTGTCGGCGTTGTGCTTCTCGTTGTACGACACCAGGTCATTCAGCGTAAAGCCGTCGTGGGCGGTGATAAAGTTGACGCTGGCCCACGGGCGACGCCCACGCAGATCGTACAGATCGCCGGAGCCCAGCAGCCGCGCGGCAAAGTCCGTGGAGACGTTGTCCCCCTTCCAGTACTCGCGAACGGTGTCGCGGTATTTGTCGTTCCACTCCCCCCAGCCCGGCGGGAATCCGCCCACCTGATAGCCGCCGGGGCCGATATCCCAGGGTTCACCAATCAGCTTTAGTCGGGATAAGACCGGATCCTGGGTCATGGCGTCGAAGAAACCGCCGCGCGGATCAAACCCTTCGGGCTCGCGGCCCAGGATTGTGCCGAGGTCGAAACGAAAACCGTCAATGTGCATTGATTCCGCCCAGTAGCGCAGGGAATCCATCACCATCTGCAACACGCGCGGGTGCGAGGTGTTGACCGTGTTTCCCGTCCCGGTGTCGTTGATGTAGTACCGGTGCTGGTCGGGCAGCGTGCGGTAATAGCTGTAGTTATCAATCCCCTTAAACGAGAGCGTCGGGCCAAGCTCGTTCCCTTCCGCCGTGTGGTTGTATACCACGTCCAGAATGACCTCGATGCCCGCGTCATGATAGGCGCGCACCATATCGCGAAAGCCCTGGATCCCCGCCGGGCCGTAGTAGCGCGACGCCGGAGCAAAAAAGCCCAGCGTGTTATAGCCCCAGAAGTTCTTCAGGCCGCGGTCGAGCAGGTGCTGGTCGTCCGGGAACCAGTGAACCGGCAGCAGCTCCACCGAGGTAATGCCCAGGCTTTTGATGTAGTCGACCGAGGCTTTGTGCCCCATCCCCTCAAACGTCCCGCGCAGCTCGGGCGGAATGGCCGGGTTCATCTGGGTAAAGCCCTTCACGTGGCTCTCATAGACAACGGTATGCGGCCAGGGGACGTTCGGCCGGTTGTTGTCCTGCCAGTCAAAGGCGTTCGGGTCGATAACCCTGCATTTCGGCGTAAACGGCGCGCTGTCGCGGGTATCAAAGCTCAAATCCAGCTCGTCATGCCCCAGCTCATAGCCGAAATGGGCGTCGTTCCAGTCGATGTCACCCACCAGTTCGCGAGCGTAAGGGTCGATGAGCAGCTTATGCGGGTTAAAGCGATGACCATTTTCCGGGTCGTAGGGGCCGTAGACGCGATAGCCGTACAGCGCGCCCGGCTTCAGGTCAGGCACATAGCCGTGCCAGATCTCATGGGTATACTCCGGCAGCTCCAGCCGGGCGATTTCCGTTTTCCCGGACGGGTCAAACAGACAGAGCTCCACTCGTTCAGCGTGCGCGGAGAACAGCGCGAAGTTAACGCCCTTCCCGTCATAATTCGCCCCCAACTGCTGGCCATGACCGGCCCGAATTTCAAACGTTGTATCCTTTGCCATTTTCGTTCTCCACGATTATTCGCAGGTAAGCAGAACCAGTACACATCCCTTTTCTGACGTTAAATCCAGCGTCTTTTGCAGAATGCGGCTCTCACCGCTGAACAGATCCCGATAGCGCTTCCCGGCCAGTTCGTCGGGTATCGCTACCATGGTATTGACCCACAGCTGATGATTATCGGTGATGCCAAAAACCAGACGCGGCACGGCGACAATCAGCGCCTCCTCGTCCTTAACGCGCGCATAAACAATCAGGTTCTCTTCCCGCTCGCCGGTGACCTTAAGCGGCAGCCAGTCGCCGTAGCGGAAAAGCGCGTCGTAGTGCGGTCGAAGCCGCAGCAGCGTGGCGGTAACAAACTGTTTGACCCGTCCGTCCCGCCAGCAGGCCGGGTTGTCAAACACCCCGGCATCCGCCGCGCTGAGGCTCTGCACCAGGGCCGGAAAGTCCGGCTCGCGTCGGTTATCCGGGTCGACCAGGCTGAAGTTAAGCGCCTCGCTGCCCTGATAGATATCCGGCACGCCGGGCGCCGTCAGCTTGATCGCCGTCTGGCTGAGGCTGTTCATCAGCCCGGCGCGAATAAAGGGCTGCATCGCCTCGCTGAAATCGTGCAGGAACAGGGTGTTGTCCGGCGAAAGCAGGTGCCGCGCGTAGCTCAACACCACGCTCTCATAGCTCTCGTTGCTGTCAATCCAGTCGGTGCGCTGTTTCGCCTCGCGCAGCGCTTTTTCGAGGAAGCCGAGGAACCGCGTTTCGAGTGCTTTAAGCCCTTCAGCGTCATCCGGTGACAGCGTGGCGGGCCAGACGCCCGCCAGCGCCTGGTAGATCATCCACGTATCGGCGGCGTTCGGCGCGGTACCGTCATTGAGAAAGCGCACCTGGGTCTGGTTCATCTGCCGCCAGCGGGTAAGGTTCTCGCCCCAGCGTTCCGGGGCTTCCGTGAGGGTGTAAAGGCGCGCCCGGGCATCTTCCCCGCGCTTGGTATCGTGCGTGGAGGTACCCAGCAGCGCGTCGGACTGACGGGCCAGACGAATGCGCATCTCCTGGTGGAAGCGGGATAAGGAAAACGCGCGCGGCGTCGGGTCGGCCCCCACTTCATTGAGCGCAAGCTCAAGGTTGTGGCGAAAGAACAGCGTGTCTTCAACGGACTTCGCCATCAGCGGCCCGGTGAGCTGCTGGAAGCGGGTCCTGAACAGCGCGGCGCTCTCGCGGCAATCTTCCGGCAGGTCGCCGGTAAGAATGCGCACGATCAGGCTGAGCGCGGCTTCAGACGTCTCCACGCTGGCAACCACGCGGTTGAGCAGCGCCACGTCCGGCGGGGTTAACCCCTCGCGAGTGCCGTAGGTGCGGTAGACCGGAAACGCAATAAGCAGCTCGCGCAGCGCGTGGCGGATTTCCTCGCGCGGCAGCGCAACCTCATTGCGGCGGGCCAGATCCTCAGCAAGGTTTAGCAGCGTGGTGAATTCACCCTCGAAATTGCGATCGGTCATCAGGCCTTTGGCATCGCGCAGCTCCGCGTGGCGATCGACCGTCACCCCCAGCGTCTCGTCGTGGATTGTCTCCAGGCGCGAGAGGTTATTGTCGTCGACCAGCACTTCCGCCAGCGAGGCGATAAACTCGTAGCCGGTGGTACCGGATACCGGCCAGTCAGCGGGGAGCTGTTCCCCTTTGGCGAGAATCTTTTCGACCGTGATGTAGCAGTCGGGCCCGGCGGCCTGCCGCAGGCGCTGCAGATAGCCCAGCGGATCCGCCAGGCCGTCGACATGGTCAATGCGCAGGCCGTCCAACACGCCCGCGTGGACCAGCTCAAGGATCAGCCGGTGCGTATCGTCGAAGACCGCATCATCTTCAACCCGGACGCCGACCAGCCCGGTGATCTCAAAGAAGCGCCGCCACGAGAGCTGCTTCGGCGCCTCCCGCCAGGACATCAGCCGCCAGCTTTGCGCGTTGTGCAGCTCGGCAATGCTCTTCTCCTCGCCGTACGTGCCCGGGTTGAGCGGATACTCGGCGTCGTAGTAAACCAGCGCGGCCTTTTCCGTGACAGGGTCACGTTTTAGCGTGATGGCTCCCTTCTCCAGCTCCGCCTCAAAGGTGTCGCCGAGAAACGGCAGCGTCAGCGGTCGCGACCCGTCGATATCAAAATAGCGGAAGTAGCGGCTCTGCTGGCCGTATTCAATCACGTCCCGCCACCAGAGGTTTTCCAGCGAGGTGGACATATGGTTCGGGACAATATCCAGAATCAGCCCCATACCGGCCTGCTTAAGCGCCGCGGCCATGCGGTCAAAGCCTTCTCGTCCGCCAATCGCGGGGTCGATTTCATTCGGGTTGGTCACGTCATAGCCGTGGGTAGACCCCGTCGTGGCAGTGAACACGGGCGACGCGTAAAGGTGGCTGATGCCGAGGTCCTTCATATACGGCACCAGCGCCACAACGCGGTCGAAGGTCATGCCGTTACGGAACTGAATACGGTACGTGGCGGAAGGGATCATAACGATGCTTCTCCATCAGCAAAGCGAACGACAATACCGTTCGGGGGTAAAACGTCGTTGACCTCCGGCCAGGCGAAGCGCGTCTCCCCCGCGAGCGCGGGCAGGTCGACGGGCTTCGTTCCAATATTCAGCGCCAGAGAAAGCGTGCCTGACGGGAAGCGCCAGCTCACCGCCACCATGCCGGGCGCGGTCTTGAGCACATGGCCCTCAACGGCACCGCCCGGATGCAGAAGCGGAACGATATAGCGATGGCGCAGCGTCAACAGATGGCGCGTATAGCGCAGCCACGTTTTGCCCTCGTCGGTGGCGATTTTGTTCCAGTCGAGCTTTGAGCGGATAAACGTGTTCACGTCGTTCGGGTCCGGGACGGTTTCATCGTGCCCGGCATGGCCGGTGAACTCTTTCGCGCGCCCTTCCCGCACCGCCTTTGCCAGTTCGCCGTGAAAGTCGGTGAAGAACAGGAACGGATGCGTTTCACCAAACTCCTCGCCCATAAACAGCAGCGGGATATGGGGGGAAAGCAGCAGCGCGGCGAGCAGCACCCTCGTTTTATCAGCCCCCGCGAGGGAGATAAGCCGCTCGCCCTGGGCGCGATTGCCGGTCTGATCGTGGTTTTGGATGAAATCGACGAAGAACTGCGGCGGCTGCGTGCGGCACTCCACGCCGCGGGATTCGCCGGTTTGCAGCGAAATCTCGCCCTGGTAGACAAAGCCTTCCGCCAGCGCCCGGGCGAACTTTTTCTCCGGCTCAAAGGCAAAGTCCTGGTAATAGGCGTGCGTCTCACCGGTAGCAAACACGTGGGCAGCGTTGTGAAAATCATCGTTCCACTCGCCGGTAAACAGCGGCGTGTGGCCCTGTTCATCGCGCGGATGCAGAAAAATCACGTTGCGGCTGTCTTCCGTGGTCAGGTGAACGTGCCGGTGCGGGATCGCCTCGCGAATTTTTGCGGCAATCTCCTCCAGAATGTGCGTCCCGGAGCTGTCTTTAATCTGGTCGATGGCATCAAAGCGCAGGCCGTCCAGACGGTACTCCGTCAGCCAGTAGAGCGGTGCGTCGGTGATGTACTGCCTCACCGGCTCGCGCTCGTAAGCGATGCCGTTGCCCCACGGCGTCATTCGATGCTCATCAAAAAACGCGGGCGACAGCAGAGGCAGATAGTTCCCCTCCGGGCCGAAGTGGTTGAGCACGATATCCAGCACCACGGAAAGCCCCAGCCCGTGCGCGGCGTCGATAAACGCGTGGAAATCCTCCGGCGTGCCGTACGCAGAGTGCGGGGCATACAGCAGCACACCGTCGTACCCCCAGCCGCGGGAACCGCCAAACTGGGAGACGGGCATGACTTCAAGCTGGGTAATCCCCAGCTCCGCCAGATACGGCAGCTTGTCGATCGCCGCCCGGAAGGTGCCCTCCGGGGTAAACGTGCCGATGTGCAGTTCGTAAATGATCGTCTCTTCCCACGGCCGCCCTGCCCAGTCGCGGTTGACCGGCTGGTAACGTCGGGGATCGATCACGACTGAGGGGCCGTTAACGTCGCCCTTTTGCGCCCGCGAGGCGGGATCGGGCACCGCCGTGCCGTCCTGAAGAACAAACTGATATTCTGCACCGTGCCTGACGCCGGGGACGTCCGCCTGAAACCATCCGTCGCCGGTTGCCGTCATCGGCACGTCGGTGGCGGCAAGACGTAGCGTAAGTTCTTTCTGTCCTTCTGCCCAGACGCGAAAACGTACAACGTCATCGGAAATAAACTCAGCACCCCACTGCTTTTGAAATGTCCTGAATTCCATTCATTGTCCTCGAATGACCCACATTTTACGCGGAACGAAGTACAAGCTTAGTTCAGGATTAAAAGTGCGTGAGCTCAGCGGATTTAACCGCTTCGTCTATTCTTTATGAAATAACTCACTAACGGGAACACTATGCAGATTCGAAAAGGACTCAATACCGACTTCGCACGCCTTGAATGCTGTGACTTTTCTTTCACCATTAGCCACATTGCCCGGGAGCCGTTTATCCACTGTGATTTGCATATTGAAGCCGTGGCAGAGCCGTGGATAAAAACCTACGAACTCGACATTCAAACGCTTGAAAATCACTGCGTTAATCCGGACGCCATATTTCTTGTCGCGGAAACGGACGACGGTGAAATAGCCGGATTTATTACCGCGTCAGTCGGCTGGAATAAATTTATTTCAGTGGATTATATTGCCGTTGAGCGCTCCAAACGCAGAACCGGCGCTGCGCATAAATTAATGGCCGCCGCGCACGTGTGGGCCCGCAGCGTAAACGCGCCGGGATTACGGCTTGAAACACAAAATGTGAACGTCTCTGCCTGCCTGTTTTATCGTCACTACGGATTTACCCTGGGCGGATACGATCGTTATCTCTACAACGCCCTACCGGAAAAAGACGAGGTCGCTCTGTTCTGGTATTACATGCTGGTCTAGCGGAAACACATTGCCACATCACGGTCATATTTCTGTCACTGAATTTCATTACGCTTTCGGGATTTTAACCACGGTGTTGAGGAAAGAAGTGTGAATTCAATGGCTAAGGCATTACTGCTGGCATTACCGGTTTTGAGTGCAGCGGCAGCGGCGACGGCCGCGGAGCACGACCTGTGTGAACCGAAAGCGTACGAAATGGCGCTGCGCTATCAGCAGAAATCGGCAGAGATTATGGCCCTTCAGCTGCAAACCTATCGGTTTGCCACCGAGCGTTTTAACGAAAAGTTAAAGGATCTGAAAACGCCCGAAAATTACGCCGTGGTAATGGACCTGGATGAAACGGTACTGGATAACACCCCTCTGCTGGTGCGCGACATGGAGCAGTGTCACGACTATACGAAATGGGACACCTGGAGCGACTGGGAAAAACAGGGAAAACCCGGCTTAATTCCGGGGGCGAAAGCGTTTCTTGACCACGTGAATCAAAGTAAGGTCCGCATCTACTATGTCTCGGATCGTATGCAGGAAAACAAAGCCGACACGCTGAAGACGTTAAACGCTCTCGGCCTGCCGCAGGTATCTGACGAAAGCGTGCTGCTGGATACGGTCAGCAAGGAAGAGCGCCGTCAGAGCATCCTCAAAAAGCAGCAGATCGTGATGCTGTTCGGCGACAGCCTGCCGGATTTCGCCGTGCAGTTTAAAAACAAAAAGCCGAGCGAGCAGCAGCGTGAACTGGTTGAGGCCAGCGCGGAACACTTCGGCAACGACTGGATTGTGCTGCCTAATGCCGCTTATGGCTCATGGTCCAAAGCCACGCCGGACAGCTGGAACGCGCCGCTGAAAAAATAATGTCTTACGGGCCGGGAAAGCTATCGCGCGCCTTCCCGGCCCTTCGGTTTCCTATCCATCCCGTTTATAGGTCCTATCATTTCTGGGCAGGTTCTTATAATTTTACGGAGCAGTAAGATGAGCACTTTCAAAGGAGACTCGTATGCTTACCGTGAAAAAACTTGCTCTTTCCACGCTGATTTCCAGCTCTCTGCTTTTCTACCCTGCGCTCCAGGCCTCTGCAGAAACGCCGCAGCACGTCGTTAAACAACCGGCGGGCGGTTACAGCGTGCAGGTCGGCGACGTGCTTGTCACCTCGTTTACCGACGGGACCGTCGCGCAGGATCTGCACAAGCTGCTGCGCCGGACAACGCCGCAAAACATTGATGCGCTGCTCGCGAAAAACTTTCAGACCAACCCGGCTGAGGTCTCCATCAACGCTTTTCTGATTGCGATACCCGGACATAAAATCCTGGTGGATACCGGCTCGGGCCAGCTCTTTGGTCCTGATACCGGCGGACGTCTGGTTGAGAGCCTCGCCACGCAGGGAATAAAACCCGAGGACATCACTGAAGTCCTGCTGACCCACGCCCACTCCGATCATGCGGGCGGCCTGGTGAAAGACGGCAAGGTAGTGTTCAGCAACGCGCGCGTTTTCGTTGGCAAACCGGACATCGACTTTTTCTTTAACGACGACAATCAGAAGAAAACCGGCTACGGCAAGAACTACTTCGACGTCGCGCAGAAGACCTTAAAACCCTATCTTGACGCGGGGAAAGTGGTGCCGTTTAGCGGCACATCGGAGATTCTTCCGGGGCTTACCGGCACGGTTCATCCCGGACACACGCCGGGTTCAGCCTTCTACACCCTGACAAGCAAAGGCGAGAAGATCACCTTTGTCGGCGACATCATTCACGCCGCGGCGGTCCAGTTCCCGCAGCCTGCGGTGACCATCACCTACGATGAAGATGAGAACAAAGCGGCAAGCGTACGCGAGCATGCGTTCGCTGACTTTGTGAAAAATAAAGACCTCATTGCCGCGCCCCATCTGCCTTTCCCGGGCATCGGCTATGTGACGAAAGGCGAGAAAGGCGGCTATGCCTGGGTCCCTGTGACCTATACCAACCGGGACGCCAGCAGCGCGAAATAAGATGACGCGGATATCTGACATGGACATAGACCTGCTCCTGACGCTGGACGCCCTGCTTCAGGACAGGAACATCACCCATGCGGCCGCGCGGCTGGGCATCAGCCAGCCCGCGTTGTCCGCACGTCTCGCGCGTCTGCGCACGCTGTTTGGCGAACCGCTATTTATTCCCTCCCCGCATGGACGCGGGGTGTTACCCACGCCGCGCGCGGAAGCGCTCAGGCCGCAGGTGACAGGCGTGCTGCGCGGCATCAGCGCGATGTTTGCGCCCACCGCGTTTGATGCGCAAACCAGCAGCCGGACCTTTGTTATCGCGCTGCATGAAAACCCGGCGCTGATGCTCGGCACCGCGCTGCTTAACCAGGTGGGTGCCGATGCTCCCGGTATTCGCCTGCGCTTCGCCCTGCCCGAGATGGCCGAACTGCCGCAGCAGCTGGAGAACGGCGATGTGGATCTCTACATCGGCGTAAGCGCGGGCGCCCATGACGGGTGGGTAAGGCGCAAACTCCTCGACGACGCGTTTGCCACCGCCCAGCGAAAAGGCCATCCGCGCGGAACGGGTGCGTTAGATCTGGAGGTCTACTGCGCGCTTTCCCATCTGGTGGTGTCGTCGGCGGGCGATCCGTTTACCGGATTTGTCGACCAAACCCTCGCCGGGCTGGGCTGTCAGCGACACGTTGCCATGTCCACCCAGAGCTACGCTATGGCGCCTGCGCTGGTTGCCGGTACCGACCTGGTGTACACCCTGCCGGAACGGATGCTGAAGCAGTTCGCCAGCACGCTGGATCTCTTTGCACCACCGCTGCCGCTCCAGCCCATTACCATCAACATGTACTGGCACCCGAAAAACAGCCAGGATCCGGCGAACGCCTGGCTGCGCGAGCAGCTCCTGCGGGCAGCAGGACGTCAGGTGTGATCGAGCGTAACCAGAAACTTTTTTAGCACTTCTGAACGAATAATCCGGTGGCAAACCAGGGTGAGTTCGCTCTCCCGCAGCCGGTCAAGGATGTCCACGTAGACGACGTTCTCAACGCTCACCGCCGTTGCCGACGCGGGAAGCAGCGCCAGCCCAAACCCTGCCGAAACCAGGCTGATGACCGTGGGCACGTCGGTCGCGTTTTGCACCACGTCCGGCTGAAAGCCCGCCCCGCTGCAGGCGTCATAGAAGTACTGCTCCAGCCCCATTCCCTCCGGGTCGCGCAGGGAGATCCATTTTTCGTCTTTCACCGACGAAAGCGTCAGCGCGGCGGACCCGGCCAGCGGATGCTGACGATACAGCGCCAGCACCGTTTTCTCCGAGGCGAACGGGCGGCTTTGCAGATCGTCCGGCAGCGACGGCAGCGGCGCGCGGATGATGGCCACATCCAGCTGGTTGCTCTGCACGGCGGCGTAGAGCGTCTGCACGTTTCCCGTCATCAGCGACATGGTAATGGCGGGCCAGCGGCTGTGCATCTGGCGCAGCGCGGCGGGCAGCCTGCCGTCAAACATCGCGCTCGACACGCACCCGAGGTTTAACACACCCTGCTCGCCCCGTGCCGTTTGTCTGGCGTCCAGCACCGCCTGTTCGGTCAGCGAGATGGCAAGCCGGGCTTTCACGAGAAATGCTTCGCCCGCGGGCGTCAGGGTCAAGCGGCGGTTCGCCCGGCTGAAAAGCGTGACGCCTAAACGTTCTTCCAGGGCCTTTATCTGCTGACTCAGCGCCGGCTGCGCCATGTTCAGACGCTCCGCGGCCCGGTGCATATGGAGCTCTTCGGCCACGACGATGAAGTGGCGCATCTGGCGAAACTGCACGAGACGACCTCCCAAATTGATATTAATTTACTTATCAATTTAACAGTAATGATGCAATTGATGCTATTGGTCATTGCCATAAAAATGGAGGTATTCAACCGAGGGAGGAAAATATGGAAAACCAGATTAACGATCTCCGCAGCGCCATCGCCTTACTGCAGCGCCACGAAGGGCAGTACATTGAAACCGATCGTCCGGTCGACCCCAACGCGGAACTGGCGGGCGTCTACCGCCATATTGGCGCGGGTGGCACGGTCAAACGTCCAACCCGCACGGGCCCGGCCATGATGTTCAACAGCATTAAGGGCTATCCGCACTCCCGCATCTTGGTGGGCATGCACGCCAGCCGCGAGCGCGCGGCGCTCCTTCTGGGCTGCGAGCCCTCTGAACTGGCAAAACACGTCGGCCAGGCAGTCAAAAAGCCGGTTGCGCCGGTTGTCGTCCCGGCCTCGCAGGCTCCCTGTCAGGAGCAGGTCTTCTACGCTGACGATCCTGACTTCGACCTGCGCAAGCTGCTTCCGGCCCCAACCAACACGCCGATTGATGCGGGTCCGTTCTTCTGTCTGGGGCTGGTGCTGGCAAGCGATCCGGAAGACAGCTCGCTGACGGATGTCACCATCCACCGCCTCTGCGTTCAGGAGCGCGACGAGCTTTCCATGTTCCTTGCCGCCGGGCGCCATATCGAAGTCTTCCGCAAAAAGGCGGAGGATGCCGGAAAACCGCTGCCGGTGACGATCAACATGGGTCTCGACCCCGCCATCTACATCGGCGCGTGCTTTGAGGCCCCCACCACGCCGTTTGGCTACAACGAGCTGGGCGTCGCCGGGGCGCTGCGCCAGCAGCCGGTTGAGCTGGTACAGGGCGTGGCGGTCAAAGAGAAAGCCATCGCGCGGGCGGAGATCATCATCGAAGGTGAACTGCTGCCGGGCGTGCGCGTGAGAGAGGATCAGCACACCAACACCGGCCACGCGATGCCGGAGTTCCCGGGCTACTGCGGCGAGGCGAACCCCTCCCTGCCGGTGATCAAAGTGAAAGCCGTGACCATGCGAAACCACGCGATCCTGCAAACGCTGGTGGGACCGGGGGAAGAACATACCACGCTGGCCGGACTGCCGACCGAGGCCAGCATCCGCAATGCCGTTGAGGAGGCTATTCCGGGCTTCCTGCAAAACGTCTATGCCCATACCGCAGGCGGCGGCAAGTTCCTCGGGATACTGCAGGTGAAAAAACGCCAGCCGTCAGACGAAGGACGTCAGGGCCAGGCGGCGCTTATCGCCTTAGCCACCTATTCGGAGCTGAAGAACATTATTCTGGTCGACGAAGACGTGGATATTTTCGACAGCGACGACATCCTGTGGGCGATGACCACCCGCATGCAGGGCGATGTCAGCATCACCAATATTCCTGGGATCCGCGGCCACCAGCTGGATCCGTCCCAGTCGCCGGATTACAGCACCTCGATTCGCGGCAACGGCATTTCCTGCAAGACGATCTTCGACTGCACGGTGCCGTGGGCGCTGAAGGATCGCTTCGAACGCGCGCCGTTTATGGAAGTGGATCCACGTCCGTGGGCACCGGAGTTGTTTGCCGATAAGAAATAAAATCACGCGCGTATGGCCCGCAGGTCATACGCTGATTTTCTTTTCAAGCGTGGCAATATTTTCACCCGCCGCTCGCTCCACCGAGAAACGATCGACGCTCAGCAAAATGAGCATCAGCCCCCTACCGCTCTCCAGCAGCGGCGAGATTTCACAAAAACGGTCTCGCCTGGCGGCCTCAAGCCGCGCCAGCGGGAACGCGTCGCCCGCGTCGGTAAAAACAATGCAGACGTCGCTGTCGCGGATATCGAAGCGTACGCTGAATGTGCGTGAGGCATCCTCATGCAGCGCGTGCCGGATGATATTCGTCGCCACCTCACAGACGGCGAGATCGAGCGCGAAACGCCACTCATCATCTACGGGAAGCGCGCTCAGCCGCGCTTCCAGCCAGCCGGCCAGCGGCGTCAGGGAACCGAGCACCGCCGGAAATTCTGCCTGCACCGGCGTCTGCATCTACTGCCCCAGATGCGCAAGCGCGCTGCTTTTGTCCGGATAGATGCGGAATATGCGGTCCATGCGGGTCAGGGTGAACATGTTCATGATCCCGGGGTTCAGGGAGCACAGCGCCATGTCGCCTTTCCCGTTCATCAGCTTAAACAACGACACCAGCATTCCCAGCCCGCTGCTGTCGATAAAATCCACTTTGCTGAAGTCGACAATCAAAGCCTTGCGATCGTCGCCAATTTCTTCCGTCACGGACGCTTTAAACGTCGCGGCAACGGAGGCATCCAGCCGCCGGACTGCGGGCGTGAGAATGTTGGCATGCGGTAGTCGTTCAGTGTTAATAATCATTCTGTTCTCCCTGACGCTCGATCACGAGCAGTGAAACGTCATCGGTTAAGGCGGTCGGTTCATCACGATTTGCATTGCGCCAGCCGGTCAGGTGGTCACCGAACCGCGCCAGGAGCTGGTCAACCGGAAGTCGCGCATGGTCATGAAGCCAGCGTTCGAGACGCTGCGGGCCAAACTGCTCGCCGCTGACGTTCTCACACTCCGTAATACCGTCACTGAATAAGCATAAGCGATCCCCCGGATTGAGGGTAAACGCGACGTCCTCCCAGCTGAGGTCAGGCATCAGCCCGACCGGCGGGCCGCCATTGCCCACGGACGTGACGGCGCTGTCTGCGTTCACAATGACGGGAGTAGGATGCCCGGCCTGACACAACACCCCTCGTCCGCTCTCGGGATCGATCACCCCGTAGATAATGGTGAAATAGCTGGTAATGTCGCTCTCTTCACTGCAAAAGCGGCTGTTCAGGATTCCGATCACCTCCGCAGGCGACTGAATGCCGCCCCGATCGGTAAACAAAAAACGGTCTACCACCCGGCCATGTAAGAACTGACGCGCCACCGCGAGGGACATCATCGCGGCCCCCACGCCGTGACCGGACACATCCACGCAATAGAACCCAATGTGAGAATCGAGTGGAAAAATATTGAACACATCGCCTGAGACCCACGCAGACGGCATGAAAAGCCAGTCGGAAAAGTAGTTCCCAAAGCGTAAGCGGTGCGAAGGCAGCACGGAGTGCTGAACGCGCGCCGCGAGTTCAAGATCCTGTTCAATCTGGTGCAACGCTTCACTCAGGCGCTTGTTGTGCGCCGCGAGGGTCGCTTCCAGCGTTAAAATACGGACCCCGGCGTGCAGACGTGCCCGCAGTTCATCCTGCTCGACCGGCTTGCTTAAAAAATCATCGGCTCCGGCATCAAAGCCCTGCGTTAAATCCCCGGCATTTTCGCGTGCCGTGAGCAGAATGACATAGACGTAGTGGCCAAACTGACGGTTGCGGATGGTCTGACAGAGCGTGAGTCCGTCCATTTCCGGCATGTCCCAGTCGCTTATCACCATGCTGATCGGCTGGCTGGACAGTATTTCCAGCGCGGCGACGCCATTTTCAGCCTCGCTCACGATATACCCCCACTGGGTGAGCATTCGGGAGAGTAACCGACGATAAATCAGCGAATCTTCAACGATTAACACGTGCAGCGCCGACATACATCCCTCCTAAAGCGGTAAGAACCAGATGAGGCTCACGGTCCCTTCCCTGAATTTTGCATTCCCGTTGCCGTGCCCCGGATAGCGCGTTCCCGCATAGTTCGCGTACTGGATGGAGAACGAACCCGGCGTATAGCCGGCATAACCGAAGCTGTAGCTGTAATCGCCGTTCCAGGGCTGCTGCTGGCTGCTGTCCGGGAACCAGAATGCCGTCGCGCGAACGAAGAAATGTTGTTTGAAGGTGTAGCCGCAGCCGCCGAGCATGACGTTTTTATTTTTGCGGATGTCATCGCTGCTGAGGTCGTAGTAGCGCGGCACCCAGCTGTACCCGACCTGGCAAATGATGGAATCCCCTTTATTAATCAGGAGCGTGTTTTCGACCGGTTTCGGTAGCGAAAACTTGTAGGCCAGCGTGAAGGCGCCCTGTTCGAAATAGGTGTGTCGTCGGCTGCCCGATGTCCAGAAATGGTTATCGCCGTAGTTGCTGTAAACCAGACTGACGGTGTTGGCGTGCCAGTCATCGTAGCCGAAGCTGTAGCGAAAATCGGCGGTGTAGCGGCTGGTGTCTCTGACCGGCAGTCGGGACGTAATGTTGGCAAACCAGAAGCTGTAGGGGGAATACTGAAGGCTGAGATTCAGCGTCTGGTTAATCTTTTTCTTTTCCGTGGCGGTGTCTGAACTGTTAGGAATGCTCATCCACTGCTCTTTCAGTCCCGAGCTAAAGCTCAGCGCACCTGAGAATTTCTTGTCGTTACCCGAGAACAGGCGCCCCCAGCGGCTGGTAAAGACGCCAGCCTGAACAGGTTCACCGTTCTTATCGCGCAGGGATTCATTTTCACTGCTTTTCGCCGCCTCTGCGGCGGGGATCGCGGCGAGCAGCACGCCCGCCAGAAGCCATTTTTCGCGCATAACCGCCATCCTTAGTTAGGTATCCAGCGTGCGCCGACGTCGTATTTTGCCATCAGCCACAAAATACCCAGTGCCGCCGCATGCACTAACGTGTTCTCTATCCAGGCATGTCGCCATAAGTCGAAGGTGATGAACTGGCTCACCAGCAGCACCACGTACACATGCAAAATAAAGGTATAAAGCGAGTGCTGGCCGAGCGGGATCAGGAACCATCCCAGCAGGCGATTGAGCGGCGTCCAGCAATACGTCAGCACCAGGTAGACGGTGACCATCAGGGCGATATCGTTTAACACCCTCACCGGGCCCAGCCCGTTCTTCGCCGCCCAGGTGTGATAAAACGAATTGAAGCTGTCAAGCGGGATGACGTGCATCAGCAGCGCGGGCGGCATAAACGGGTTGGTATGGTTCTGGGCGACAAATCCCAGCACCAGCGACACCATGACCAGCGCCACTACCACCCCTTTCCCCGGAGGCGTCCGGGCGAAAGAGAGCAGTTCGGCTTTATACCAGCCGCTGGCCATGCCCAGCACAAAGATGAACTGCCAGGCGAGCAGCGGGAAGGCAAATTCGAATTCCGACGGCGTCAGCCGAAGCGGCCAGCGCTGCCACAGGCTGTACACCAGCAGCGACAGCCCCAGCAGCCACCAGACTTTTCCTTTCTGCAGCATCCCCAAAAATAGCGGGCTGAGTAGCAGTAAAAAGATATACAGCCCCAGAATTTGCGTCTGATGAGGGCCAATCTGCAAATAGAGGATAATGTTGAACCAGGTCTCTTTTATTTGCGGCGTAACCGGATAAAGCGACCAGCTTTCACCCGAAAAACGGTCGGTAAAATGGGTGACCTCGAAAATGTTAATATGTGGGATATAGGCCAGAAGAATAAACGACACTATGATAATGATATTTACACGATATATTTTCCATGCCCTAAGATAAAGCCCCCAGGAAACCGTGAGCAAAACCACTTTTTGCAGACGCGCGCGGTTCAGCATGCCAAGCATAAACCCCGAGAGAATAACAAAACCTTCTGCACCGGTTGTTAACCCAAAACGCTCCCAGGAGAATATATTAAATACCGACATCACCTCCGTATGCGCCACGACCATCATGACGAGGGCAATGCCGCGCATAAAGTCGATTCTCAGGTCCCTGGCACCTGCAACGGCATACCGCCATGCTGTTGATTTAGCGTCATCTTCTTGCGCTACCGACGGCGCAACATGGCTCATAGGGTGTCCTTTGCCTGAAAACGAAATTTAAGGTCTAAATAAAGTAGATAGCCTAAAGGAATAGTAACCGCAATTTATCGAAGGCCGATGAAACATCATTAAGCAGAATTTAAGCTGAATTAACCACCGCTAAATATTAATAAAAACGTGGCTGGACACTTTTATTCGGCGTTCTACACTTATCTTAAATCTTGTTTAATCGCTATTTTCTTTCGCTTTTGGGCAACTGTCTGCGCAGCAGAATGGGTCTGCATTTTCACGGAATCAGGAACGCCGGAACTATGGATTTTTATTTTTCCCGTTTTGAACATCGTCGTCCTCCGGAACCGTTAACAACACCGCGCTGGGTCATGTTCACCTGGCAGGTGTTAGCGGTCGCGGCGCTTATTCTGGGTGCCAATTATATTTACTGGCGCTGGACCGCCTCCCTGAATACTGACGCATTGTGGTACGCCATTCCGCTGGTCCTCGCCGAAACCCTGGCGTGGATTGGCACCGTGCTGTTTACCATCAATTTGTGGAAAGAACAGGATCCTCCTCAGAGTCCGCCGCCCGGCGAAATTAACGAATGCCTGTCGCCTGAGGAGGCCGTAGAGCCCCGTCCCGTCAAGGTGGATCTGTTCATTGCCACCTACTCGGAAGACACCGAGCTGGTCAGGCTGTCCATTCGCGACGCCCTGAAGATGGCGTACCCGTTCCCGATTGACTACCGCATCCACGTGCTTGATGACGGCCGCCGCCCGGAGATGAAAGCCGTTTGCGAAGAGGAAGGAGTTAACTATATCACTCGCCAGACCAACATCGGCTTTAAGGCCGGCAACCTGCGCAACGGCCTTGAGCAAACCGACGGCGATTTTATTGTTATCTGCGACGCCGACACCCGGGTATTTCCCACCCTGCTCAGCCATACGCTGGGCTATTTTCGCGATCCAGACGTGGCCTGGGTACAGACGCCGCAGTGGTTCTTCGATCTTCCGGAAGGAGAAAACCTGTCGCGCTGGGGCCAGCGAAAAGCCGGAAAAGTGGGCTACGGTCTGGGCTGGCTGATTCAAAAGTGTGTTGGCCCGATCACGATTGGCCGCGACCCGTTTTTTAACGATCCGCGCATGTTCTATGACGTGATCCTGCGGCGGCGCAACTGGGCGAACGCGGCTTTCTGCTGCGGTGCAGCGTCCATTCACCGTCGCGAGGCGGTCATGCAGGCCGCGCTAAGAAGCTATGTCTGGTCCGTCGAAGAGGAGATCCATCGTCATACGCGCGACATTCGCGATGAGGAGACCCGGGACGCGCTGCAGAATGCAATGCGTCCGCACGTGGCGTTTGACACCGAGCTTACCCCCTACAAATTCCACGTCTCGGAAGATATTTACACCTCGGTGCTGCTGCACGGTGACGCCGCACGGCGCTGGCGCTCGGTTATGCATCCGCGGGTTGAGTCGAAGATGCTCTCTCCGCAGGATATGCTCACCTGGATGATCCAGCGCTTTAAGTACGCCGCCGGTTCGCTGGATATTTTGTTTCATGACAACATCTTCAGCCGTCGCCGCTTCAGGCTCTCTCTGCCCCAGACGCTGATGTATGCCACCACCTTCTGGTCATACATGGCCTGCGTGTGGAACACGGTGTTTTTGATTTCGCCCATTATCTATCTGTTTACCGGCATTCCGCCGGTGTCCGCCTGGTCGACGCCGTTCTATCTCCACTTTCTCCCCTTTTTTATCTTCTCTGAACTGGCGTTTATGTTCGGCACCTGGGGGATCTCGGCCTGGGACGGCAGGGCCTCATACCTTTCCTTCTTTTCCATGAACCTGCGCGCGCTCAATACGGTGCTGCGGGGCGAGCAGATCAAATTTCACGTCACGCCAAAAGAGCGGCAGACGGGCCGTTTTCTCTACCTGGTGAAGCCGCAGATTGCCATCGTGGTGCTGACCCTCGCAGGGCTTATCTGGGGCGGTATTCAGGTGGCGCGTGGGCAGGTGGACGATCCCTCCGGCTACGTCATCAATATTTTCTGGGGAGGGGTGAACATCGCCGCCATGCTGCCGCTTATTTTCGCGGCCATGTGGACGCCCGCTGAAGAGGACGAGGTCACTCAATGAGGATACGTGATGCCCTGCTGCCCGCGCGCAGCTACCTCACCATTTTGCTCGGCTTCCTGATCGGCTTTGCCATTGTGGTCTGGGTGGAGAAACAGATGCCCACGCGCGTGGAAAGCAGCGGCGGCATCGCGCTCAGTAAAGACTTCCCGCCGCTGCCCACAAAACGGGCGCTGACCTATGACGAAGCCATCTGGGCGCGGGTCGCCTGGCAATACTACGTGAATAATACCCAGCCAAACGGCCTGGCGAACGCCAGCGACGGTGAACCCTGGCTGAGCCTCTGGAGCGTGGGAAGCTACCTCTTTGCGACCGCTGCCGCAGATCAGCTCAATATCATTTCCACCGATGAGTTTGACGAGAGGGTCAGCACCGCCGTGTTCACGCTGGGGCAACTGCCGCTCAATGACAAAGGTCTCCCCGCCGCCTATTACCATGCGGACACGCTCAAGATCCTGGGCAAACCTGACGCCTCCGCAATCGGTCTGAGCCGGCTGCTGACGGCATTACAGACCCTGCTGTGGCGCTATCCCCAGCACGCGGCGGCCATCCGCGATTTGTTGAGCGTGTGGCGCACCGCGGCGCTGATTGAAAATAACACCCAAAGCCAGGCTGCTGTGCCGCTCCACCACTGGACGCTGACTGATGACGAACAGCGGGACAGCTTTGGCTACCGTCTCTATGCCAGCCATACGCTGCGCCTGATTGACAGCGCGGCAGGCCTCGCGGTGACCAACCCGCCTGAAGGGCAAAAGATGATCGATCTGGATGGCGTGATGGTGCCGGATGAAGGGCTACGCACGCCATGGGGCAAGCAAACCTCCCTGATCAGTCTCCCCTATCTGTTAACCGGTCTTGAGCTGGGCTTTGATACGCAGAGCGCTGAAATCGCGTGGCGGATTATGCAGATCCAGCAGCGGCGCCATAGCCTGCGCAGCCCAAAACCGCCGGTCAGCACGGATTATGCCGAACCGGCGCCGGATTACGTCAACGATCTGCCGGACAGGCAGCCGGTTCAGGCGCGCAACCTGCGCGACGAGGTGCCAGAGAAAGTGGCGATGACCTCCACCCGCACCGCGTTTGCCTGGTATGCCCTGTTCCGCAACAGCTGGAGCGAAGCGCTGCGCCAGCAGGTTCTGCCGCTTCAGGTGCCGGGTAAAGGCTGGCAGCGCGGGTTAAATCTCAACAACAGCGTCAATACCGTCGTGGACGCCGATACCAATGCCATTGTGCTGGAAAGTCTGTCTTACATCGCGCATGGCCAGATGCTCTGTCTGGCCTGCCTCTACACATCCCCCTCAGCAGGAGCAACGCCATGAAGCCACGATCCCCGATCCTTTTCCACCTGCTCACGGGAATAACGATCTGCTGGCTGGCGCTATCGACCGTGCGTGCGGACACCGAGCTGCCTGCATCAGGTTACTCCCCGCGCAGCGGCGAGCTGACGGCCCGGGAGATGACCATCGCCAAAAACGCCTGGCAGTATTTCGTCACCAACTATCAGCCCACGACGGGCCTGGTGAATGCGGTCAACAAATATCCCTCCACCACCATGTGGGACAGCGCCTCCTATCTGGCCGCCCTGACGGCGGCGCGCGAGCTGGGGATCATTGATAAAGCGGAATTTGACCGCCGGATGCTGAAGTTTCTCGCCACGTTAAACACCCTGGTACTGTTCCGCAACGAGCTGCCCAACAAGGCCTATAACACCATCAGCGGTCAGAAGGTGGACTACACCAACAAGCCCGGCGAAATTGGCTTCTCGGCGCTGGATATCGGGCGAATGCTGGTCTGGCTGAAAATCATCAAGGAGCGTTACCCGGAATACGGCAACAGCATTGATAACGTGGTGCTCGGCTGGGATTTCAGCCACGCGATCGACCCCTGCGGCACGCTGTACGGGGCCTATCTGGAGAACGGCCAGCCGAAGTACGTTCAGGAAGGTCGACTGGGCTATGAAGAGTACGGCGCGGCCGGTTTCCAGCTGTGGGGGTTTAATACCTGCAAAGCCAGCCGTCCGCAGCCTTACGAGCTGGCCGAGATCTACTGCGTGCTGGTCCCGTACGATACGCGCGACCCGCGCAACACGTCGCAGCATAACTACGTGGTGACGGAATCCTACCTGCTCTACGGGCTGGAGTTCGGCTTTGATAAACCGACCGACCGGGATAACGCCCCGCGCGACTACTCTCTGACGTGGATGAAAAACTTTGCCGACCGCGTTTATCAGGCTCAGGAGAACCGCTATACCATTACCGGCGTCCTGACCGCGCGCTCCGAGCACCAGCTCGATAAGGCCCCTTACTTCGTCTATGACACCGTCTTCAGCGACGGGTACAACTGGAACACCATTACCGATAAAGGCCAGTTCGTCCCTAACGCTGCCGCGATTTCGCTGAAGGCGGCGCTGGGCATGTGGGTGCTGTGGAACTCCCCCTATACCGACCGCCTGCTGAACACCATTGAGAATGCCAACGAAGAGGGAAAAGGCTACTACGAAGGGCTGTATGAAAACGGCGACGGCCCGATCAAAGAGTTCACCGCGAACAATAACGGCATCATGCTGGAGGCCCTGTTGTTCAAAAAAGAGGGAAAACTGCTGGCCTTCAACACCGACAACCCGAAGAGCAAGGATTTTGCCCCGTCGCTGTGGGATCAAAAGCTGCTCGATCAGTTTGAAGAGAACAACGCGCTGCGCAGCCGCCCGTTCCTTGCCAGCACCCCGGCCGTAAAAAGCTGGTGCGACCGGACCGGCGTCACGCAGCGCACCAAACCCGCCTGCCAGGCCTGTCAGTGCGCGTCATGCAGCGTGGACGAGCCCGTTAAACTGCCTCCGGTGACTGCGCAATGCTTAAAACCATAGCCAGAGGTCTTGCGGGATTACTCCTTGCAGGCGCGATCGTCTTTGCGCTGTTTGCCCATCAGGGCGCAGGCTGGCGCTGGCTCATCAGTGGCGGCTGGCACTCCAGCGCGCGTATTGCCGCCCTGACGCCGGAAGAGCAGACGTGGGCGGCGATCGCCTGGCGCTATTTCGTCAATAATACCCAGCCGCAAACCGGGCTGGTCAACGGCAGCGACAAACAGCCCCGCGTCACGCTCTGGCAAATGGGCGATACGCTTATCGCCCTGCTGGCGGCCAAAGAGCTGGGGCTGATTGAGGAGGCCGAGTATGACGCTCGCCTGACGCGGCTGATGGGCACCCTCAACCGCCTGATGCTGACCGAGGCCCGGACGCCCGGTCGACTCTATTCCAGCCAGACGGCGACGCCGATCGACTTTAGCGGCAAGCCGGTTAAAAATGGCTGGTCCGTGCGCGATATAGCGCGTCTGATGCTCGCCCTGCGCCTCACTGCAGAGCGGGAACCGCAGTACAGCGAATACCTCGATAAAATCATCCTGCGCTGGAATTTCTGTCCGGTCATCGACGGCGAAGGCGAACTGTGGTCATCTTCCCTGCAAAACGGCCAGCCGGTGGTACGCGAGGAGCTGCGCCTGGGCGAGAGCGAATATGCCGCAACGGCGTTTCAGCTGTGGGGATTTTCCCCGGAGAAAGCGTTTACGCCCCCGGCGCACCACGTCATCATCGCCCAGCGGCGCCTGGCCGTCGATGCCCGGGATCCGCGCACCACGTGGCAGCCCTCCCTGATCACCACCCTTCCCTATATGCTGCCGGGCCTGGAGTTTGGCTGGGAGCCCGAAGGCGTTGCGGCCGATCGGCAAAAGCACCTGCGCAAGCAGGCCGAAAACGTCTGGCTGAGCCAAAAGACCCGCTGGGAGACCGATAAGATCCTGACGGCCAGGGCAGATTTCTCGCTCCCGCAGGCACCCTGGCATATCCAGGATACGGTCTGGGGAAATGGCTATGCCTGGAACTCTGTCGGCGACGATGGCCGGGACTACACCCGTTTCGCGCAGGTGTCGACCAAGGCGGTCTTTGCCCTGTGGGCCCTGTGGGACACCCCGTACACCGACGTGCTGATGGCGGTGACAAAGCATCTTAACGATCCGCAAAAAGGCTGGTACGAAGGCCGCCAGGAAGCCACGGGCGATACTAACGCTGCGCTCACCCTTTCCACCAATGCCACGGTGCTGGAAGCCCTGTTCTTCAAACACAACGCGGGCCCCCTGTTTGACGCCCGCCGGGCTAAAAAAGAGAGCTACTTTACGCGCCGTGTGGCAGATGACTATACGCCCGTCGGGCACTGTCTACCGGGCGAAAACGCCGTAAGGAGGACGCCGTGAAATTTTACCGCGATCTGTTTGAATCCAGTCTGAACCGCGTCTTTCCGGATAATGATAAAACGGCGTTTTTTCAGACGTTTTATGACGCCTTCGTCCATATGTCACCCGAGACGGAGCAGCATTTTTCTCGCCTGCCGGATAGCGAGGGTCAGCAGACTCTGTTTAAGAGTTTCTTCGCCATGCTTGCGGTAGACGGCGCGTTAATCGTGCCTGATTTTCTCGAGCGCCTGGCGCGGGAGCAAAGTGACGACGGTCTCCACCTGCCCCCGCGTTTTTTCGCCCTGTGGCGCGAAGCGATGTTGAACACCGTGAGCCTGCGCGATCCGCAGTGCGACGATGAGATCCTGACGGCCTGGGCCATGGCGATCGCGCCCGGGCTGGAATACCTGCGCCGACAGGCAGAACTGCACTACCGCGCGTAGGAGGATCACGATGAGCGCATTCACGTACGATCTTAACGCGCTGCCGGCCGCCGTCATGATTTATGACGCCGAGGAACGCCTGCAGGCCTGGAATCACAACGTGGCCCTTTTTTATCCGGTCATTACCCCATGGCTGAAGGTGGGCACAACGCTGGAGTCGCTGGCGGAACGCTTTATCGACGCCGTTTACAACGTCGACCCAGGCCTTCGCCAGACGCTGCGCGAGTCGATCGTGCGCAACTGTCGGCAGGATAAACACTGCGAAGTGCGGCAGGCAGGCCAGCGGCGGATCTTCGTCCAGCACCAGCGCCTTGCGGACGGCGGCATTGTCAGCCTGCACAGCGATGTCACGGAGCTGGATGAAGCGCAGCGGGCGCGTCATCAGCTGCATGACGATTTTCTGCTGACGGCAGAATCCATCCATATCGGGATCTGGGACTGGCAGGTGTCTGGCGACACGCTCCAGGTCAACGATACCCTGCTTGCCATGCTGGGCCAGTCGCGCACCCAGTGGCGATATCCGGTGCGTTTTCTGCTCAATCAGGTCCACGAGAACGACCGCGCTGCGCTGCGCAAGGCGCTGCACGCGTCGAAGCAGGATCATCGTCCGGTCTTTGAATGCGAAATTCGCGTGCATCACCCTACCGAAGGTCTGCGCTGGATGCTGCTCTCCGGCCAGGTGGTCACGCTCTCCATTGAGGGAAACGCCGAGCGCGTGATTGGCACGCTGCAGGATATTACGCGCCGCAAGGAGGCTGAAATTCAGGCGTTCGCCTCGGCCATTGAGGCACAAAAAGCCAATGAGGCAAAAAGCGCGTTCCTGGCGAATATGAGCCATGAAATTCGCACCCCCATGAACGGGATTATCGGCATGACCCAGCTGTGCCTCGATACCTCTCTCAGTGCCGATCAGCGCGATTACCTGACGCTGGTGATGAGTTCTGCCCAGTCTCTGCTGCATATCATCAACGACATTCTCGACTTTTCCCGGATTGAAGCCGGCAAAGTGGAGCTGGAGGCGGAGCCCGTCCCGGTCCGCCCCTTCATTCAGTCGCTTATTCGCCCCCACATGCCGGGGGCGAGCGAAAAAGGCATTGAGCTGCTGGTCGATATTGCGCCCGACGTTCCCGACGTGCTGCTGGTCGACGGCGCGCGGCTACGCCAGATCCTGACCAATCTGCTGGGTAACGCGCTGAAGTTTACCCATCAGGGGGAAGTTATCCTGATTGTTGAGCCCGCGGATAGCGCGGATCGATGGCGTTTCCGGGTGTGCGACAGCGGCATTGGCATACCGGCAGATAAGCAGAAAGCCATCTTTGAAGCCTTCAGCCAGGCGGATAACTCAACCACCCGACGCTATGGTGGTACGGGGCTCGGGCTAACCATCTCTGCGCGACTGGTCGCGGCGATGGGCGGCGAATTAACGGTCTCCAGCGAGCCGGGGAAAGGCAGCGAATTTTCCTTCGTGCTACCGCTTGCGACCCAGGCGCCTGGCCCGGAGGAACGCCGGCATAGCCATCGCTTTAACGGGGAACCCGTGCTGGTGGTTGACGATAACGCGACCAACCTGCGGCTATTGGCCGCCATGCTTAGCCAGATGGGGCTGAAACCCACCTGCGTTAATAACGCCAGCGAGGCCATCAACCGGGTTAAAACCGGAACGGCATGGCCCCTGATCCTGCTGGACGCGCAGATGCCGGATATGGACGGCGTGTCGCTGGCTCTCGAACTTTCGGTGCTGCCGCAGGTTGCTGAGAGCCATATCATCATGCTGAGCTCCATGAGCCGACATTTTGATATCAATATGCTGAAGCGGATCGGTATCCAGAACTACCTGCATAAACCTATCGCCCAGAATGAATTGCATCAGGCGATTGCCGCGGCGTTTGAACGTGCGCCAAAGACGGTGAGTGAAAGCGCGCCCGCGCCCACCGTCGTGCCGGACACAGCCGGGCTCAGGGTCCTGCTTGCGGAAGATAATCTGGTCAACCAGAAGGTCGCCGCGCGCCTGCTTGAGCGGCTCGGACACACCTGTCAGATCGTCGATAATGGCGTCGCACTGCTGGAACGCTGGCGCGCGGGCGTGTGGGACGTTTTGCTGATCGATCTTCAGATGCCAGAGATGGACGGTGAAACCGCCATTCGCCTGCTGCGTGAAGAAGAACGCGCCCGGCCCGGACCGGCGCAGCCCACCGTCGCCATGACGGCACACGCCATGCAGGGGGATAAAGAGCGCTGTCTTCAGATGGGGTTCGACGGCTACATTGCCAAACCCATCAGCCAGGAGCGTCTCGCTGAGGAGATGGCTCGCGTGCTCCCGCGCCACGATGACCCTTCCGCCTTCCCTGATGAAGCACGTCTGCTGAAGCAGTGTGCTGACGACCCTGCTCTGGTTCAGGAGCTGCTGGCCCTGTTTGGCGAAGGGCTGGAGGAGGCCATGAAGGCCATTACCCTGGCTATCGACATCGACGATCGTGAAGCGCTGCGCCGCGCGGCCCACAAGCTGCGAGGAGAAGCCGTCACGCTGGATTTCGGGCGACTCGCCCGTCAGCTGCAGGCGCTGGAGAGCGAGGCGCACACGCTGGAGGGGCAACAGCTTGCGGCGCTAAACCAGCAGCTTCAAAAGGAATCGCTGCGCCTGATGGCGTGGCTCAACGCGCGCGGGGTAAACGCATGATGACTCGCAACTGCGCGCTGCTCGTTGCCCTGTTGACCACCCATACGGTGGCGAACGCTGCGCCGGTCAGCTGGTCTCTGGCCGGAGAATGGCAGGTTCAGGACGCCAATGATAGCGCGCATCCTGCCGCATCAGGCTGGCGCCCGCTTCAGGTCCCCGCCAACTGGTACAGCGCCGGGTACGATCACCAGGGCGCGCTGTGGTACAAGCACGCGTTTTCCCTGCCCGTGCAGCCGCCCGACGTAATGAGCACTCTGGTGTTTGACGGCGTCGACTACCTGGCCGAGGTCACCCTGAACGGCCAGCCGCTCGGCCAGCATGAGGGCTATTTTCAGCGCTTTTCGCTGGATGCCGGTCAAGCGTTACAACGTCACAACCGACTGGTGGTCAGGGTGGACAGCCCTTACGAAGATCCCAATAAGATCTGGCCGCTGCATAAAACGGTCATGAAGGGGATCCTTAACCAGCATGACACGCGTCCCGGCGGGGCCTGGTCGCCGCAAGGACAGGACGCCAACTCGGGCGGCATCTGGGCGCCGGTGAGGCTGCATCTTAGCCGGGGCGCCACCCTTGATGAGACCATCCTGCGGCCAGACTGGTCACAGGGGCTGATGCACCCCGCGCTGAAAGCAGACATTCGCTATCGCGCGCTCGGTCAGGGCACGGCGACCGTGCGGCTCACCGCCACGCCCGCTAACTTCAGCGGCAGGCGCTATCAGGCTGACTTTCCGGTTACCCTCGAAAGCGGCGCCCATTCCGTGCAGCTGACGCTGCCCATGCCGAAGGCAAAACTGTGGTGGCCCGTCGGTACCGGAAAACCCCACCTGTATACCATTCGCGTGACATTGCGGGATGAAAACGGCCTGATGGATACGGCGGTCACCCGAACAGGGCTGCGCAAGATCGTCGAGCAGCCCGACAATAAGGGCTGGCTCATTAACGACAAACGCCTTTTCATTAAGGGCAGTAATTACATCGGTTCCCCCTGGCTCAGCACCATGACGCGAGAAAAATACCGTCGCGATCTTCGTCTGGTGGAAGCCATGAACGCCAACGCCATACGCGTGCACGGACACGTTGCCGGACGTGCGTTGTATGACGTGGCCGATGAGATGGGCATGATGATCTGGCAGGATGTTCCGCTGCAGTGGGGCTACAACAACAGTGCGGCTTTCACGGAAAATGCGGTTCGACAGACGCGGGAGATGATCGAACAGTTCGGCAATTCCCCCGCCATCATCGTCTGGGGCGGGCATAACGAACCGCCGTGGAACTCGCCGTGGATGGAAAAACGCTTCCCGGACTGGAATAAAGATCTGAATCGCGAGCTCACGCAAAAGGTGGCGGATACGCTTGCCGAAGATACCTCGCGCATCGTGCACCGCTTTTCCGCCGTTGAGGAGCATTACTGGGCGGGCTGGTACTTTGGTACCGTACGCGACCTGCTTGCTCCGGCCAAAACGGGGATCATCACCGAGTTCGGCGCGCAGGCGCTTCCCCGCTTATCGACGCTAAAAACCATCATCCCGGCGGCGTCACTCTGGCCCAAAACGACCGCCGCTGACGATCCCGGCTGGACCGTCTGGAAATACCATAATTTTCAGCCGTTCCAGACCTTTAAGTTTGCCGGTATTTCGCGTGGGGACAACATTCAGGCGATGATCCGCAATACTCAGGCGTACCAGTCGCAGCTGGTGGCCACGGCGGCAGAGAGCTACCGTCGACAGCGCTACCAGCCGGTGACGGCCCTGTTCCACTTCATGTTTGTGGAAACCTGGCCCTCCATCAACTGGGGCGTGGTGGACTACCTGCGTAAGCCTAAAGCCGGGTTTTACGCCTTAAAACGCGCCTACCAGCCTGTTTTGCCGTCCATTGAACCCGTCACGGCGCAGTGGCAATCCGGGGCGGCGGCGACCGTGCGTCTGTGGGCCATCAACGACACCTGGAAACCGTGCCGCGAATGCCTTCTGAGCTGGCGCATCACCCAGCGCGATAAGGTGCTGGCAAATGGCACGACGACGATGACGATCGCAGCAGACTCGGGAACGATGGTAAAAGCGGTCACGGCCACGCCCGTGGGCCAGGACGACGTGTCGATTCGGTTTACGATTGAAAACAGCGCGGGAAAAATTGTCGGCGAAAATCAGCGCACGGAGTCCGTCATAAAGTAAGCGAGGGGAAAAGGAAAATTGCCGCTTCCCCTGCTTTCTTGTACCCTTTCAGCGTTTACCCCAATCCCCTAAAAATCGAGACATCCGGACGCCTATGACTGCACATATTTCCAAAGATCCTTTGCATGGCGTAACGCTGGAGATGATGGTCAACGCGCTGGTGGCGAAATATGGCTGGAGCGAGTTGGGTGACCGCATCAAAATTAACTGTTTCAGAAAAGACCCCAGCGTTAAATCGAGCCTGAAATTTCTGCGCCGCACCCCGTGGGCGCGCGCGGAGGTTGAAGCCCTGTATCTGGACTCTCTCAACGATGAGGGAAATACAGCGCAGGCGGCGCCCGCCTTTAATCCCTGGGCCAACAGCAGGATTATCAAGAGCTAATACGCAAATGACGCGACACGTAAAACGGATTGGTGCGCTGGCTGCCTGCGCGCTTTTACTTGTAAGCTGCTCCTCAAAACCATCCAAATCACTGGTTACCCCTCTTCCCACCGTCAGTAAACCGACGCCGCAGGCAAACGCCCCGATGCGCGGCATCTGGCTGGCGACCGTCTCGCGTCTCGACTGGCCGCCGGTGGCCTCGGTGAATGGCCGCAGCGCGGACCAGCGCATCGCGATGCAAAAGCAGGCGCTGATCGCAAAGCTCGACAACCTTAAGCAACTCGGCATCAACACGGTATTTTTCCAGGTGAAGCCGGACAGCACGGCGCTCTGGTCATCCAAAATTTTACCGTGGTCAGATATGCTGACCGGCAACATCGGTGAGTATCCGGGGTACGATCCGCTGCAGTTTATGCTCGATGAAGCGCACAAGCGCGGCATGAAGGTCCATGCCTGGTTTAACCCCTATCGCGTATCGACCAACACCAAACCGTCCACCATCGCCGCCCTGAACCGGACGTCATACCAGACGCCGTCCAGCGTTTATGTCCAGCATCCGGAATGGGTCCGCATCTCGGGTGACCGCTTTGTGCTCGACCCGGGCATTCCGGAGGTGCGCGACTGGATAACCAAAGTGGTCACCGAAGTGGTGGCGAACTACCCGGTAGACGGCGTGCAGTTTGATGATTACTTCTATGCCGAATCGCCGGGATCCGCGCTCAATGACGCGCAGAGCTGGCGGCAGTACGGCCAGGGGTTTGCCTCAAAAGCCGACTGGCGAAGACACAACACGCAGCAGCTGATTGTCCAGGTCTCCCGCGCGATCAAGCAGACAAAACCCAACGTGGAGTTTGGCGTCAGCCCGGCGGGCGTGTGGCGCAACCGCTCCTTTGACCCGGCAGGCTCCGACACCCGCGGCGCCGCGGCCTATGATGAATCCTACGCCGATACGCGTCAGTGGGTGCAGCAGGGCCTGCTGGACTACATCGCGCCGCAGATTTACTGGCCCTTCTCCCGGGATGCCGCACGCTACGACGTGCTGACCAGATGGTGGGCCGACGTGGTGAAGCCGACCCACACTCGCCTGTATATCGGCATTGCGTTCTACAAGGTTGGCGAGCCGTCGAAAAAAGAGCCGGACTGGACGGTTCAGGGCGGCGTGCCGGAGCTGAAAAAGCAGCTCGATCTCAACGATTCGCTGCCCAACGTCAACGGCACCATCCTGTTCCGGGAAGATTATCTGAACCAGCCGCAGACCCAGCAGGCGGTAAACTATCTCCGTGGACGCTGGGGTAGCTAAGTAACGATCAGGCAGAAACGCCCGTTTCTGCCTGTTTTTTACGGCTTCGGCCCGAACATCGCCTCGAGCTGCTGCGCATCCGGCATCCCCACCACCTGCTGCAGCTCATTTTCCGCATTCAGATAGTAAATTGCCGGCGTGGCGTTTGCGCCCAGACTGTCCATCAGCGCCTGATGTTTTTGCAGGATCGCTACCGTTTCGCTGGAAGCCTCGCCTTCAGGCTTGGGTAATTTTTTACCGCCGGAGAGCTCATACTCGCGCCAGGCCGAAACCGGATCTTTCGCATTCAGGATCGCAGAGGCGTTACGCCCGCTGTTGGGGTTAAGAAACGCCACCAGCAGCGTGTTGATCTGAACCTTGCCCGCCTTCACCCACGGCTGCGCTTCGGCCCAGAACTGCTTGCAGTATGGGCAGAACGGATCGGCGAAGACAAAGACCTTGCGCGGGGCGTTATCCGCCCCTTCCTTCAGGGGATGCGCCGCGTTGAGGTTTTTCCACATCTCGCGTCCCATCGGGGCATAGATCTCTTTCTGGAAGTAGCCCTCGCTGAGGTTCTTCCCTTTGTCATCATAAAGATAACCTGAGATCACGTGCTTGCCGTCCGGCGTAAGAAAGAGCGTCACGCCCATATCCTGATACTGCCCCAGCCAGGCTGGCGCCCCGCCCGGCGCATCCAGCTTCTTGATGATTTTAATGTTCTGCTGCTCGCTGAAGTGCTTCACCACATCCGGTATGGCTTCAGCCGCCTGTACCAGCCCTGACGTCGCCAGCGCCGAAAGTAACAGTAATTTTCTCATTTCCCTCTCCGGTTTATCGGGGGCATTTCGCCCCCTTCAGGTTAGCGGTTTTTCAGTGCTTCACTGACCATTTCGTCGAATTGTTCGAACGGCACCCAGCCGGGAAGCAGCCCCTCGCCGATAAGCGTGGCGGGCGTGCCCTGGATCCCCATTTTTTCCGCCACAATGAGGCTGCGCCTGATCGTCAGAGAACTCTCCTCGTCCGGCGTCGTCACGCTCACGCCCGCCCGCTTTTGCGCCTCCTGAATGCTGGCGTCATCGTGGTACCCCTTTTTCGCCATCAGGGTGTGGTTCAGCTTCATAAACTTCTCAGGATGCGCACGCCAGACGGTTAACGCGTCTCGTGCGGCGGTCAGCGAACTTTCCGAGCGGAAAGGTAAAAACTTAAAGACCACCGCCACGTCCGGGTGTTTTTCGACAATCTTCTCCAGGTACGGATCGAATTTTTTACAGTACGGGCAGTTGTAGTCGGTAAACACCACCAGGGTGAGCTTTGGGTTTTTCGCGCCGATGCGCGGGGAGTTTGGATCGTTAAACAGGAAATCAGCTATCGTCTTCTGCACGCGCTGCTCCTGGTCCGGCGTCAGCGGCTGCGCGGCGAATACCTGAAGCGGGGCCAGCAGGAGCAGAAGCGTAATAAAGAATTTTTTCATGACACAGTTAGCCTTTTGCGTTGTTCAGGGTGGTGACCAGGGTGCGCTTGTCCAGCAGCGGCGAGAGGATTTCGCCATCAGGCAGGCCGGGGCCATACACCGCGTTAAACGGAATGGCGTAGCGGTTTCGCTTCGCCAGAAAATCCGCGATAAACGCGGACGGCTGGCTCCAGTCCCCGCGCAGGGCCACCACGTCCGGCTGGCGCAGCGCGGCAATCACGTCCGGCTGACTGAGTACGCGGTGCTCGTTAACTTTGCACGTCACGCACCAGTCCGCGGAGATATCCACAAACACCCGTTTCCCCTGCGCCAGCGCGTTCTCGATAGCCTCTTCACTGAGCGGCTGCCACGGGATAGTCTGCGCAACGCTTTGTGCCGGAGCGTCAGGCGGCGCGTTAAGCAGACCGCGCACCTGATACCCGCCGAACGCCGACAGCGCGATGACCACCACCCAGAAAAGCGGCGAAGATTTTTGCCCCTTTAGCGCAAACAGCACCAGCGCGACGACAGTCAGCCACAGAATCACGATCTGGCTGACCGCCTCGCCCAGATGCACGCTCAACAGCGTCGCCAGCCAGAGGCTGGAGGCCAGCATCATCATGCCGAGGATGACCCTGAGCGTGTTCATCCAGCGGCCGGGTTTCGGCAGCAGCATGGCCGCTTTCGGCACCATGGCGACAAACAGCCACGGCAGGCTCATGCCCACGCCGAGCATCAGGAAGATCAGCCACAGGGCGTGCAGCGGCGCGCCAAGGGCAAAGGCGACCGCGGTACCGAGGAACGGCGCGGAGCACGGCGTTGCCAGCAGCGTGGCGAACATCCCTTCGCAGAAGCTGCCGCCAATCCCCGATCCCCCTGCCGTCGCCAGCCGTCCTGCGGCGGCAGAAGGCAGCAGCATTTCAAACGCCCCAAACAGGTTCAGCGCAAACAGGAAGGTCACGGCAACCATCAGGCCGATAAACCACGGGTTCTGGAACTGAATGCCCCCCCCCAGCGACGCTCCGGCCAGCTTCAGCGCGGTGACCATCCCGGCCAGCAGCATGAAGGAGGTGAGGATCCCGGCGCTGGTGGCCAGAAAGCGCAGCCGGATGGCACGCCTGTCCGATCCCGCCTGCAGGATGCTGTTAAGCTTCATGCCCATTACCGGCAGCAGGCAGGGCATCAGGTTGAGGATCAGCCCGCCTAATAGCGCAAAGAGCACCATTTTTCCCGTCCCGTCCGGCACGGAGGTCTCTTCGGGCGTTGTCCCAACGCGCATGGTGGTTTGCTGCGCCCGATCGCCGTTGGTCAGCACAAACGACAGCCTCTTGCCTGCCAGCGAGGCGGGTTTGTCTCCCCATTCGTCGGTCACGGGCACCGTCACCCGAAGCGCAGTGCCGTCGTGTTTAATGACCGGCTCGCCGGGCAGAATATCGCCCTCCAGCGGGTCAAAGTAGATCCCCGGATTGTCCCATTTCCCGTCCGTGGTGCCGGTAATCACCAGATTGCCGTCGGAAAGCCAGGCGGACAGATGGGAAGACACGCCCGACGTGCCGGGCACGGCGCGCATCGCTTGCTCGAAGGCGCTGCGGAAGCCCTCATCCACCGGCTGGGTAAAATCGAGGTGCAGAGGGTAGTCCATCAGCAGACACACGTTGCTGCACGTGGAGAGCGTGAGCGTCCCGTCGAGCGTGTCGCCCTTCACCCCGTCGAGAACGATCGGGATAGTGACCTTATCGTGATAGCCCTGCGTCGTCATGCCGGAGATATCGAAACGCGACGGTACCGGCCAGGACCAGCTGTCCGTTACGCCTTCCGGCCAGCTGATTTTCGGGGCCACGCCGCCCTCGCCCGGCGATCGCCAGTAGGTTTTCCAGCCGGGCTTTAGCTCAACGGTGAGCAGACCCTTAATGTGCGTTTGCTCCCTCTCCGCCTGAAAGCGGATGCGGGCGTGATCGTTTTGTGGGGAGACCAGCCAGCCGGTGTCCGCCGCATGGACAATGCCGATGCAGGACAGCCACAGGAAGACGAATCCCCTGAAGAGGTTAACCATGTTGTACTCCGTGAACAGTGAAAAATTATCGTGTGAGGACGATGTTTTTCATTCACGGAAAACGCAGTTTTTCAGGTGTATTCGGGGAGGCGGTGCCTGAACGGGCTGTTCCGCGGGAGCCAGTGCCCGCCCTTGCGTCAACAGCTGCAGCAGCGCGAAGAAGATAATAATGGCCGGTAATGCACCGTCGAAGAACAGCGGCTGGGCGCAAAGCAGCGAGTGCGCGCCGAGCTGACACGGCGACGGGCCGGGTTGTTCAGTGTTGCTGGATTGAGTCGGGGCATCTGCACTCAGCGAAATCTGCGGATCCAGTCCCTGTAAAAAATGGTTGAGCATCACCGCCCGCTGCACGAGGCAAAGCGCCATCGCGAGACAGGTGATAATCAAAAGCCATTTTCCGAGGAGCTGACGGTTGCGCATAAGATTCCAGAGTGACAAGACGCCCCGATCATAAACGATAGTGATGAATCTACAAGTGCCGGAAGTGTAAGGTTTTGTCTGTCGCCGCTATTCGCCCGTCAGCGCGTCATAGACGTCCCGCAGCCGCGTGCGCAGAAACAGCACCGCCTTGTGCTTGCGGGATAACAGCGCCTGTTCGCTGGCGCCGGTCTCCTCTGCCAGCATTTTAATGCTGTAGCCGTGGAGCTCGGTCTTTTCAAATACCTCCCGCTGCGGCGGCGGGAGTTCTGACAGCGCCTGCCCCAGCTCTTCCCACAGCAGCGTTTTGAGGTACTCCTCCTCCGGCGTGTGCGGTACGCCAAACAGGGTTTCGGCCAGCTCGTCTTCCGGAAAACCGTCGTCGTCTTCGCCCGTAAAATAGCCGGAGAGCGACACCTCGCGCTTTTTACGCGCCCGGTCGGTCATCTCGTTACGCGCCGCGCGGAACAGCCAGGCGGCGACGTTTTCGACCGGCTGCTCCACTTTCATCAGCTGATACGTCACTTCCTGCAAAATGTCGTCGGCATCATCGCGAACGGACGTCCGTCCGCGAATGAAGGCTTTCAGCCGGGCGCGGCAGGCATTGAGCGCCGACATCAGCATGGATCCGCCCGCCTCCCCGGCTTTCATCTCGCTCACTCCGCGTCCGGCGCTTTTGGCGTAGCGTCATCGCGCTTATCGTCACGATGACCGTGCCAGCCGCAGTGACCGCGTCCGTGGCGACCGAACCCTTCGCGGCGCTGCTGAATAAACGCCTCACGCTGTTCGGGCGTCATGTTCATCCAGCGCTCGTGCATCCGGCGGTGCGCGCCAAACATCCCGGGGCGGAACCCCAGCCCGCCAAACAGAATGCGGCTCAGCACCAGAATGCCCAGCGCCTGCCAGAAGCCGATGGCCTTCACGCCCAGGATCGCCGGGAGCAAGGCGTTCCACAGGGACATCACCAGCAGGCCGAGCACGATGAAAATCACCGCACCGATGATTAAACCTTTGCCCATACGGTGGCGACCGAATCCGCGCCCGTGACCTCTGCCGTGCATTTCAAAATCTCTCATGGTGTTTACCTCGTTTACCGTAACTGATTATGGCGTGTGATGAGGTAGACGGATGAGGGAGGGAAATATTGCTGGGGGGAATGAAAATTTTTGTGCTGACGGTTTTGGACTCATAGCGGTAACGGCTGGCGGGTGCTATGAGTCGCTCGAAAGCAAATCATCTCGTACGAAGAATTCGCTTAACCAATGCAATAGCAATGACGGCCAGTATGATTGATAACAATGCCAGGAAGATGAGTTTGTAAATGGCGCAACGCTTTACTCAAAGGCTCAGGTAGCAACATCTGCGGCTAATCGACTCAAATTTCAGGATCCGCAGTACTACCAGGCACTTTATAAAGAAAATATCGAGATGTTATACTTCTTAATCGAACCACAAATGTCTGAAATCATTTATCAGGTAAACTCTGGGGATAATAACGAGCAAGTGATAGGCGACGCCTTGTACGAGATACTGCGGAAATGAAACAAGCAATTTTATGGCTTTTGAAGTCGTTTTTTTATCTGGTTCCTGCGTTGCTTATTGTAATTGGAATATATCTGTTTGTACGGTTTATACCGGGGCATGCTGCTTTACTCAGCGTCGTTTGGGTGATTGTTATTTCTGTTATATATGTGAAATACAATAAGTGGTACTGAAACAAATTCAAAGAGTAAGCAGGCAAGACTTTATGTATGACAGTAATATAAAAGGCTCCCTGAGGAGCCTCCTTAATACCATCAAGCCTGCACCGGCAAACTAAAACTCGAAATACTCCGCGAAAGCTGCTGCGCCTGCTCTTCCAGCGAGGCCGCTGCCGCAGCGGACTGCTGCACCAGTGCGGCGTTCTGCTGCGTCACGCCGTCCATCTCGGTCACCGCCTGCCCGACCTGGCCGATCCCGCGGCTCTGCTCTTCGGAGGCGACGGAGATCTGCTCCATCAGCGTATTCACTTTATTCACCGACGAAATAATTGAGTCAATCACTTCGCCCGAGCGGCTCACCAGCTCCGCACCGTTTTTCACGCTGGAAACCGACTGGGCAATCAGGCTTTCGATGTCTTTCGCCGCCACCGCGCTTTTCTGCGCCAGAGTGCGCACTTCGCTGGCCACGACCGCAAAGCCGCGTCCCTGGGTACCGGCGCGCGCCGCTTCAACCGCCGCGTTCAGCGCCAGGATGTTGGTCTGGAAGGCAATGCTGTTAATCACGCTGGTGATGTCTTCAATACGCTTCGAGTTCGCCGCGATGGTATTCATCGTGTCGATAACTTCACGGGTTACCGCTTCACCGGTGTGGGCATTTTTCACCGCGTCCTGCACCAGCTTCCCGGCCTGATACACATTGTCGGTATTGTTCGCCACCGTCGCGCTCAGCTCTTCCATGCTCGCTGCCGTCTGGGTCAACGCGGAAGCCTGCTGCTCGGTGCGAGACGCCAGGTCGATATTCCCGGAGGCAATCTCCTGGGCGGCGTGCGTCACGGTATGACTCGCATCGCGCACCTGGGCGATGGTCGCCAGCAGCGCCTGACGCATCTGCTCCATCGAGCCCATCAGATGGTCGATTTCGTTGCCTGTACTCCCCTTCACCGGCACCGGAATGTCCAGCTTACCTGCCGCAATCTGGCTGCAGTGCTCGCGCGCCAGGTTGATCGGCGCAAAGACAAAGCGCTTCATCAGCAGGCTAACGGCGATAATCACCACCACAAACAGGCTGGCGATAGCAGCAACGATCGCCAGGCCGGAGACGAAGCTACTGCTCGCATCTTCGTTCAGGCTTTTGGCGTATTTCTGGTGGACGGAAAGCACCTGGTCGAGAACAATCTCGTACTGGCGGTCGAGGCGGGAGACTTCCGGGATCAGCGCGTTAAATTTGGCGACATCGTGCGCCTCGGCGGCGTCGATGAGCGGCGCCAGCCCCTGGTTGCGGTAGTTTTGCCAGGCGTCCTGATAGGCAGTCACCAGCGGCGCTTCATCGCTCAGACGCGGCGACGCCATAAAGGCCGCAAAGGCGTGGTCCGCTTTGGTCAGCGCCTCTTTCACGGCGGTCAGCTTTGCAGCGCCGTCCGCCGCGTTGCCCGCTTCCACCATCTTCACATACTCCATCACCCGCACGCGCAGCGTACGGCTGTGGTTGATGGGGTCAATAATGGACAGCACAACCTGGATCTCTTTGTTGACGTTATCCAGGGAATTATTACTTTTAATGATGATGCCAACGCTGGTTACGGTGCTGATAACAAAGAAGAAAAGCAGCGAGAACAGGACAATCAGGGACGACTTTTTCAACGACATAAACCAATACCTCAAGGAGAATTATTCCTTATGGTTATCGGCCATTCCAAAACTTAAATTAATTAAAGTTATTGAAGTATCGAACCGGGCTATTTCGCTGACTTATAGCGTCGCTGCAGGGTGGCATTGAGCTTGCGCTGCAACGGCTGCGGCGTCTCGCCCTCGATTAATTTGCTAATCAAATCAAAGCAGTGCCACGCCAGTTGGCGGTTATCCTGACGAATGGTATCCACCGGGATCGTCAGCGAATCGTAGAGATAGTGATCGTCAAAACTGGCTAACCTGATATCGCTTTGCAGCAGGTTATGCTGGCCCATATAGCGCAGCACCCCTTCCAGCAGCCCGCAGGCGGCGGCGAAGAGCGCTTTCGGCGGACGCCCCAGGCGGGCGCAGAGTTCAGCAAACATCTCGTAACCGGAGCTCGGGTGATAGTTGCCGTGAATGATCCACTCGGGGCGCAGCGCCACGTCGGCCTCTCGCAGACCTTGCTTAAAGCCTTCAAGACGATCGCGCGTCGGGGATAAACGGGGCTGGCCGCCGAGGAAGTAGAACTCATCAGGATGCTGGCGCGCAATGTCCGCCACCAGTTCGGTCGTCGGGGTGATGGAATCGGTGATCACCAGCGGCAGCGCGCTGTCGTTGATGTGACGGTCAAACAGAACCACCGGCAGCTGCTCGCTCAGCTTATGGTAGTCCGCGTCGTTGAGCATGCTGGAGGCCACAATCAGCCCGTCCACCTGACGCGCCACCATGTTGTTCACCACCACCGTCTCCTGCCCCGGGTTTTCATCGCTGCAGGAAATCAGCAGCTGCACGCCCGCCTCGCGGCACAGCGTTTCCAGCTCGTGCGAAAAGACGGCAAAACCGTAGTTGGTGATCTCCGGGACCACCAGACCAATGGTGTGGCTGCGGTTATCGCGCAGCGACCGGGCGTGAATGCTGGGCTGATAGTGGTGCTCTTTTGCAATTGCCAGCACGCGCTCGCGCGTCTCCTCCGCCACGCGAAGCTCTTTGCTGCGGCCGTTCAGGACCAGGCTGGCGGTGGCTTTTGACACACCCGCCAGCTCCGCGATGTCTTTAATGGTGACGCGTTTTGTTTTTCTCACAACGACTTAGATCCGGCTGCCAAAACCCTCATTCTATCATGCAGGCGCGCAGCGACCAGTAGCGTAATGTGATATCGGACGCACCTTCGAATCGCACCCGGGCCGGATGGTCAGGAAAATAGCGGCTGCTCATCACCCCTTCGCCATGGTTAATGAAGATTTCGACGCTGGAGCGGTCGCACAGAACGCGTAAGTGACGGACGTCGCCTAGCCAGTAGCGGGTCAGCGTTTCACCGGTTTTCATGCTCGCGCGCTCCAGACACACGCCCTGCTCATTGACCGTGAGGCGCAGCGCACCGGCAAAATCGACGTTCACCTGCGATGCGCCCAGCTCAAACTCCAGGCGCGTCGCGTCCAGTTCGGGCGCGTCGCTGGCGCGCCCCTGCCAGTGCTGCTCATCTTCACGCAGCGTCGCCAACTCGCGCGCCGGGGTCTGCCAGAGCCTGCCGTCGCGATAGCGCAATTCTCGCGGACAGGTCATCTGGTGCATCCAGCCGTGCGCCCGGGTGGGCTGAAGCATCTCTTCCCCGTCCGGTACGCCCATCCAGCCAATCAGAATGCGGCGTCCATCTTCCGCCAGCGTGGTTTGTGGGGCGTAGAATTCAAAGCCCGCGTCCAGCTCGTGAAGCTCGCCGTGATCGAATGCAGCGCTGGCGTAATCAAACGCCCCGCTCATCCAGGTGGCCGGATAGGTATTGAGGTAGCGATGCGGCTCGCGCGCCAGCCCCTGCGGGCAGCAGATCAGGACGTGCGTCCCGTCGAGGGCAAACAGGTCCGGACACTCCCACATATAGCCCGCGTCCGTCAGGCCGTTAACCCCGTGACCGGCGATCTCCCCGCAGGATGTCCAGGCGTGCAAATCGGCTGATTTAAACAGCAGCACCTTGCCGCGCTTCTGCACATCCTGCGCGCCGAGCACCATGTACCACATCCCCTCGTGCTGCCACACCTTCGGGTCGCGCACGTGGCCGGTGTAGCCTTCCGGCAGCGCCAGCACCGGCCCCAGCTTCGTAAAGGTCCCGTCCGGCTGCTCCACGGCCAGGCACTGCCAGGCGGTGCGGCTACCGTCATCGAACTTGACGTTACCGGTGTAGCACAGGGTCAGTACGCCCTCGTTATTCACGGCGCTACCGGAGTAGCAGCCGTTGCGGTCATACGCCTCGTCGGGCATCAGCGCCAGCGGCTCATGCTGCCAGTGCACCAGGTCCGCAGAACTCCAGTGCCCCCAGCACTTAAAGCGGTGCTCGCAGTCCAGCGGGTTCCACTGATAGAACAGGTGATAGCGGCCAGCAAACCAGATAAACCCGTTCGGGTCGTTCATCAGCCCCGTCACCGGCGCGGCGTGCCATTGCGGATAGTGGCTGTCCGCCAGCGCCCGCGGCTGACCTGTCATAACGGCCTGCAGGATCGCAGGCCAGCGGGAAGGTAACGTCATTATTCAGAGTCCGTTTTATATTTCAGCAGCAGTGAGACGGTAAACGCCACGCCGAAGGCAATCACCATGCCGATAATATAGTTCAGCAGCGAGCTGGCCTGCACGATGGCCATGCCAGGAATGGCGGTCAGCCCGACGGCGGTCATGTACACGTGCACGGAGACCACCCAGGCCCCGCCCACCGCACCGCCAATCAGCGCGGCGATAAACGGCTTAACGAAGCGCAGGTTGATACCAAAAATGGCCGCTTCGGTGATGCCCAGCATTGCAGAGAACGCCGACGGCAGGGTAATGGCTTTGATTTTGGCATCTTTGGTTTTGAACCACACCGCCAGACAGGCGCCACCCTGCGCCACGTTCGCCATGGCCCAGATCGGCAGCAGGAAGTTAACGCCAATCGACGGATTCCCCAGCAGCCCGGCTTCAATCGCGTGGAAGCTGTGGTGAATACCGGTGATCACAATTACCGAGTAAAGTCCGCCGAACAGCAGCCCGGCGAGCCAGCCCGCGTGGGCGATCAGCGTGCTCAGAATAAAGGAGATACCGTCCCCCAGAGCGCGCCCCGCCGGGCCGATAATCAGCAAGGCGATAAAGCCGGAGATGACGACGGTGAGGAACGGCGTCAGGATCAGGTCTAACGCATCCGGGATCGCGCGGCGCAGGTTTTTCTCGACGATGCTCATGAACCAGACGGCCAGCAGCACCGGGAATACCGTGCCCTGATAGCCAATCATCGCAATCTCAAGGCCGAAGAAGTTCATGGTGTGGAAGCCCGACGCCACGCCCCAGGCGTTGGTCAGCGCCGGGTGGGTCAGAATCCCGCCCAGCGTCGCGCCGAGGTACGGGTTACCGCCAAATTCGCGCGCGGCGGTGAAGCCAATCAGAATAGGCAGAATGATAAACGCCGCCGAGCTGCACATGTCCAGCATGATGTAGATGGCGTTATCCGCATTGACCCAGCCGTAGGTTTTCACCATGCCGAGCAGGCCCATCAGCAGACCGGACGCCACAATCGCGGGAATGATCGGCACAAAGATGTTGGAGAGTAAGCGGGCAATGCGCTGGAACGGATTCAGCTTCCGTGCCGCCAGATCCGCGGCTTCCGATTTGCTGGATTCGCTAATCCCCGCCGCCTGAATAAATGCGGCGTACACCTTGTTGACCACGCCCGTACCAAAAATCACCTGCATCTGCCCGGCGTTACGGAAGCAGCCTTTCACGCCGTCAACCTTGCCGATGGCCTGCTGATCGGCAAGCGAGTCATCAACCAGCACCAGACGAAGACGCGTTGCGCAGTGCGCCGCGCTGGCGATATTTTCCTTGCCACCGAGCAGCGGAATAAGCTCGCGGGCGATTTGATTAAAATCCATAGATACCTCTGCCTGACTTCTTTTTATGATGTGCGAAACGCTCCCGCCAGGCGGGAGCGTGATGGGTTAAAACCAGGTTTCCATCTGGACCCCAAAGTTCCATTCCCCGCCGGCGTTGAAGCCGCTGCTGCCAAAGGCATCATCGCTGGCGTAATTATCCAGTTTGCTGCTCCAGTCCATCCAGGTGGCAAACAGGCGCAGTTCAGGACGGCTGAAGAAATCGCCGATTTTGCTCGCTTTTAACGTCGGCGCAAAGGTCAGCTTGTAGAAACTGCCGTTCACGGCGTTGCGGTCCTTATAGCCCTCCGGGTTTAAATCCATGTACTGGTAGCTTCCCTCAAACGCCAGCGCGAAATTCTGGGTGACCTCTTTGATCAGGCGGGTATTGAGCGTTACCCACTCATAGCTATCGCCCTTGACGTAGCGATCTTTACTGCTCTGTGCCAGAACGGCGGGCGCAACGCTCCAGCCACCGCCGATAGGCGTGACACCGTAACTTGCGAAGCGCCAGGTATCCGCCTCAGACAGCAGCGCGCCGTCGGAGCCGATGCTTTTTACCTCCGCACCCAGCCCGTGACCATAAAGCAGCGCCGTTTTGGCGGTCCCTTCACGCAGGCCGTAGAAGCTCTCATTATGCAAGCCTACCAGGGCATGAACGCCGTGATTGGCGGCATCCGTTTTAATCAGATCGCCGTTAGTGTCTTTACGATCGTCGTTATCTTTCGCCCGCAGGCCGCTCACCATCAGCTGGAACGGGCCGGCGAAGTGGTTCATGCTGAGGATATAGTTCTGAACGTTGTTGTCGGTCTGCTCCACGCTGCCGAAGTTGCGGCCGTAAATGGAGAAGTTGCTGCGCAGCGAATCGTTCCACTTCACGTCGTAAACGCCGCCGCCGGTACCGGCCAGGAACACCACGTCGGAATCCAGCCAGTGGATGTCAAAGTTGTCGCGGTCGAAGCGTTTACCCGCCCAGAAGGTGCTGCCCTTCAGCGCGCCGGTAAAATCAGGCAGGTTGCCCAGCTCCGCGAAGGCCTGACGAATATTGAGGTCGCTGGTATCGGCAGACCAGTCGTTATAGGTTCTCTGACCGTCGGCCAGCATCGCCTTGAAGCGCGTGGTCGCCCCGTTATCCAGGGTTTGCTTGTGCTCCAGGTTCAGCTCGACGTAGGTGTCGGCTTCGTTACCCAGACGCCCTACCGCACCGCCGGTTTCACCGGCTGGGGTCAGGTAAGGGCCGCTTTTGCTGCTGGAGGCGGCATCGTTCATCAGCAGGCCAGAGCGGGCATAGCCGTGGAACTCAAACCCGCCGGTCTGATCCGCCTTCTTCTCCAGCGCGGTGGTGCGCTGCGCCACCTCCTGGGTTGTCGTTTGCGCCTGCTGCTGAGCGGCAACCAGCTGCTGCGTTTTTTGTTCTGCTGCCGCAGCGCGCTTCTCAGCCACCTGCGCGCGCGTTTCCGCGTCCTGAAGGCGCTGCTCCATCGCGGCAAGACGCGCTTCAATACTGGACATATCCGTCTGGGCAAAAACAGAGGTACTTCCGGCCAGCATGCCTATCATCACGGCAAGTCTGCGTTTTTTATACATTTTGTCGCATCCCTAAAAGAAGTCATTAAACGTGCTAAATTGCTAAACCGGTTTAGGTTGCTGATACTAAACCTGTGAATTTTGGATCGGCAATCTTTTTTGCTAAACCGATTTAGTAAGTGTGATCGAGGCGACAATTCAGGCCGCCGGATGGCGGCCAGGAGAGGAGAAATTACAGGTCGTGCTGCCAGGGCAACGCGGTCATCGCCCCTTTGGCGGTGGTGGCCAGCGCGCCGCAGCGCTGGGCGAGCGCGATAACCGGCGTCAGGTCCTGTCCGGCGGCCAGCCCGTAGAGCAGCCCCGCCACAAAGGCATCGCCCGCACCGGTCGTATCGACGCACTGCACAGGCGTTGCCGGGTAGTGTTTTACGCTACCTTCATGCCACGCGGTTACGCCCGCTTTTCCCTGGGTAACCAGCACCAGACGTGCCGGGCAGCGCTGCATCAGCACCTCCAGACCAACGTTGACCTCCGCGCTGCCGGTGAAAAAGGCCAGCTCTTCTACCGAAAGTTTCACCACGTCGGCGCTTTGCAGGGCCTGCTCCAGGCAGCCATGCAGTGCGTTCTCATCCGGCCAGAGGTCCGGGCGAATATTGGGGTCGAAGCTGACGTAACCGCCCGCCTCACGAATGGCGGCCATCGCCTGAAACGTCGCAGTCCGGCTCGGCTCGGCGCTTAAGGCGATGGAGCAGACGTGCAGCCACTCCCCGGCGCTGAACGTCGGCAGGTCGTCGGGTTCGAGAAACAGATCGGCGCTCGGGCGCACCATGAAGGTAAACGAGCGCTCGCCGTGGTCGTCGAGATCGACCACCACCGTTGAGGTGCGGTGCGCCGGGTCAAGGCGCATCCACGTCACGTCAACCCGCTCGTCAGCGAGCGTTTTCGCCATAAAGCGCCCGAAAGGATCGTCGCCAACCCTGCCGATAAAGGCGCTCTGGCCGCCCAGCCGGGCAATACCGACCGCGACGTTCGCCGGCGCGCCGCCGGGACACTGCAATAATCGACCTTCTCCATCGGGCAGCAAATCCACTACCGCATCGCCAAGTACCCAGATTTTCTTCATGTGATCCTCGTAGCTAAACCATGTTAAACCGTTTTAGCTATTTAAGCACAGGCCGGGCAAAGGGGAAATAACGGGAGGGAAAATTGGCTTACCGCACCAGATGCGGCCAGTGGATATCGCCGACGCCATTAAGCTGCGGCCGGGCAAACAGGAATCCCTGAAAGCGGCGGATCCCGGCCGATTCGAGCCAGCACCACTCCTCAATTTTCTCGATGCCTTCGGCCACCAGGGTGATTTCAAGATCGGAGCAGCAGCAGCTGATGGAGCGCACAATCGCCTGTTTTGGGCCGCTCAGGTGGATGTTGCTGACAATCTCACGGTCGATTTTAATTTTGTCCGGCTGGAAGCGGGTAAGCAGCGAAAGCCCGGCATAGCCCGAGCCAAAATCATCGATCGCCAGGCCAATCCCCTCGCCGCGAAGCTGCTTGATGGCGCTGTTAAACTGGTTGAGCCCGGAGATCATCTCGTTTTCAGTGACTTCAATGACCACCTGCTCCGGCTGAAGACCATGTTTTTTAATCTGATCGACCAGAAATTCCACCGCGCCAGGGACATTCACCAGCGACATGGGCAGCAGGTTGACGGCGATTTTATGGCTACCAATGCCCAGCTTTTCCGCCAGCGCAAAGGCATAGGCTTTTGTCTGGAGATCGACTTCGTAGACGTTGTCCGGGTCGACGGTGCTGAAGAAATGCTCCGGGCTGCCGCCGTCGTTGCCGCGGATAAGCGCCTCAAGGGAGCTGATTTTCCCTTCAGAGGGCTCGACAATAGGCTGCAGCGCAAACTGACAGGTTTGCCCGGCAATCAGGCCCAGATGTTCGCCAAAGGGAAGCGCTTCGGTCGAGAGCGTCCATTTGTCCGCCGTGTAGCGTGCCCCCGACGGGGCCGGACGTTTACCGGTTATAAAGGTCTGAATAAATTTGAACACCCGATCGTCGGAGGTCAGATAGCTGTCCAGCTTGCTGTAGCGCAGCACCGACTGCAGCACCTCTTTCGGCAACTGCGTTTGCAGGTCGAACAGCAGCATACCGACGTTTTCGAAGCGTCTGCGCGGACCATAGTCCCGCAGCAGTTCTACTACCCCGCTGTGCCGCTTGTCCTCGCGGATTTTATGGAACAGTTTGACCACACTCTCTTCCGACCCTTCGAGGATCTGCAGAACGTCATTCCCTTTTGCCAGGAGGACGCCGGTAATGTTCAGTTTTACGTTGCGGCCCCTGGCGCGCTCCACCAGCTCCCGCAGTTCGGTGGACGGGCGGGATAAATTCAAGTGGCTTCGGTAGATCAGCGTCGTCAGCACAAAAAGGGGTTCCAGTGATAAAGAGAGGTGCCTTGAAGCTACTATGTAACATACTTAATCAATGCGACCTAACATATTCACGCCACAAGGGAACATTACTTTTTCTGGTCCCCGATCCGGCTGTTAATCCTCTCCTGCATATAGTCGTAGAACGGGTTCGAGGTGACCCGCATAAGCGCCTCTTTCCCGACGCTCAACACGGACGTCTCTCCCCACAGCGCAATCGTCCCCAGGCTGATGCCGTAGCGGTTTTTCACGCGTGGTTCACGACCATAGAGATCGTCATCCGGCGGGAACGGCACCGCAACGTGCGACAGGGAATAAACATCCTGCGGCCAGGACTGGGCAAGCGGCACGACCGTCTCCTGCGTGCTGCCTGCCGGCGTGATTTTCGCCACCGTCGAGAAACTGTGCTCGCCGGCATTGGTGATAATCGTGACACCGTAACGCCTCTGCGCGACCGGCAGCAGCGCCGTGGTGGCCGTCCAGGACGACGGTTTAAAGAGCGGACGGAAGCTCGCCGCCTGGTTGATATCAAACACTACCAGCTCGCTGCCGTTTGCCGGAAGCTGGTCAAACAGGCCGCTGACCACCGCGCGGGTACTGACCGTAGAGTCCATCACCGACTGGAACGCCAGCACCGGCGGCAAATTCGCCAGCCTGTTTTCCCGCGCCTCACGGCCAATCTGCTCCTGCAGGGCCTTCGTCAGCAGCCACGACTGGCGGGCGGCGTTCACCGGGAATGAATTGTATTTATACGGATTATATTCCGGGGAGATATTCAGCCAGGCCGCTTTGGCAAACGGCGGCAGCAGCGCCGGTAGCCCGGCGAATCCGGCGAACCGCGCAAAGGACGTCACGCCGATCATCGGTGAGAGCAGGATCATCTGCTGAGGCTTACGCAGCGCAGGGTCTTCCAGCGCATCGAGGGCATACTTCATCGCCAGCGCCCCGCCGTTGGAGTAGCCCACCAGATGCAGCGGCACGTTATTCCCCGTCAGGCGCGTGGCTTCCCGCACGGCAAGCCGCGTCGCTGCCAGCCACATTTCCCAGTCCACGTCCGTCAGCGCGCCGGGCGCGGTGCCGTGTCCGGGAAGACGCAGGACCACGGCCACGAAGCCGTGCTGCTGATAGTTCACGGCAAGGTGCCTGACGCTGTAAGGCGAATCGGTCAGGCCGTGCAGCAGCACCACCGCGCCGCGCGGCTTCCCGGCTGGCATCAGCACAAAGGAGCGGTTGGCATCGGGGGCAAACTGGCCGGGCCACACCAGGCTCTGGCGGTAGTAGCGGTTTAACGGAGTTTGATCCTCGCCCGCTGTTTTCGCCGTCACCGCGTTATCCAGATCGGTGAAAATCGCCTTTTCACGGGCGAGGTACCCGGCGAAATCGGCGTTATCCAGCTCGCGCACGGACATCTCATCTGCCCGCCAGGTGTGCCACGGGTGCAGTTCCGGCCCCTGCTGCGAGAGATAGACCCGCACCGCCAGCAGGACGACCAGGACGATCCCCACGACCATCCCTGTTTTCTTTGCAAGCGCCAGCAGGCGCACGCTGACTCGCCAGGGCCAATTCGCCATGCCGGGATCCCTTTTATGTTCACTGTCTTTCTATCTTATCAAAAATGTGAACGGGCTGACGTATTCACCAAATTCATCCCTGCCAGGTCAGCCAGTGCACCAAAAGTGAACTACGCTGCACAAATGTTGATCATTGGTTAACGAAATATTGCATGAAGTTTACTGCGCAGCGGGTTTTCGCCCTTCTGTGAAGTTGGCACGCGTCATGCATTGTTAACCCGGTAACACATATTCAGCTTTTGACAGCCTGTTAACAGCGAGGCGGTATGACGACGAAACCTGAGATGTTAAGCCGTATCGAGGCGACCTTCAGCCAGCTCACGCCCAGCGAAAAGCGGGTCGGAAGCTGGCTGCTGGCGCACGCCGCGCAAATCCCGTTTGAAACGGCGGAGAGCGTCGGGCTGGCAAGCGGGACCAGCGGGATCACCGTCGGACGCTTCCTGCGCAAGCTGGGATATCGCAACCTGGAGGATGCCAAAAAGAGCCTGCGCGATCCGTACCAGCCCTGGGGCATGAACGAGCGCCTCGACTCCTGGCAGCAGCAGCGCCCCCTGCCCAACCGTCTCCAGCACGCCCTGTCGCTGGAAGTAGACGCCATCACGCAGGTGTATCAGCTGGCGCAAACGGACGCTTTTCGTCAGGTGGTACACCATCTGGCCCACGCGGACGCGGTCTTTGTGCTGGGGATCCAGTCCACGCGCGGGATCGCCAACGCCTTCTTCAGCCACCTTGAATACCTCCGCCCGCGGGTGAGCTATGCCGAAGGCGCTTCCGGCAGCTGGGTGGAATCCCTTAACTCCGGGTTTGCGCACCCTTATGTCGTGCTGACCGATACGCGCACCTACTCCACGATGGCGCGCCAGTACTGCCGCGTCGCGAGCGAGAAAGGCATTCCGCTGGCCTTAATCACCGACATCTGGTGCCCGTGGGCGCGGGATTACCAGATGGATTTACTGCAGGTGAAAACCGATACCGGTCATTTCTGGGATTCACTTGCCCCCGTGAGCTGTCTGTTCAACCTGCTGCTGTCGGGCGTGGTGGAAGCGCTGGGTGATGCGCTCCCGGCGCGCCTGGCAGTAAACCGACAATTACAACAAGAGTTTGGTCAATTCGAACGCTAAAGGAGCGGAGCTATGCCCGTAGAGAGTGAACTGATTGATGTGGCGAAGACGTTCCCCACGCTGCATATCGATCTGAAGTACGCCACCGCCGACAATATTACCGGCCGCCCAATTTACCAGGAGGCGCTGTGCCTGCTGCATACCGACGCGGCCACCGCGCTGGCAAAAGCCATCAGCATTGCCACGCTGGCCGGGCTGAAGCTGGTGGTCTACGACGCCTATCGCCCGCAGCAGGCGCAGGCCCAGCTGTGGGAGGCCTGCCCGAACCCGGAATATGTGGTCGACGTGGCAATTGGCTCTAACCACAGCCGCGGCACGGCCATCGACGTCACGCTGATGGACGAGCATAACGTCGTGCTGGATATGGGCGCCGGTTTTGACGAAATGCATGACCGCTCGCATCCGTATCACCCTTCCGTGCCGCCTCACGCCCAGCGCAACCGTCTGCTGTTGAACGCCATCATGTTCGGCGGCGGTTTTGTCGGGATCGGCAGCGAATGGTGGCACTTCGAACTGCCGAATGCCGCCAGCTACCCGCTGCTTGAGGACCGTTTTGCCTGTTTTCCCCTGACGCACACCTCTCTTTGAACCTGGAGCACTGCCATGAAAACATCGCTTCTCTCGACCTTCATTGCCGCCACGCTGGCCCTGAGCGCCCCGCTGGCGCTGGCTGCCGTCCCGAAAGACATGCTGGTCATCGGTAAAGCCGCCGACCCGCAAACGCTCGATCCGGCCATTACTATTGATAACAACGACTGGACCGTCACCTATCCGTCCTACCAGCGTCTGGTCAAGTACAAGCCAGGCTCTACCGAGGTGGAAGGCGATCTGTCGACGGGCTGGAAAGCTTCCGACGACCAGAAAGAGTGGACCTTCACCCTGGCGGATAACGCCAAATTCTCCGACGGCACGCCGGTCACCGCCGAGGCGGTCAAACTCTCCTTTGAGCGCCTGCTGAAGCTCGGCCAGGGGCCGTCTGAAGCCTTCCCGAAAGATCTGAAAGTGGAGGCCGTTGATGAGCACACGGTGAAATTCACCCTCAGCCAGCCGTTCGCGCCTTTCCTCTACACCCTGGCGAACGACGGCGCCTCCATCATTAACCCGACGGTGCTGAAGGCCAATGCCGCGGACGACGCGCGCGGCTTTCTGGCGCAAAACACCGCCGGCTCCGGGCCGTTTATGTTGAAGAGCTGGCAGAAAGGCCAGCAGCTGGTGCTGGTGCCTAACCCGCACTGGTCGGGCGACAAGCCGCACTTCAAGCGCGTCTCGGTGAAAATTATCGGTGAGAGCGCGTCGCGCCGTCTGCAGCTTTCCCGAGGCGATCTGGACATTGCCGACTCCCTGCCGGTCGATCAGCTGGCGGCCCTGAAGCAGGAAGGGAAAGTCGCCGTCGCCGAATACCCGTCTCTGCGCGTGACCTACCTCTACCTCAACAACAGCAAAGCGCCGCTCAATCAGGTGGATTTACGCCGCGCGGTCTCCTGGGCGACGGACTATGAGGGGATGGTGAAAGGCATTCTGAGCGGCAACGGCAAGCAGATGCGCGGCCCGATCCCGGAAGGCATGTGGGGCTTTGACGCCACGGCCATGCAGTACAGCTTCGACGAAGCCAAAGCTAAAGCAGCCCTGGAGAAGGTCAAAGACAAGCCCGCCAGCCTGACCTTCCTCTACTCGGACAACGATCCAAACTGGGAGCCTATCGCCCTTTCGACTCAGGCCAGCCTCGGCAAGATCGGTATTAACGTCAAGCTGGAAAAACTGGCCAACGCCACCATGCGCGACCGCGTCGGCAAAGGCGATTACGACATCGCTATCGGCAACTGGAGCCCGGACTTTGCCGACCCGTACATGTTCATGAACTACTGGTTCGAATCGGACAAGAAAGGGCTGCCGGGCAACCGCTCGTTCTATGAGAACAAAGAGGTCGATTCCCTGCTGCAGGCCGCGCTGAAAACCACGGACCAGGCGGAACGCACCAAAGATTACCAGCAGGCGCAAAAGGTGGTCATCGACGAGGCGGCCTACGTTTATCTGTTCCAGAAGAACTACCAGCTGGCGATGAACAAAGAGGTCAAAGGCTTCACCTTTAATCCGATGCTCGAGCAGGTGTTTAACATCGCCACCATGAGCAAGTAACCGTTTCGCCGGGGGAAAGTGTATGACGTTCTGGAGCATCGTGCGCCAGCGCTGCTGGGGGTTACTCCTGGTGGTGGCCGGTGTCTGTATTATCACTTTTATTATTTCGCACCTGATCCCCGGCGATCCGGCCCGTCTGCTGGCCGGCGACCGCGCCAGCGACGACATCGTGCAGAACATTCGCCAGCAGCTGGGGCTGGATCAGCCGCTCTACGTTCAGTTTGGCCGCTACGTGGACGCCCTGGCCCACGGTGATTTAGGCACCTCCATCCGGACCGGACGCCCGGTTGCGGAAGACCTGAAGGCCTTTTTCCCCGCCACGCTGGAGCTGGCCTTTTGTTCCCTCCTGCTGGCGCTGGTCATCGGCGTGCCGCTGGGGATTTTATCGGCGGTGTACCGCAACCGCTGGCTGGATCACCTGGTGCGTTTAATGGCGATGACCGGGATCTCCACCCCGGCCTTCTGGCTTGGGCTGGGCGTCATTGTGCTGTTCTACGGGCACCTGCAAATCCTGCCGGGCGGCGGCAGGCTGGACGACTGGCTCGATCCGCCGACGCACGTCACCGGCTTTTATCTGCTGGACGCGCTGCTGGAAGGCAACGGCGAGGTCTTTTTCAATGCGCTGCAGCACCTGATTTTACCCTCGCTGACGCTGGCATTTGTGCATCTCGGCATCGTGGCGCGTCAGGTCCGTTCCGCGATGCTGGAGCAGCTTAGCGAAGACTACATCCGCACGGCCCGCGCCAGCGGCCTGCCCGGCTGGTATATCGTCCTGCGCTACGCCCTGCCGAATGCGATGATCCCGTCGATTACCGTGCTCGGGCTGGCGCTGGGGGATCTGCTGTACGGCGCCGTGCTGACCGAAACCGTCTTTGCCTGGCCGGGCATGGGCGCCTGGGTGGTGACGTCCATTCAGGCGCTCGATTTCCCTGCCGTGATGGGCTTTGCCGTCGTTGTTTCGCTGGCCTACGTGCTGGTTAATCTGGTGGTCGATCTGCTTTACCTGTGGATTGACCCGCGAATCGGGCGCGGAGGTGCCGAATGATGTTAACGCAGGAAACGCCCGTCCCGGTGAAAACCGCCAGACAACGCGTCAACTGGGCAAAGCTGTTCTGGATGCTGCGCCAAAGCCCGCTCACAATCGTTGGCGGCGTCATAATGCTGGTGATGCTTTTCATTATGCTGGCCGCACCGTGGATCGTGCCGCACGACCCGAACGCGCTGGATCTGACCGCGCGCCTGCAGGCGCCGTCCGCGCAGCACTGGTTTGGTACCGACGAGGTGGGCCGCGATCTGTTCAGCCGCGTGCTGGCGGGCAGCCAGCAGTCCATTACCGCCGGGCTGGCGGTGGTGGTAATTGCGGGCGGCATCGGTTCGCTGCTGGGCTGTCTGTCCGGCGTGCTGGGCGGGCGCGGCGACGCCGTCATCATGCGGGTGATGGACATTATGCTCTCGATACCTTCCCTGGTGCTGACCATGGCGCTGGCCGCCGCGCTCGGGCCAAGCCTGTTTAACGCCATGCTGGCGATTGCGATTGTCCGCATTCCGTTTTACGTCCGCCTGGCGCGCGGCCAAACCCTGGTGGTGCGCCAGTTTACCTACGTGCAGGCCGCCCGCACCTTTGGCGCATCCCGCTGGCATGTGATCAGCTGGCACATCCTGCGCAACGCCCTGCCGCCGCTGATTGTGCAGGCGTCGCTGGACATCGGCAGCGCCATCCTGATGGCCGCCACGCTGGGGTTTATTGGCCTGGGCGCGCAGCAGCCGACCGCCGAATGGGGCGCGATGGTGGCCGTCGGCCGTAACTACGTTCTGGACCAGTGGTGGTACTGCGCGTTTCCCGGAGCGGCGATTTTGATTACCGCCGTGGGCTTTAACCTGTTTGGGGATGGCATCCGCGATCTGCTGGATCCGAAGTCAGGAGGTAAACAGTGATGACCGACCCGGTTCTCAAGATTGAAGACCTGCATCTGAGCTTCCCGATTTTCCGCGGCGAGGTCCACGCGCTGAACCACGTCTCGCTGGAGATCGGCAGGGGTGAAATTGTCGGCGTGGTGGGCGAATCCGGTTCGGGTAAATCCGTGACCGCCATGCTCGCCATGCGTCTGCTGCCGGAAGGCAGCTACCGCATTCATCATGGTCAGGTGAAATTACTCGGCGAAAATGTCCTGACGGCGTCCGAGAAACAGCTTCGCCAGTGGCGCGGTGGAAAGGTCGCTATGATTTTTCAGGAGCCCATGACCGCCCTCAACCCGACGCGGCGGATTGGCAAACAGATGGTCGAGGTGATCCGCCAGCATCAACCGCTTTCCCGTAGTGAGGCGCAGCAGAAGGCGATTACCCTGCTGGAAGAGATGCAAATCCCGGACGCGAAAGCGGTCATGGCGCGCTATCCGTTTGAACTCTCCGGCGGCATGCGCCAGCGGGTGATGATTGCCCTTGCCTTCTCCTGCGAGCCGGAGCTGATCGTCGCCGACGAACCAACCACGGCGCTGGACGTCACCGTTCAGCTGCAGGTGCTGCGCCTGCTGAAGCACAAGGCGCGGGCCAGCGGCACCTCGGTGCTGTTTATCAGCCACGATATGGCCGTGGTGTCACAGCTCTGCGACAGAATGTACGTGATGTATGCGGGCAGCGTGATCGAGAGCGGCACCACGCAAACGCTGATCCACCAGCCCGTGCATCCCTACTCTATTGGTCTGCTGCAGTGCGCGCCGGAAAACGGCCAGCCGCGCGCCCCGCTTCCCGCCATCCCCGGCACGGTGCCCAACCTCAGCCAGCTTCCGCAGGGATGCGCATTCCGCGAGCGCTGCTTTGCCGCCGGGGCGAAATGCAGCGAAACGCCGCGCTTAGCGCCCACTGGCGCAGAGGGCCAACAGGCCGCCTGCTGGTATCCACAACGGGAGAAAGCCCATGTCTGATGTACTGCTGGAACTGGATAGCGTGCACGTGAACTTTGCGGCGCGCAAAAACTGGCTGGGTCGCGTGACGGAACGGGTCCATGCGCTCAACGGGCTCGACCTTGAGATCCGTCGGGGAGAAACGCTTGGCATTGTCGGGGAATCCGGCTGTGGGAAAAGCACGCTCGCCCAGCTGCTGATGGGCATGCTCAAGCCCAGCACCGGCGCCTGCCAGCGGGCGCATCACGCGGGCGGCATGCAGATGGTGTTTCAGGATCCGCTCTCCTCGCTTGACCCGCGCCTGCCGGTCTGGCGAATCATCACCGAGCCGGTGTGGGTGCAAAAGCGCAGCAGCGAGCGCGACCGCCGCCAGCTGGCTGAAAACCTGGCGCTGCAGGTGGGCATTCGCCCGGAATATCTCGACCGGCTTCCGCACGCCTTCTCCGGCGGGCAGCGCCAGCGCATTGCCATCGCCCGGGCGCTCTCGTCCGATCCGGATATCATCGTGCTCGATGAACCCACCAGCGCGCTGGATATTTCCGTGCAGGCGCAGATCCTCAACCTGCTGGTGACGCTACAACAGCAGCGTAATCTGACCTACGTGTTGATCTCGCATAACGTCTCGGTGGTCCGGCACATGAGCGACCGCGTGGCGGTGATGTATCTTGGGCAGATTGTGGAGCTGGGCAGCGCCGCGCAGGTGCTTGGCGAGCCGCGCCATCCTTATACCCGCCTGCTGCTCGATTCGGTTCCGCGCACCGGTGAACCGCTGGATGAAACGCTGGCCTTACGCAAAACGGAGCTTCCCGGCAACCGCCGTCTGCCCGAAGGCTGTTTTTTCCGCGACCGATGCCCGATGGCCGCGCAGGGCTGCGAGCGTCCTCAGCCGTTACAGCCCTCTCGCGAGGGCCGTGACGTCCGCTGCTGGCGCAGTCTGGGTTAGATTTGCGCCATCCCGCCGTCCACGAACAGCTCGGTGGCGTTAATAAAGCTGGCCGCATCGGAGGCCAGAAACGCCACCGCTTTACCCACCTCACCCGGCGCGCCTAAACGGCCGAGCGGCACCTGAGCGGCCAGCGCGTCGTACAGCCCCTGACGATGCTCTTCCGGCACCAGGTCGCCGAGGCCAGGCGTTTTGATCGGGCCCGGGCTCACCACGTTGACGCGGATCCCGCGGCCCTGCAAATCCAGCGCCCAGGAGCGGGCAAAGTTGCGCACGGCGGCCTTGCTGGCGCTGTAGACGCTAAAGTTTGCCGTCCCCTTAATGGACACCGTCGAGCCGGTCAGAATAATCGAGGATCCGGCGGACAGCAGCGGCAGCGCCTTCTGCACCGTGAACAGCACCCCGCGGACGTTAGTGCCGAAAATCCGGTCAAACTGCTCTTCGGTTATCGCGCCCAGCGGCAGCATATCGCCGCCACCCGCATTGGCGAACAGAATATCGAGGCGGCCTTCTTCTTTGGCTATCCGGGCATAGACCTCGTCCAGGTCCGCCAGTTTTGACACGTCAGCGCGAATGCCCAATGCCGTTGAAGCGATTTCAGCCACCGCCGCGTCCAGCTCGGCCTGACGTCGTCCGGTGATGTACACCTTCGCGCCCTGTGCCGCCAGCTCCTGCGCCGTGGCAAGACCGATGCCGGTGCTGCCGCCTGTGACCAGTGCGATTTTTCCTGAGAGAGTCGTGTTCATGTCATTTACCTTTTGTTGGGTTTGCGTTGGACAAACTTTAGCCCTTGCGGGATTAGTGAAAAACCAGCAAAAATGAAAATGACTATTCACATACAGAAATAATCAGAGGGAGTCTCATGGATCAGCTCATGGCGATGCGCGCCTTTACCCGGGTGGTGGAAACCGGCAGCTTTACCCGCGCGGCGGACTCGCTGAACATGCCCATCGCCACGCTGAGCAAGCTGGTGAAATCGCTTGAGACGCACCTGGAGATACGCCTCCTGCACCGGACGACTCGCCGGGTGGTCGCGACGCCGGAAGGGATGGAATACTATGAAAAAGCGCTCAGGGTCTTGATAGATATCGAAGACATCGACACCGCGTTTCGCGTTTCCCGCGCGACGCCCAAAGGGCATTTGCGGGTTGACGTGGGCGGCTCCACCGCCCGGGACGTGCTCATCCCCCTGCTGCCGGATTTTATGCGGCGCTATCCGGATATCCGCATCGATCTTGGCGTGGCCGATCGTCCGGTGGATCTGATCAGCGGTAACGTAGACTGCGTGATCCGCGGCGGCCCGCTGGACGATTCGACCCTTATCGCTCGCCATATTGGTAACGCCGAAATGGTGACCTGCGCGACGCCGGGCTACCTGAAAAACCATGGCGTTCCAGCCTATCCACAGGAGCTGTGCAACGGCCACAAGCTCATTAGCTACCTCTCGCCCGTCACCGGGCGGGCGTTTCCCTTTCGCTTCAGGCGGCATGGCGAGGCGATGGAAATCAATATCCCCCATTATCTCGGCATAAATGAAAGTAATGCCCACCTGGCGGCGGCCGTGGCAGGATTGGGGATCGTGCAGACGTTTGAGTATTCGGCAAAGCCGTATTTACAGGCGGGAATGCTGGCGTCGATCCTGAGTGACTGGCGCCCTGCCGCCTATCCGTTTCACGTGGTATACCCGCAGAACCGCCATCTGACGCACCGTCTGAAGGTGTTTATTGCCTGGCTGGCGGAGGTGTTTCCCGCCGCGCTGAAGGGATAGCCGGGCGCCAGCCCGGCTGAGGCTTAGTTAAGCGTATAGTCCAGCGTAATTTCGGCTTTCAGTAGCTGCGAAACCGGACAGCCCGCTTTGGCTTTCTGAATAATACCGTCGAACTGCTGAGGGGCGATGCCGGGAACGGTCACCTTGCTCTTCAGGGCAACCTTGGTGATGGCAAAACCGCCGTCCGTTTTATCGAGGGAGACATCCGCGGTGGTATCAATGGCGTCGGCGGTATAGCCCGCTTCGCCGAGCATCAGCGACAGCGCCATCGAGAAGCAGGCCGCATGTGCCGCGCCGATCAGCTCTTCGGGGTTGGTCCCCTTTTCACCCTCAAAACGGGTATTAAAGCCATAGGGCTGTTGATTGAGAACGCCGCTCTCGGTGGAAACGGTTCCTTTACCGCGCTTAATGTCGCCAGACCAGTGTGCCGAACCGTGCTTATGAATAGTCATTCTTGCTCTCCTTTTGGCTTACAAAGGGTTAAGTATAGACTACGCATCTGACTGCCCCTGGAACACAGACAATTCCGGGACTTACACCTGCTGTACCGACAAAAAGGATAAACCTATGGCGCTAAAAATCAGGATGGCCGTTGCGATCGCTACCCTCGCTCTATCGTTGTCTTTGCAGGCGAAAACGCCCGAGAACTTTATCTATACCAGCTCCGGCGAGCTCGACGCGGCGTTCCCGCTCGTTATGCGAAGCGATATCGGCGGCGTACAGATCGTCTACAACTGGCGCGCGCTTGAGCCTGAGAAGGATCGCTACGATTTCTCGCGCATTGAACGGGATCTCGCGCGTCTTAAGGCTGCCAGGAAAAAGCTTTTTATCCAGATTCAGGACCGTTTCTTTGAGGCGGACGCGCGCTACGTGCCGGATTATCTGATGCACGATAAGCAATACCGAGGCGGGATTGCGCCGCAGTTCGATAACCCCGGCGAAGGGAAGCCAGTCGGTTCAGGCTGGGTGGCGCGTCAGTGGGATCCCGCGGTGCGCCAGCGCTACCAGGCGCTGCTGGCCGCCCTCGCGAAACGCTTTGATGGCGAGGTATATGGCGTAAACCTGCCTGAAACCGCCATCGATCTTGACGAAAAAAATCCGCCCGCCGGATTTACCTGCGACAGCTATTTTGCGGGAGAAATGGAAAACCTGGCCTTTGCGCGTAAGGCTTTTCAGAAATCACACGTGGTGCAATACGTGAACTTCTGGCCGTGCGAATGGGATAATGACCACAACTACATGGGGCGTCTTTTTGCGTATGCCAGCGCCAACAGTGTTGGCCTCGGTGGGCCGGACATTGTTCCCAACCGCAAGGCGCATATGAAGAATGCCTATCCTTTCTTCCATAAAAATAAACAGACGCTGCCGCTTATCGCCATGGCGGTTCAGGAACCGACCCTGACCTATAAGAACCCTGAGACCGGCAAGCCCTTCATCAAAGCAGAATTTGATCGGTTCGCGGAAAATTATCTCGGGGCGGATATTATTTTCTGGAGCACGGCCTCCCCCTGGCTAAAGGCTAAGTAAACGACGGCAAACGCCGCGCTCATGCCAGATAGCGGGCCAGCTCATCAAGGAACGCCCGCAGCGCGGCAGGCTGGTATTCCCGGGACTGATAAATACCATGGATGGCCAGCGGCTTCGGCTCCAGCGCCTCCAGTACCGGCACCAGCCATCCCTTCTCCAGCGCGGTTTGCGCCTCACGCTCCGGCAGCATGGCGATACCGCAGTGCTTAACCGCCGCGTCCATCAGCAGCGAAGAGATGCTGGCGCTCAGGTTGCCGCTGACGGCCACGCTCAGGCTTTCGCCCTCCGGCGTCAGGAAGTGCCAGGACTGCCCGGCGAAAAAGCTGTAGTGCAGGCAGTTATGCTGCGCGAGTTCTTCGGGGCTGCCGGGCGTACCGTGCTGCGCCAGATAGTCCGGCGAGGCGCAAAGGACCGAGCGACACTCCCCCAGCCGACGGGCAATCATGCCGGGTTCAGGGTTATCGGTAATGCGTACGGCAACATCAATGCGCTCTCCCACCAGGCTGACCGGATGGTTGTTCACATCCAGTTCGATGCGCAGCTGCGGGTAGCGCGAGAGCAGACCGGGCAGGACCGGCGCAATCAGGTGCATGGCGGTAAAGTGCGCGCAGGCCACCCGCAGGGTGCCAGACGGGCGATCTTTTTCCGACTGGCCTTCAATTTCCTGCGAGATCTGCGAGAGCGTCCGCGTTTTTTGCAGCACCTTTTCGCCTGCCGCGGTCAGCGTCAGCTTGCGCGTGGAGCGGTTTACCAGCCGCGTGCCCGCCCATTTCTCCATCTGCTCAAGGTAGCGGCTCACCATTGGGCGGGAAATACCCAGCGCCCGGGCCGCCGCGCTCAAACTTCCCAGCTCGCATATTCGGTTGTAAACCTGAGCGGCAATCACGCGATCCATATCAACTCCATCTGCTCGATTTATGAAACTAAGCATGTCTTGTTTCAGGAATTCTGGCAAATGCGAATTTCCGTACAATAGAGACATTCCTGAACAACAGAGACAACAGCATGAAATTCACTCACCTTGCCCTGCTTTCCACCCTTTTCACGCCGGCTGTTTTTGCCGCGCCGTTAAGCATTGATACCTATAACCCGCAGGAGAAAGGCATTTTCGCGGTCTCCTCCACGCTGGTCTCCGGCCCGAAAGAAGCGGTGCTGTTTGACGCGCAGTTCAGCGTGAAGGATGGCGAAGCGCTGGTAGAGAAAATTCGTCAAAGCGGTAAGACCCTGAACAAGATTGTGATCACCTCCGGCGATCCGGATTTCTATTTTGGCCTGCAGCCGCTGGTCAAAGCCTTCCCGAACGCCAAAGTGGTGGCCACGCAGCACGTGGTTGATCACATCAAGGCTACCAAAGACGCCAAGCTCGCCTTCTGGGGTCCGCAGATGAAAGACGGCGCGCCAACGGAGCTGGTCGTCCCGCAGGTGCTCGCCTCCACCACGTTTATGGTTGACGGGGAGAAGATCGACATCGAACAGCCTGACAGCTATGCGGCCTATGTATGGATCCCGTCCGCAAAGACCATCCTCGGCGGCACTGGCGTAGCCTGGGGGATTCACGTCTGGACGGCGGACACCCAGACAGCGGAAAGCCGTAAGCAGTGGCAGGAAACGCTGGTGAACATGGCGGCGCACAAACCCGAGCGCGTGATCCCGGGTCACTATCTGGGTACCCCGCCAGCCGGGACGGGTGCGATTGATTTTACCCGTGACTATCTCCAGCGCTTTGAAAAGGCCTTATCCGTTCATAAAGATTCTGCGGGCGTCATCAGCACCCTGAAAAAACAGTATCCGAATCTGGCTGAAGAGAGCTCGCTGGAATTAAGCGCTAAGGTGAATACCGGCGAAATGAAGTGGTAATTTAAACGCTGCTCCTGCTATTTTTTCGAGATAGCAGGAGCACCGTCATAATATTCTCTCAGCGCCACGTCGATTTACCCCTGCATTTCAAAAGCACACAAAAGCATACACTTATGTCATTTTTATTTCTAAGATGAATCTGAGCCACAACCGGGAAAATATTTGCCATTCTGTTTGTGAATTAAATTTCTTGCGAGCCGTACCATTAAACAGACAACGACACGGAGGCAGCATGTTTACTTATTACCCGGCAAATACCGCAGCAGCACAACCTGAACTCGTTAACCCGATTGCACAGGGTCTTCACGCCGAGCACGGTGCTGTGACTGAAGATGACATTTTGATGGAACTGACCAAGTGGGTGGAATCCACAGATAATGACATCCTCAGTGACATCTACCAGCAGACCATTAACTACGTCGTCAGCGGGCAAAACGCACCCTTGTAAAAACCTGCTAAGCTGGATCTGCAACCTAAGGGGTTACATTTCGTTTGCGTAAGCAAACTGGTCCTTAAAACTATCAACAGGATTGAGGAGTTAATATGAAATCGAACCGTCAGGCACGCCATATTCTGGGACTGAACTACAAGCTTTCTAATCAGCGCAAAGTGGTGATTGAAGGCGACCACGAAACCCAAGTCACTCACGCCACCGGCAGAAAACGCCACGCCGGCAAGTAAGTTCCAGACTGAGATCCAGAACACCATCGGTAATCCCGGTGGTGTTTTTGTTTATGTGTTGCGGTAATTAATATTTAGCTCCTTTATAATACCGCCGGACCGCACCCCATCGCACAGGCCAGAAAGATGACAAACAGCAGTGTCAGGGACGGATCTTCATAAAAAGAGTGAGTGACATGGACAACAAACTGAAAAAACATCGTTCCTTATACATCCCATACGCCGGACCGGTTTTACTCGAATTCCCCCTGCTCAACAAAGGCAGCGCCTTCAGCATGGAAGAGCGCAGCAGCTTTAACCTGCTGGGTCTACTGCCTGAAGTGGTTGAAACCATTGAAGAACAGGCAGAGCGCGCGTGGATCCAGTACCAGGGTTTCAAAACGGAAATCGACAAACACATCTACCTGCGCAACATCCAGGACACCAACGAAACCCTCTTCTATCGCCTGGTGCAAAACCATCTCGAAGAGATGATGCCGGTGATCTACACCCCGACGGTGGGTGCCGCCTGCGAGCGTTTCTCCGAGATCTACCGCCGCTCCCGCGGGGTATTCATCTCTTATCAGAACCGTCACAACATGGACGATATTCTGCAGAACGTGCCGAACCACAATATCAAAGTAATTGTGGTGACCGACGGCGAACGTATTCTTGGCCTCGGCGACCAGGGCATTGGCGGGATGGGGATCCCTATCGGTAAACTCTCTCTGTATACCGCCTGCGGCGGCATCAGCCCGGCGTATACCCTGCCGGTGGTGCTGGACGTCGGCACCAACAACCAGCAGCTGCTCAACGACCCGCTCTATATGGGCTGGCGCCATCCGCGTATTACCGACGACGAGTACTATCAGTTTGTCGACGACTTCATTCAGGCCGTGAAGCACCGCTGGCCGGACGTGCTGCTGCAGTTCGAAGACTTCGCGCAGAAAAACGCGATGCCGCTGCTGAACCGCTATCGCGATGAGATCTGCTCCTTTAACGACGATATCCAGGGCACCGCGGCCGTGACGGTGGGTACGCTCATCGCCGCCAGCCGTGCGGCGGGAAGCCAGCTGAGCTACCAGAAAATCGTCTTCCTTGGCGCAGGCTCCGCGGGCTGCGGTATTGCCGAGCAGATTATTGCCCAGACCCAGCGCGAAGGCTTAAGCGAAGAGCTGGCCCGCTCCCGCGTCTTTATGGTGGACCGTTTCGGCCTGCTGACCGACGGCATGCCGAACCTGCTGCCGTTCCAGACCAAGCTGGTGCAGAAACGCGAAAACCTGAAAAACTGGGATACCGACAACGAAGTCCTTTCCCTGCTGGACGTGGTGCGCAACGTGAAGCCGGATATTCTGATCGGCGTTTCCGGGCAAACCGGTCTCTTCACCGAAGAGATTATTCGCGAGATGCACAAGCACTGCGAGCGCCCTATCGTGATGCCGCTGTCTAACCCGACGTCCCGCGTGGAGGCGACGCCGCAGGACATCATCGCCTGGACCGAAGGTAATGCGCTGGTGGCCACCGGCAGCCCGTTCGATCCGGTGGTGTGGAAGGATAAAACCTATCCGATCGCCCAGTGCAACAACTCCTATATCTTCCCGGGCATTGGTTTGGGCGTTATCGCCTCCGGCGCGTCCCGCATCACCGACGAAATGCTGATGTCGGCGAGCGAGACCCTGGCGGGCCACTCGCCGCTGGTCAACGACGGCGAAGGTCTGGTTCTGCCCGAGCTGAAGGACATTCACAAGGTGTCGCGCGCTATCGCGTTTGCAGTGGGTAAAATGGCGCAGCAGCAGGGCGTGGCGGTGAAAACCTCTGCCGACGCGCTGCAGCAGGCCATCGACGACAACTTCTGGAAGCCTGAATACCGCAGCTATCGCCGTACGTCGATTTGATCCGCTTTGACTGTTCCCTCTCCCAGTGGGAGACGCGGTGCGGCCCAATCGCCCGGTGGCGCTTCGCTTACCGGGCCTACGGGGGCTCTCCCTGTGGGCTCAGGAATCCCAGTAATTTTTACCGGATGCGATGAATGTTGCTTCAGGAAAATGAATGACTTACAGCGACGCCCTGGTCCGGCTGTAAATCGCCGAAGCGTTTCCGTAAGGCCGGGGCGAGGCGCAGGGATGCGCCGAGAGGGCGTGGCCTGCAGGGATGCAGGCTCATGCCCGACCCGATAGCCTGAAGGAATAAGCTGAGGGCACCGCGAAGCGGCGATTTACCGCCGGGAGCCCGGGTCGCCAGGGTGGTGGCGACTGAGCCACCCTGGCACGTTCACCGGTCACATCGCTAAAGAGTAGCAAGGAACATAAAGTGAACGTAATGACCACCAGAGCCGTATGTTCCCCTCACCCTAACCCTCTCCCATAGGAGAGGGAATTACATTCGTCCCCCCCTAGCCAAACCCCTTTTCCCCCGCTACACTCCTTTCATCCATTAACCCACTGAATATATAAGGAGGCCAATTATGCTGTATCGTGAAATTTTCAATGTTTCACATACATTTGGTGATCGCACCCGCTCAAGCGTTATCGGTATCGTGCTGCGATAACTTCGGCTTGAGCGAAGACACCACCCCCTGAAATCCCTTCTCTCGGGCTTACTGAGTTATCGTCAGCGATGTTTGACGAGGCATAAACATGCCTGTAACTCTTGGGTAAGCAACAATGAGCACTTTACTCACTGCACAATCTTTACGCGTTGATACGGCGTTTGGCACGCTGTTCGACTCACTCTCCTTTACGCTGAAAAAAGGCGACCGCATTGGCCTGCTGGGCGATAACGGCTGCGGAAAAAGTACGCTGCTGAAGGTGCTGGACGGCACGGATTCCCCTGCTGCCGGAACGGTAGCGCTGGCCGGGCATTGCCTGATGGCGCGCGTGGAGCAACATCTCCCGGACGCTATTTTACCGCTCACCATGCTGGATGCCGTACTCGCACAGCTGCCTTTTGCTGAGCGCGATAGCCTGCGCTGGAAAGCCGAAACGCTGCTGGCAGGCATGGGCTTTACGCCGCAGGATATGGCGCTGCACTCCGCCACGCTGAGCGGCGGGCAGCACACCCGCCTGCTGCTGGCCCGGGCGCTGATTCACGAGCCGGACCTGCTCCTGCTGGATGAACCCAGCAACCACCTTGACCTGCCGACCATGCTCTGGCTGGAGCACTTTTTACAGACCTGGTCGGGCAGCTTTGTGCTGGTCTCGCATGACAGACAGCTGCTGGATGCCGTCACCAACGGCAGCTGGATCCTGCGCGATAAAACGCTGCACTACTTTGCCCTTCCCTGCACGGCGGCACGTCAGGCGCTGGAAGCCAAAGATGAGACCGACGCGCAGCGCCACAAGGCGGAGCAAAAGGAGATCGACCGCGTGACCGCCAGCGCCAAACGTCTGGCGACCTGGGGTAAGGTTTACGATAACGAAGACCTGGCCCGCAAAGCCAAACAGATGGAAAAACAGGTCGAACGGCTCAAAGAGAGCCAGACCGCGCTCACGGCGGGCAGCCCGTGGACGTTAACCCTGCGCGGCGACGCGCTGCGGGCTGACCGTCTGCTGGAGATGGAAAACCTCGGCGTCCCGCCCGCGCCTGGGCTACCGCCGCTGTTTAACATCGAAACGGCGCGGCTGAAAAGCGGCGATCGCGTGGCGATTGTCGGTCGTAACGGCTGCGGTAAATCGTCGTTGATGAAGCTTATCTGGCGACATTTTTCCGATGAACCGGCGGACAGCGGGCTGAAAATCCATCCGCGCGTCTCGCCGGGCTACTACGACCAGACGTTGCATCAGCTGCCGGATGACGCCACGCTGCTCGACGCGCTGGAGCCTTTTGCACCGGATCCGCAGAACCGCAAAATGGCCCTGATAAGCGCCGGTTTCCCATGGGCGCGTCACGGACAAACGGTCAGCACGCTCAGCGGCGGCGAACGCTCGCGCCTGCTGTTCGTGGGCCTGACGCTTGCCCGCTACAGCCTGCTGATGCTGGATGAGCCCACCAACCACCTGGACATGGAAGGCAAAGAGGCGCTGGCGCACACCCTTCAACAGTTCGAAGGCGGCGTGCTGCTGGTCAGCCATGACCGTCAGTTAATTAGCCAAAGCTGCAACCGTTTCTGGCTAATTGAGGACGGTACGCTGAGCGAATGGCACGATGCAGAAGCGGTGTTTGAGCGGCTGCGTGAACGCGCGGGGCTGGTGACAGCCACTGCGCCCGCTGTCGCCGCGACGGTTCACCCCTCGCCGCATGACGATCTGCTTGAGCGGCTGATCGCGCTGGAAACGCTGCTGGAAGACGATCTGGCGCGCAAGCCGAAGCATCAAAAGCCGCAGCTCCAGGCACAATGGCGTAAAGAGATAGAGGAGATAGAAGCCCAGCTGTAAGTCTGCGCCCGGCGAGCGCCTCGCCGGGCCAGCATTTTCCCCCCTTAATTATTAGAGGATCGCCGTATTCTTAATCTGAAATCGAATCAAATGATGACATTATGTTGCCGCAGCCTTGCATTACCAGGCTAATGTATTAATCCTTAAGGGGTATTACACCTGCTATGCAGATTCTTATCATGAACAAGGAGATACACATGAAGGCTGCTGTTGTCACTCAGGACCACCAGGTCAACGTCACCGAAAAAACCTTACGCCCGCTTAAGCATGGGGAAGCCCTGCTGAAGATGGAGTGCTGTGGCGTATGCCATACCGATCTTCACGTGAAGAACGGTGATTTTGGCGACAAGACCGGGGTTATCCTGGGCCATGAAGGAATTGGTATCGTGAAAGAAGTCGGCCCTGGCGTGAAGTCGCTGAAAGTCGGCGACCGCGCAAGCGTGGCCTGGTTCTTTGAAGGCTGCGGCCACTGCGAATACTGTAATTCCGGCAACGAAACCCTGTGCCGTGACGTGAAAAACGCCGGTTACTCCGTCGACGGCGGCATGGCGGAAGAGTGCATCGTCACCGCGGATTACGCGGTAAAAGTGCCGGACGGTCTGGATTCGGCGGCGGCCAGCAGCATTACCTGCGCTGGCGTGACCACCTACAAAGCGGTGAAGGTGTCGGGTATTAAACCGGGCCAGTGGATTGCGATTTACGGTCTGGGCGGGCTGGGCAACCTCGCGCTGCAGTACGCCAAAAACGTCTTTAACGCCAAAGTCATCGCCCTTGACGTTAACGACGAACAGCTGAAGCTGGCGGCCAGCATGGGCGCGGACCTCACCATCAACTCCCGCAGCGAAGATGCCGCTAAGATTGTGCAGGAAAAAACCGGCGGCGCGCATGCCGCAGTCGTCACTGCCGTCGCAAAAGCGGCCTTCAACTCGGCGGTAGATGCCGTGCGTGCCGGTGGCCGCGTGGTCGCGGTTGGCCTGCCGCCGGAAGCGATGAGCCTCGATATTCCGCGTCTGGTGCTGGACGGCATTCAGGTGGTGGGTTCGCTGGTCGGCACCCGCCAGGACCTGCAGGAAGCGTTCCAGTTCGCCGCTGAAGGTAAAGTGGTGCCGAAAGTAACGATGCGTCCGATCGAGGACATCAACGCCATCTTTAAAGAGATGGAACAGGGCCAGATCCGTGGCCGTATGGTGATCGACTTACGCTCGTAAACACCTTTTGCCGGGTAGTGGCTACGCCTTACCCGGCTCATTGCGACGACGAACGACGAACTGAAATCCACTCCTGAACCTCAATCTGGAAGGTGTCCGGCGCTTTTCGGTACATTTTACGCGCCAGGTCGAGAATAGTATGACGCGCGAGCTCCTCTTCCATCCGCTGCTGCGCGCTGTCCATGACTGAACGTACTCCGCACGGGCCGTCGCAGACCCAGGCAGGCGGTGCCTCATCAAACACGGCCAGACGCTGGCGCACTTCACGACATTCGAACATGTTTTTCTCGCCGTCAATGGCATGCGCCACATCCAGCACGCTGATCAGCTCCGCCGGACGCGCCAGCTTAAAGCCCCCGCCCTTACCTTCCGTACTGATGACCAGCCCGGCACGTGACAGGCGCGTGAAGATTTTGCCGAGGTAGTCATACGGCACGCCCTGCAAGGCAGCCATCTCCCGGACGCTCATCTCACGCTCGTTGCCCTTCGCATCCACCATACACATCAGACTGTGAATGCCGTATTCCACACCGGAACTGTAAAACGCCATGGTTAACTCCGAATTAGTGTTCGGAGCATTATAACGATTTTTAACTCAGAAAGAAGTTGTCGGAGTTAACTCCGACAAGTATAGTGGCAGTTATGTCAGGCATGAAGCCTGGCGGGAGAAAGGATCGAATATGAAAAAGCAGATTTTAATCGTAGGCAGTGGTTTTGCGGGTATGTGGGCAGCCGTGAGCGCGGCACGTCTCTCTGAGCAGCAGGGTAATGACAGTCTGGAGATTGCGGTACTGGCCCCCTTACCCGAACTGCGCGTTCGGCCACGGTTCTATGAGGAGAAGGTGTCAACGCTGGTCGCCCCGTTGACTGACCTGTTTGCCGAGCTTGATATCACATTCATAGCCGGACACGCGGAACAAATTGATACCACGGCGAAAACCGTTTCATACCGGATGTCCGGTGGCGCGCATGCTACGGCTTCCTACGATAGGCTGATCCTCGCCACGGGCAGTCAGACCAAACGCCCACCGATTGCCGGCCTGGCTGACTACGCCTTTGACATCGACCAGCTGGAATCCGCACAGGTATTTGAGCGTCACCTTGATTCACTGGCGTTACGTCCCTCCACGCCCGAGCGCAACACCGTGGTAGTTTGCGGAGGCGGCTTTACCGGCATCGAGCTGGCAACGGAGCTACCTGCCCGACTGCGTGCCCGTTTTGGCGACAATACAGAGATTAAAATAGTCGTAGTTGAAAGGGGGCCAGTCATTGGCGGCCGCTATAGCGACGCATTGCGTAAAACGATTGCAGAGGCGAGTGAGGCGCTGGGCGTTGAATGGCGGCTGGAGAGTGAAGTTGAAGCCATTGATGCTCACGGCGTAACGCTGAAAAACGGTGAACGTATTGCTGCTGCGACCGTCGTCTGGACCGCAGGCGTCGAGGCAAATCCCCTCAGCCTGCAGATAGACGGTGAACGCGATAGCCAGGGCCGCCTGGTTGTGACAGAGACGTTGCAGGTCCCCGCACATCCTGACGTCTATGCCACCGGCGATATGGCTCACGCCAAAACAGACGATGCGGGCAACACGGCGCTGATGACCTGCCAGCACGCGATCCAGCTAGGAAAATTTGCCGGACATAACGCTGCCGCCAGCCTGCTGAACGTTGATCCCTACCCTTATCGTCAGGTGAACTATGTCACCTGCCTGGATTTAGGCGGATGGGGTGCGGTTTATACCGAGGGCTGGGATCAGGTCGTTAAGTCAGTCAGGGGTGACGCCAAAAAGATCAAGATCGCCATCACTAACGAGCTGATCTACCCCCCAGCGGCGGATAAAGCGGTCGCGTTTGCCGCCGCAGACCCGCTGGCGAAATTCGTTTAGCTCCCGCTTTCGCCCCGTTCACGGGGCGTTTATATTTTCAGTTTCCGGCAATCCTTATCTTAATTCCTTTGTTCCCTTGTTTTCCCCCGCGCCCGATGATGAATCCGACGCTAACAAGAAGATAACAAAGGAATTCACCATGCAAACCCCATTTCGTCTGCCGCTGCTGACGGCGCTGATTCTGACGACCACCGCCGCCTGGTCCGCCGATGCGCCGGTCAAAGGCGGCACGCTGATTTATCTGGAGCAACAGGCGCACACTAACCTCTACCCGCCCGCCGGCGGCTTCTACCCGAACGGCGGCATCCTGAACCAAATCACCGACAAGCTGACCTGGCAGAACCCAAAGACGCTGCAGGTCGAACCGTGGGTGGCGGAAAGCTGGACCACCAACGCCGATAAAACCGAATACACCTTTAAAATTCGCCCGGGGATCACCTTCTCCGACGGCACGCCGCTGGACGCCAACGCCGTAGCGAAAAACTTTGATACCTACGGCTTAGGTAACAAGGCGCAGCGCCTGCCGGTGTCAGAAGTGATCAATAACTACGATCGCAGCGAAGTGGTCGACCCGCTGACCGTGAAGTTCTACTTCAAAAAACCGTCACCGGGGTTCCTGCAGGGCACGGCCACGATTGGCTCGGGCCTGGTCTCGCTCAGCACGCTGAAGCGCAACTTTGAAGAGCTGGGTGACGCCCGGCATATCATCGGCTCCGGCCCGTTTGTGGTGAAGGACGAGAAGCTGGGTCGCGAAGTGACGCTGGAAGCGCGTAAGGACTACCAGTGGGGGCCCAAAAATCTGGCGCAGCAGGGGCCAGCCAATCTGGACGGCATCAAGTTTATCGTGACTCAGGAAGACAGCGTGCGCGTCGGTGCCCTGCTGGCCGGTCAGGCCGACTTTATTCGCCAGGTGCAGGCGTATGACGAAAAGCAGGCGACAGACCAGGGCTATAAAATCTACGCTGCCCCGACGCGCGGGGTGAACGACAGCATCAGCTTCCGCCCGGATAACCCGCTGGTCGCCGACGTTCGCGTTCGCCAGGCGCTGCTGCATGCCACCAATGCAAAACAGGTGGTCGAGACCCTCTTCTCGGCCAACTATCCGCAGGCGAAGTCGGTGATTGCCGATTCCGCCGCTGGCTTTGTCGATCTCAGCGACAAATTGACCTTTGACCCGGCAAAAGCCAACCAGCTGCTGGACGAAGCGGGCTGGAAAGCGGGCAGCGACGGGATCCGCGCCAAAGACGGCCAGCGGCTGGCGCTGACGGTGTATGAATCCCTGCCGCAGCCGCAAAACAAAGAGGTGCTGCAGCTGGTTGCCCAGCAGTGGCGTCAGGTGGGCGTGGCGCTGAGCGTGAAAGCCGGTGACGCAGGCAGCCGCACGCTGGATAACCTTGACCCGCTAAAAACCCCGTTAACCGTCTCCGAAGTGGGCCGCGCCGATCCTGACGTGGTGAAAAGCATATTCTACCCCGCTAACCGCGACGCGCTGCTGCAAAAAGGCGGCTCCAGCGACAAGGTCAAAAGCTTCCGTGACGACAAGCTGAATGCGCTGCTGGTGGATATCTCCGCCGAAGTCGACCCGCAAAAACGCCTGCAGCTGACCGGCGATGCCCAGCGCTACCTGCTGGATAACGCCTACGTCATTCCGATCTTCGAGGAACCGCAGGTCTTTGCCGGTGCGCCGTGGCTGAAAGGCGTGAATTTTGAAGCGGTCGGCCGCCCGTCGTTCTACGGCGCGTGGCTTGAGAAACATTGAGGAGCTGACGATGCGCCACGCACTTCTTCAACGCTTTGGCACGGGCTGCTGGTACTGTGGGCCGCCTTTACCCTCTCGTTCGTGTTGCTCCAGGTGCTGCCGGGCGACGCGGTGCTGATTAAATTTCAGAACCCCGACCTGGGCTTGAGCCCGGCGCAAATCGAGGAGATGCGCGTGGCCTACGGCGCGGACAGCCCGCTGTGGCAGCAATACGGCCACACGCTGCTGGCGATGCTGCGCGGGGATTTCGGCTACTCGTTACAGGCCGGCGTGCCGGTCAGCGAGCTGATTGCCAGCAATCTGCCGGATACCCTGAGCCTCGCCCTGCCCGCCTTTTTACTCGCGGTCCTGCTGGCGTTTGCGCTGGCCTTTGCGTCGCGTCTGCCGGGTCTGCGCTGGCTAAGTAATACTCTCCAGTCTCTACCGGTCCTGTTTATCTCCTTACCGACGTTCTGGCTGGGGATTGCCCTCATCCAGCTCTTTTCTTTCCAGCTGCGGCTGATCCCGGTGATTAACCCGACGCCGCTGCAGGGGCTGATCCTGCCGATCGTGACCGTCGCGATCCCGATCTCCGCCCCGCTGGCGCAAATCCTAATGCGCAGCCTGGACCAGGTGGCGACGCAGCCGTTTGTCGCCGTGGCCCGCGCCAAAGGGCTGAGTGAAACCGCCGTCCTGTGGCGTCACGTCACCGGCAACGCCCTGCTGCCGGTACTCAATATTGCCGGGCTGCTGCTGGGCGAGCTGATTGCCGGAGCGCTAATCACCGAAACCGTATTTGGCCGCAGCGGGCTCGGGCAGCTGACCCAGCAGGCGGTAAATAACCAGGACATCGCCGTGCTTCAGGCGGTGGTGATGATTTCCGCCCTCGGCTTTGTCCTGATCAATCTGCTGGTGGACCTGCTGATGCCGCTGCTGGATCCCCGCCTGCAAACCTTTACCGGAGGTGCATCATGAGCCTGGTCGATTACGCTGCCGCGGCGCGAAAACGCGTTCCCGGCTGGCAGGGCGTCGCGTGGCAGCCGGGACTGTGGCTGGCGTGGGCGGTGATTATTCTCGCGATTTTTGCCGCCGTAGCCCCCGGCCTGTTAACCCACTACAGCCCGATTGAGGGCATCGCCGGAGCGCAACGTCTGGCGCCGCAGGCGGGCCACTGGCTCGGCACCGATCAGCTTGGCCGCGATGTTTACACCCGTATTGTGTACGGTGCGTCCCACTCCCTGAGCGCGGCGCTCGCTGCCGTCACGATGGGGCTGGTGGTGGGCACCGGTCTCGGGGTGATCGCCGGGGCGTTCGCAGGACGCGTCGAGTCTTTCCTGATGCGTTTTGTCGACGTGCTGTTGTCCATTCCGTCTCTGCTGCTCTCGCTGACGGTCATTATTCTGCTCGGGTTTGGCACCGTTAACGCCGCCATTGCCGTCGGCGTGGCCTCCATTGCCAGCTTCGCCCGCCTCGCGCGCGGTGAAGTGGTGCGCATCCGCCATACGGATTATGTCGAGGCGGCGTTCGGCAGCGGCGGGACGTTCCTGGCGGTGCTGTGGCGACACATCCTGCCCAACGCCTTAACCGCCGTCCTTGCCTTTGCCACGCTACAGTTTGGTCAGGCCATTCTGGCCCTCTCCACGCTGAGCTTTCTCGGCTACGGCACCCCGCCGCCCGTTCCGGAATGGGGCTTATTGATCGCCGAAGGGCGTAACTATCTCTCTACCGCCTGGTGGTTAACCACCTTCCCCGGCGTGGTCGTCATCGCCGTCGTGCTGGCCACCAACCGTATCAGCCAGCAGTTCAGCGGAGGCCTGAAATGACCGTACTCTCGGTAGAAAACCTGACCATCAGCTACCGTACCGCGCGCCGGTGGCGCGAGGTGATGCATAACGTCAGCTTCGCCCTTCAGCGGGGGGAAATGCTGGCCTTTGTCGGCGAATCCGGTTCCGGCAAAACGACCACGGCGCAGGCGATCATCGGCCTGCTGGCGGATAACGCCCGTCGGGATGCGGGGAAAATCGTGCTCAACGGCGAGGAGATTAGCCGGTGGTCAGCGAAGCGACTCGATACCCTTCGCGGGGCGCGAATCAGCCTGGTTCCGCAGGATCCGGGTAATTCACTCAATCCGGTGAAGACGATCGGCGCGCAGGTCGGGGAAATTATTCAGCTGCACCAGAAGGTGACTCACGCCCAACGCGACGAGCAGGTGCTCGCCCTGCTGAAAAAGGTCGGCCTGAGCCACCCCGAACAGCGCATGACGCAGTATCCGCATCAGCTCTCCGGCGGGATGAAACAGCGCGTGCTGATTGCCATCGCCATTGCCCTGAGCCCGGACGTCATCATTGCCGATGAGCCCACCAGCGCGCTGGACGTGACGGTGCAAAAACGCATTCTCGACCTGCTGGATATCCTGCGCCGGGAATCGGGTACCGCCGTTCTGTTTGTCACCCACGATCTGGCCCTGGCAGCCCAGCGCGCGGACAGGCTGCTGGTGTTTCGCAACGGTGAGGTTCAGGAGCATGGCGACACCGCCGATATCGTCCGCACGCCGCAGCACGCCTACACCCGTCAGCTGCTGAGCGATCTTCAGGGCCAGCGCCTGACCATCGCCCCGGTAGCCGGTCTCCCGCTCGCGTCACCGGCCATTCGCGCCCGCGCCATCAGCAAACGGTTCTCGCTGGGTAAAGGTCATCAGCTGCAGGCGCTGGATCGGGTGACGTTTGACGTCAGACGCGGCAGCACGCACGCGCTGGTCGGTGAATCCGGCTCCGGGAAAACTACCCTCGCCCGTATTTTGCTGGGCTTTGAACAGGCTGACAGCGGGCAGGTCATTATTGACGACATTGATGCCACCGACCTCAGCCGCGAGGCCCGCCGTCAGCTGCGCCAGAAGATCCAGTTTGTTTACCAGAACCCGTTCGCCTCTCTCGACCCGCGTCAGACGCTGTGCGAGATCATCGAAGAGCCCCTGAAGAACTTTTCTCGCCTCGCCAAGGCGGAGCGAAAGGCCCGGGTGGAGACCGTGGCGCAGCGGGTTGCCCTGCCCGTCGAACTCCTGACCCGCACCGCAAGGGAGCTTTCAGGCGGACAGCGCCAGCGCGTAGCCATCGCCCGGGCGCTGATCCTGGAACCGACCATTCTGGTGCTGGACGAAGCCACCTCCGCGCTGGACGTCACCGTCCAGGCGCAGATCCTGGCGCTGCTTCAGCAGCTGCAGCAGCAGCTGGGATTAACCTACCTGTTCATCACGCACGATCTCTCTACCGTTCGCCGGATCGCCCACAGCGTCACGGTGCTGCGCAGCGGTCAGGTGGTCGAACACGGTGACGTCGAGACCTTATTCCCGTCACCGCAGAACGACTATACCCGCGAGCTGATTGCCGCCATTCCCCATTTTTCACCCGCTACGGAGGAGTTCGCATGACGCGAAAACGCCTGGGATTTTTCACCCGCCTGCTTGACGACGCCACGCCGAAAGAGCGCTATCGTCTGGCAACTGAACAGATCCGCCACGCCGAACGCCACGGTTTTGACAGCGCCTGGATCGCGCAGCACCACTTCCATGAGAATGAAGGCGGCCTGCCGTCGCCGCTGCTGTTTCTTGCCCACGTTGCGGCGCATACCGAAACCATCCGGCTGGGCACGGCCATCATCACCCTGCCGATGGAAAACCCGCTGCGTGTGGCGGAAGATGCGGCGGTGCTGGATTTACTCGCCGATGGACGTCTCGAAGTCGGTTTTGGTTCGGGCGGCACGCCGACCTCTTTCCTGCCGTTCGGACTGACGTTTGAACAGCGCGGCGCGGCCTTTGCCGACCATTTACATGTGATCCAGAGCGCCTGGCGCGGGGATTCACTCACCCATCCGGATAACCTCCTCTACCCGCCAGCGCCACAGCTGGCTGACAGGATCTGGATTGCCACCTTTTCCGTCGACGGCGCCGTTCGCGCCGCGCGGGCCGGACACGGTTTGATGCTCTCCCGCACGCAGCCGCGTCCGGCAGACCAGTTGGATCTCACGCTCGACGCGATTCAGAACCCGATTGTGGATGCCTACCTTGAGGCCCTGCCCGCCGGTATCGCACCGCGCATTCTGGCCTCCCGTACGGCATTCGTCGCCGACAGCGATGACTATGCGCTGAAGGTTGCGACGCCGGGTCTCACCAGACAGGCCCAGCAGCATCGCGCTGCCGGACATACGGTTAAAGGTGACACCGTCACCGATTTTCGTCGCCAGTTCGACGCCCACATCGGTTCGCCCGAGACGGTGCTGCGTTCGCTGCAGGCCGATTCCGTTCTCCGGCGCGCCACGGACATCTCATTCCAGGTCCATTCGGTCGAGCCCACCCATCGCGACACCCTGCGCTCTATCGAACTGATCGCCGAACATATTGCCCCCCACATCCTTTGAGGAGACACCTATGTCATTAAGTCACGACATTCTCGCCGAGCTGGCGGAAATCAAACCCGGTTCCCCTCTGGCAGAGGCGCGCGCCACGCGGGACGCCGCCACGCGCCACGCCCAGGGCAGCTACGAAATCTTATTTACCCAGCAGGATAGCGATTTTGCGCTGGACGAGCGCTTCGCCGTCGCGGCAAAAGTTGCGAGGTGGCACAACGCGGAGGCGCTGGCCGCGCACTATGCGGGGTTTGGCCTGGCAGACCCGACCTCAGACCGTCTGACCCCGGCGCTCAATTTCGCGCGCCTGCTGACCTTCTCCCCCGTCGAAGCCACGCCGACATCGTTAAGGGCGCTGACCCAGGCGGGTTGGAGCAAGGAAGGCATCGTGACGCTGGCGCAGCTTATCGCCTTTGTCAGCTTCCAGAGCCGACTGATTGCCGGGCTGCGGCTGCTGAACGATAGGCCCGTCGCCACAAGCGATGCGCCGGTGGCGGCAGGCGTCTGGCACACGACCGCCACCACGGCCACCGGGAAGGCGGCTCCCGTCGCCTTCACCCAGCAGGAGCTGGGCTGGGAGCCGTGGATCGCTGCCAAACCGCTGGCGGATTTTCGTGATGACGAGGTTGCGATCCTGGCGAAATTTGGCCACACCGATTCCGACTATTTCCGCCTGCTGGGGCGCAACCTGCCGGTGCTTGAACAGCGCACGCTAACGGATAAGGGGATTTTTTATACGCCGGGGGGGTTGCCGCGCGCCGAGCGCGAGCTGGCCGCAACGGTCGCCAGTAAAATTAACGGCTGCATCTACTGCGCATCTGTCCATGCGCGGAAAGCCAGCCAGCTGTCAAAGGATGACGCGGCGGTAGAGGCCCTGCTGGCCGTGCGTCCGGGACAATCCCTGAGCGAGGGGCAGTCTGCGCGCTGGCAGGCGGAGATTAATTTTGCGGCAGCGCTGTCGGTTACCCCGCCTGCCGCCACGCCGCTGCACCTTGCCGCGCTGGAAAAAGAGGGGCTGGACACCTTAGCCCAGCTTGATCTGGTGCAGTCCGCCGCGTTCTTCGCCTGGGCCAACCGCCTGATGCTGACCCTGGGCGAGCCCTGGCTTGCCTGACTTCCATCAGGCTAGCGCACGCGCGTTAGCCTGAGCCTGCCTGGCACGCAGGTAACCGTAGATCAGTAATGCACTCATGGCCGAGAACGAGAGTAACGCCGCAGGCAGCGTGACGTAGCGCCAGCTAAAGCCGAGGGTAATCATCATCCCGCCAAAGTACGCCCCGATCGCACTGCCGAGATTAAACGCCATCTGCCCTCCGGCCGCCCCCAGCATCTCGCCGCCCTTCGCATTTTGCAGAAGCAAAATTTGCAGCGGCGCAGAGAGCGCGAACAGACCGGCGCAGCAGATAAAGCCCATCACCAGCGAGGCCGTTTTCAGTTCGCCCAGGGCGAAAAGCAGCAGCAGCGAGGCGACAATCACCATGTCGGTAGTCGCCGCAATGCGCAGCGGGCTAAAGCGCCCCGAGAGCTTGCCGCTCAGCAGATTGCCCAACACCATGCCAAGGCCCATCAGCATCATGATGATCGTCATCATGCCTTCAGAAAAGCCAGAAAGGTTGACCATAAACGGCTTAACGAAGCTGAACCATGCGAACACACCGGCGTTACCAAACATGGTGGCGGCAAAAATCAGCCAGGGCTCCGGTTTCTTCAGGAACTGGAACTGCTCGGTCAGTTTAATTTCTGCTTTGTCATGGATATCCGGCACCCAGATCAGCACCGAGAGGATCACCAGCGCATCGAACAGGGCTATCAGGAAAAAGGTATAACGCCAGCTGAACTGGTGCCCCAGCCAGGTGCCGAGCGGCACACCCACCAGGTTGGCGACGGTCATTCCGGCGATCATCCCGGCCACCGCGACCGTCACCTTCCCCGGCGGCGCAATTTTAGACAGAATAATCGCCCCGACGCCGAAAATCGCGCCGTGCGGAAAACCGGAAATCAGGCGCCCGGCCGCCAGCCAGAAATATGACGTAGAAAACGTAAACAGAGCGTTCCCGACCGCGCACAGGGCAACCAGAAACAGCAGCGTGGTTTTTAACGAGAACTTGCCTGAGAACAGCGCCACAATCGGGGCGCCAATCACCACGCCGAAGGCATAAAACGAGATCATATTCCCGGCGGAGGGAATCGAAATACCGGTGTCACGCGCCAGCTCGGTTAACACGCCCATAATGCCAAATTCAGCCATGCCCAGGCCAAATGTGCCAAGCGCCAACGAAAATATTGTCTTTTTCATACCTCAACCACGGGTTAATCACTCGCAGCGGGCATTATTGAATAATCTTGTATGGTGAGCCAGTTCAAATCAGATGGCTGACAGGTTAATCCATTAATTCAGGGGTTTTCTCCAACTGCTACGCGGTGGGATTGGCAAACAAAAAGCCCCGGCAGGCGTCAGGGCTTTAAAGGGTTTAAGGTCTGGCTTTTACGGTGTGCTTTCTGCCGCTGCTTTAGCGCGTGTAATCGCGCCAGCATCGAAAATTGGGTGCTCGTGATTGTTCGTTACGTCACGAACGCGGTAAATTTTCCATGCATCATCTTCACGACGAAGAAATACCTCAAGATGGATGCTTCTCCCGTTACCCGCCCCTTCAATAACCTGGACTGCTTCACCGTTTAAAAATGGTCTGGCGTTTTCCACTCGTAACGCAGGTATCCATTCACGGGAGTAATCTTGGGTATACGTAAAATAGTCAGACTCTATTAACTCTTGTTCAGAGATTTCCTGAATAGCATTGATACGAGCAATAGTATCAGCAGAAACATATTTACGCAGTTCGTCGGCAGGATAAGGCCTGGTTTCATCGCTGCCGAATACGGAAAGATAGGATTTATAAAATGATTCTGTAGCGTCTTGTGCGCTACGTTCTTGATTGGCAGCCGAACAGCATCCCACCAGCAACATAACGAATGATAACAATATTCTTTTCATCAGTGCATCCTTAGCACATTCACTATGAGAGCACCCCAGAGCGTGTGAACGGAGATAAGAAACCGCAGCGTCTTTATTCCAACTCATTCTTAGTTCCTTTAAGTAAATAAGAATGAAATTATCGCATTAACCACATATAAAGAACGGGATTAAACGTGCTGATTTTATTGAATCCTCAGCATTCTTATAGGGGAATGGGTGCTCAGCACCTTCGTGAATACTTCAGTATCAGCTTAAAAAAGCATTGTGAAATTAATTACCTAAAAACAAAACGCATAATAACAAGTGGATTACACTTCATAGTGCGGCCTCGCTTTTTCCACGCCGGACAACCTGAGGATGACAATCATGGGAAGCAAAAAGAAAACCCCTGTCGCTGTTGATGTTGTATCGAATGCACCGCTTAAGACCAAAGAGTATGAAAAAGAGCTCCGCCGCCTGCACGTCGAACTGGTTAAGCTCCAGCAGTGGGTCGTCGCCAAAGGGTTAAAAGTGTGTATTGTTTTTGAAGGACGCGACGGTGCTGGCAAAGGCGGCACCATTAAAGCGATCACCGAGCGCGTCAGCCCGCGCGTGTTTCGCGTTGTTGCGCTCCCTGCCCCAACGGAAAAAGAAAAAAGCCAGCTCTACTTCCAGCGCTATGTGCCCCACCTGCCTTCGGCTGGCGAAATCGTGATCTTCGATCGCAGCTGGTATAACCGCGCGGGCGTTGAGCGGGTGATGGGGTTCTGCACGGAAGAACAGGCAGAGAAATTTTTGGACGGCGCGCCGGTTATGGAAAAAGCGATGGTCGATGCAGGGATTATCCTCCTGAAGTACTGGCTGGAGGTGACGCCGAAAGAGCAGGAGCGCCGCCTGCGCGACCGTATTAACGATGGGCGTAAGATCTGGAAGCTGTCGCCGATGGATATTAAGTCTTTTAACCTGTGGGATGAGTATACCCTTGCGCGCGACGCCATGTTTGAAGCCACCGATACCGCCTGGGCGCCGTGGTTTGTGGCGCGTTCAGAGGATAAAAAACGCGTGCGCCTGAATATTATTTCGCATCTGCTTTCGCAGATCCCGTATAAAGAAATTCACGTCGACAAGGTGGATTTACCGAAGCGCAAAATCGGCAAGGTCAAACCCACGAAATACCCGTTCCGGTATGTGGAAGAGCGGTTCTGATTTGAAGAGTAGGCCCGCGCAAGCGCAGCGCCGCCGGGCAAAGCCGACGGCGCAGGTTTTACTTCATCCCTTCCGTACTTTCCTGTTTCGCTTCCAGCCGTTCCACATCACGGTACCAGCGCGGATGGTGTTTCTGCGCCCAGCGGCGGCTCACCTTCCCTTCAATCATGCCTTTAATCGATCCTTTCACCCAGAACGCCATATACATATGGATCAGGATGGCGTGAATCAGAATGATGGCCGACGTCGCGTGGATCAGCAGCGCGTAGCGAATCACCTGTATCGGGAAGTAGTGTGCAAAATACGGACGCCAGATCATCACCCCGGTCACCAGCAGCACAAAAATCATGCTCATGATGGTCCAGAACATCATCTTCTGCCCGGCGTTGTATTTCCCCACCTTCGCGACTTTGTGCTCGTTACCCTTCAGGACTTCAACGATCCCTTTCACCCACGGGATATCCTGCTTGTCCGGGATATTGTGATGGACGAAGCGCACGAACATAAACATCAGCACCACGAAAATCAGCACGCCGAAGAACGGGTGCAGAATGCGCCCCATCTGCGGCGTACCGAAGGTTTCGGTCAGCCACTGCAGCGTCGGGAAGAAGAACGAAATTCCCGATACCGCCACCAGGAAGAAGCAGATCACTACCGTCCAGTGACATGCGCGATCGACAAATTTGGTGCGCACTATCATTTTCGACTTACTCATGATGCTCCTCCTCGTCGTCATCCACCTCTTTGTTTGGCCCGATACCGATGTAGTGATAAATCAGCCCGGCAAAGGTGGCGATAAAGCCCGCCGCGGAGAGCGGCTTGAGCGCCCCTTTCCACAGGTTGATGGCGGTATCGATCGCCGGATCCTTCGGCAGGTTGTGGTACAGCTCCGGCTGGTCGCTATGGTGCAGCACATACATGACGTGCGTGCCGCCCACGCCCTGCGGGTTGTAAACGCCCGCTTTGTCGTAGCCCCGCGCTTTGAGCTTATCGACGCGCTCTTGCGCCACGTCCAGCATCTCTTTTTTGGTGCCGAAATGAATGGCGCCGGTTGGACAGGTCTTCACGCAGGCAGGCTCCTGCCCGACGCTGACGCGGTCCACGCACAGGGTGCATTTGTATACCCGGTTATCCTCTTTATTGAGGCGCGGGATATTAAACGGACAGCCCGCGATGCAGTACCCGCAGCCGATGCAGTTGTCCTGCTGGAAATCGACGATCCCGTTGGCGTACTGGATAATTGCCCCGGCAGACGGGCACGCCTTCAGGCAGCCCGGATCTTCACAGTGCATGCAGCCGTCTTTGCGGATGAGCCACTCCAGCTTGCCGTTCTGGTCGGTTTCGCTAAAGCGCATCACCGTCCAGGATTTGGCGCTCAGATCCGCCGGATTGTCGTACACCCCAACGCAGTGCCCCACCTCGTCGCGAATATCGTTCCACTCCGAACAGGCCACCTGACAGGCCTTACAGCCCACGCAGGAGGAGACGTCGATAAGCTTGGCGACCTCTGCCTTGTAGTCCCGCGCGCGGGGCGCGGGCGTTATCGGGTTGGTCGCGGAGCGTTTAATAATGTCTTGTGTTTCCATCGCCATTTAATCGCTCCTTACGCTTTCTCGATGTTGACCAGAAACGCTTTGTACTCCGGCGTTTGCGAGTTGGAATCGCCGACGTTTGGCGTCAGGGTATTGGCTATGTAGCCTTTCTGCGCCACCCCTTCAAAGCCCCAGTGCAACGGGATACCGACGGTTTCCACCTGCTGGCCGTGCACGTTCAGCGACTGCAGGCGGCGGGTGACCACCGCCACCGCGCGGATAAAGCCGCGCTTGCTGCTCACCTTCACGCGATCGCCGTTGGCGATGCCCTTCGCTTTCGCCAGCGTTTCGCTTATCTCCACAAACTGTTCCGGCTGCGCGATGGCGTTAAGCCGCGCGTGCTTGGTCCAGGTATGGAAATGCTCGGTCAGGCGGTAGGTCGTCCCTACGTACGGGAACTTGTCCTTTTTGCCCAGGCGCAGCACGTCGTCTTCGTAGATACGCACCACCGGGCTGGAGACCACGTTCGGGTGCAGCGGGTTGGTGCCGAGCGGCGTTTCCATCGGCTCGTAGTGTTCCGGGAACGGCCCTTCCGCCAGCTTGTTGAGGGCGAACAGGCGTCCCAGCCCTTCCGGCTGCATGATAAACGGCCCGGTGTTGCTGCCCGGCGCGGCGGTGCTGTAGTCCGGGATGTCGTTCCCCGTCCACTTCGTCCCGTTCCACTGGATCAGCATGCGCTTCGGATCCCACGGCTTGCCGTTCACGTCGGCGGACGCACGGTTGTACAGCACGCGACGGTTCAGCGGCCATGCCCAAGCCCAGCCCAGCGTGTTACCCAGGCCTGACGGGTCAGCGTTGTCGCGGTTGGCCATCTGGTTACCCTGCTCCGTCCAGCTGCCGGTGTAGATCCAGCAGGATGATGCCGTGGTACCGTCGTCACGCAGCAGCGCGAAGCTGTTCAGCAGCTGGCCTTTCTTCGCCACCAGATTGCCGTTCGCGTCATACAGATCCGCCAGCGCCACGCCGTTGTTCTCTTTCGCGACCTCTTCGGATTCAGGACGATCCGGCTGCTTGTAATGCCAGCTCATCTTCAGCAGCGGCTCTGCACCTTTGCCGCCTTCGGTGCGGTACATTTCGCACAGGCGGTGGTAAATCCCGGCCAGGATCTCGCCGTCGTTTCGCGCTTCGCCCGGGGCGTCCTGGCCTTTCCAGTGCCACTGCAGCCAGCGGCCGGAGTTGGCAATGGAGCCGTCCTCTTCCGCAAAGCAGGTGGACGGCAGGCGGAACACTTCGGTCTGAATCGACGCCGGATCGACATCGTTCGATTCCCCGTGGTTCTGCCAGAAGGTGGAGGTCTCGGTCACCAGCGGATCGATAACCACCATGTACTTCAGCTTGCTCAGGCTGCGAACGACTTTGTTTTTGTCCGGGAAGGAGGCCACCGGGTTGAAGCCCTGGCAGATATACCCCGTGACGTCGCCCTTATCCATCATGTTGAAATACTTGATGACGTCATAAGCCTGATCCCACTTCGGCAGCCACTCAAAGCCCCAGTCGTTCTCTTTCTGCGCCGCATCGCCGTAGAAGGATTTCATCAGGCTGACGTAGAACTTCGGATAATTGCTCCAGTAGTTCACCTGATCCGGCAGCGTCGCTTTTGGCGTATTGGCCTCAAGATATGCTTGCAGATCGGCCTGCTTTTCAGACGGCAGCGTCAGGTAGCCCGGCAGGCTGGTGGAGAGCAGACCGAGATCGGTCAGACCCTGAATGTTTGAGTGGCCGCGCAGCGCGTTCACGCCGCCGCCTGCCATCCCCATGTTGCCGAGCAGCAGCTGGATCATCGCCATGGTGCGGATGTTCTGCGCGCCCACGGTGTGCTGCGTCCAGCCCAGCGCGTACAGGAACGTGGTGGTTCTGTCGGCGGCGCTGGTGGAAGCCAGCACTTCACACACCTTCAGGAAGTCCGCTTTCGGCGTGCCGCAGATGTTCTCCACGACGTCCGGCGTATAGCGGGAGACGTGCTGTTTCAGCAGGTTCCACACGCAGCGCGGATGCGTGAGCGTTTCATCGCGCATCGCATAGCCGTTTTCATCGAACTGATAGTTCCAGGACGTTTTATCATACTGGCGTTTTTCGGCGTCATAACCGCTAAAAAGCCCGTCTTCGAAGGCAAAATCATCCCGCACCAGCAGGTTCGCGTTGGTGTAGTGCTTAACGTAGTCCGCGTTAATTTTGTTGTTTTCGATCAGGTACAGCAGCACGCCGGACAGGAACGTAATGTCCGTACCGGAGCGGATCGGCGCATAGATATCGGCCACCGATGCCGTACGCGTAAAGCGCGGATCGACGACGATAAGCGTCGCATCGTTGTTGTTTTTCGCTTCCATCGCCCAGCGGAACCCCACCGGATGGGCTTCAGCGGCGTTACCGCCCATCACCACCACGACGTTCGCGTTTTTGATATCAACCCAGTGGTTGGTCATCGCACCGCGACCAAATGTTGGAGCAAGACTTGCTACCGTTGGTCCGTGTCAGACGCGCGCCTGGTTGTCTACCGCCAGCATGCCGAGCGAGCGCACAAATTTTTGCGTCAGCATGCCGGTTTCATTACTGGCCGCCGAGGCGCATAGCATGCCGGTGGAAAGCCAGCGGTTGACCGTCACGCCCTGCGCGTTCTTTTCAATAAAGTTGGCGTCGCGGTCGGCTTTCATCAATTTCGCAATACGGGAGAAGGCCTCATCCCAGGAGATACGCTGCCATTTGTCGGAGCCCGGCGCGCGGTATTCGGGGTAGCGCAGGCGGTTTTCGCTGTGGACGTAGTCCAGCAGCCCCGCCCCTTTCGGGCATAACGCCCCGCGGCTCACCGGATGATCCGGATCCCCTTCAATGTGATAAATCGCTTCTCTGGCGTTCTTCGCGCCATCGCCCAGGCTATACATTAAAAGCCCACAACCCACGGAGCAGTATGTGCAGGTGTTACGGATCTCTTTGGCGCGCAGCAGTTTATAGTTGCGTGCCTGAGCCAGCGCCATTTTGGGAGCAAATCCCAGCATTGCGGCTGTTGTTCCGGCCATACCGCCCGCGCAGATTTTAAAAAATTGTCTGCGGCTGACGTCCATTGCTGTCCTCGTTATCTGAAAAGACTTCGCGCCGCAAACTAACAGCAAAGCCCCTGATTTTTTTGCGTCAAATCAAGGTCATCAGCCTTCCCCCCCTTAATAGTCACCTCCGCAACGTTTCATTACCCCTTTTTGATTAACGGCTTAAGAGAATAATTCACGACAGCGACAGGCGTAATGCGATACATTTTTCCTTTAATTTTTATTGTGATGGCGAATAATGGACAGAAAGAGAGCAACGCTTATTGGGCTGGCGGCGATACTGTTATGGAGCACCATGGTCGGCCTTATTCGCAGCGTGAGTGAGGCATTGGGCCCTGTTGGCGGTGCAGCGATGATTTACACCCTCAGCGGATTACTGTGTCTGGTGACGGTAGGATTTCCTGATATCCGACGGTTTTCTCCCCGCTATCTTATTGCCGGCAGCGTTTTATTTGTCAGCTACGAAATATGTCTGGCGCTGTCGCTGGGCTATGCCGCAACGCGATCGCAGGCGATTGAAGTGGGCATGGTCAATTACCTTTGGCCGAGCCTGACGATCGTATTTGCGATTTTGTTCAACGGGCAAAAGTCTACCCTGTGGGTGATCCCCGGCTTGCTCATTTCGCTGCTGGGCGTGTGCTGGGTATTGGGCGGCGAAGAAGGATTACACCTTGAGGAAATAACCCGGAATGTCGTTTCCAGCCCTCTGAGCTATGCGCTGGCGTTTGCCGGGGCCTTTATCTGGGCCGCCTATTGCACCGTTACCAGCAAATTTGCGAAAGGGCAAAACGGCATCACCCTGTTTGTTTTGCTGACCGCGCTGAGTCTGTGGGTGAAATATGCCCTGAGCGATCAGCCCGACATGGTGTTCACGCTTCCGGTAGTCGTGAAGCTGGTTATGTGCGGTATCGCGCTTGGGTTTGGTTACGCCGCCTGGAATATTGGCATCCTGCACGGTAACGTCACGGTTCTGGCTGCCGTATCCTATTTTACCCCCGTGCTTTCTGCCGCGCTTGCCGCCGCGGTGCTAAGCTCCCCCCTGTCATTCTCGTTCTGGCAAGGCGCGCTGATGGTCTGCGCCGGGTCGTTGCTCTGCTGGTACGCCACACGAAAATAACGCTGCTCGACTGGCCGGGGGAATTTCAACCCGGCAACATAATTAACATAAATTTAAAATGTGATCAGACATCAGAATATTTATCATGATAATAGAGCGTCTGTTTAAGTTCGGTTTATATTGAACGCCTTCTGTAAAGCCACCTGAAGCGAGTTGACACAAACTGACAACCCAATGAAATTAGTGAGTAATGAATATTAACGCTCAGGATAGCATGGCGTGCAATAATTCAGCTCTGACAGTTTTATGATAATATGCGGAATAGACGCTGAAAAATCAAATAACCCATTGTTTTTAAAGAAAAGCAGCAATACCACCCTCATTAAACCCTCGAAAATTGCGAAATTTAACGCGATAAACAAAAACCATCATAAATTATAGTAAAAGCAATAATCCCACTGACTAAATAACTATTAATCGTATAAATTCCGACCACATTGTTTGAATGATCGCCTTCTCAGACGATCGAGATCACACTAATTGAAATTATCTCTAATATTTTGAAACTTATTATTGAAATAAGACTACGAGATTTTTAAGAATAGCATGCCATTGACGAACAGCCTCGTTTAGAAATCGTTCAAAGTGGTTCAGGAAATACCGAAAAAAATTATAAGGAACATTTAAGATGAAACTTAAATTAGTTGCAGTGGCAGTCACTTCCATGCTGGCAGCAGGCGTTGTTAACGCTGCCGAAATTTACAACAAAGACGGTAACAAACTGGATCTGTACGGTAAAGTGACAGGTCTGCACTATTTCTCTGATGATGCTGGCGCAGATGGCGATAAAACCTACATGCGTATCGGCTTCAAGGGTGAAACCCAGGTTAACGATCAGCTGTCCGGTTACGGCCAGTGGGAATACCAGATTCAGGGCAACAAAGACGAAGGCGACAACCAGTCCTGGACTCGTGTGGCGTTTGCAGGTCTGAAGTTCGCGGAAGCAGGTTCATTCGATTACGGTCGTAACTACGGCGTGATTTACGACGTGACCTCCTGGACCGACGTTCTGCCAGAATTCGGCGGTGACACCTACGGTGCCGACAACTTCCTCCAGTCTCGTGCTAACGGCGTGGCAACCTACCGTAACCAGGACTTCTTTGGTCTGGTTGATGGCCTGAACTTTGCTCTGCAGTATCAGGGTAAAAACGGCAGCGTAAGTGGTGAAAACACCAGCGGCCGCAGCCTGCTGAACCAGAACGGTGACGGCTATGGCGCATCCCTGACTTACGATCTGGGCGAAGGCTTCAGCGTAGGTGGTGCAATGTCCTCCTCCCGTCGTACCGCTGACCAGAATGCGGCTGGCGTATACGGTGAAGGCGACCGCGCCGAAGTGTACAGCGGCGGTGTGAAATACGACGCGAACAACGTTTACCTCGCGGCGCAGTACTCTCAGACCTACAATGCAACCCGTTTCGGTACCTCTAACAACAAGCGTACCGACATTTACGGCTTTGCAAATAAGGCGCAAAACTTCGAAGTTGTGGCCCAGTATCAGTTCGACTTTGGCCTGCGTCCGTCTATCGCTTACCTGCAGTCTAAAGGCAAAGACATCGAAAACTTCGGCGACCAGGATCTGGTGAAATACATCGATGTTGGCACGACCTATTATTTTAACAAAAACATGTCCACCTACGTGGATTACAAAATCAACCTGCTCGATGACAACAAGTTCACTCGCCAGGCAGGCATCGGTACCGACAACATCGTAGCGCTGGGTCTGACCTACCAGTTCTAAATCTTGTCTCTCCAAAAGCCAGCTGAACAGCTGGCTTTTTTATCGCCCTCTTTTACCCGCCAGACGACTCCCCGCCCGCTGCCCGCCGCAGCCAGTTTTGCAGCAGCTTGCCGTCCTCGGTCATCTCTGAATCTGAGCGCACGCAGAGGTAATAGTCGCGTCCGTCATCAATCGGTAGGTCAAAGATCTTCACCAGCTCACCGCTCTCAAGATACGGCGCAATCAGCGGCTCCCGCATCAGCGCACACCCCAGACCCGCCTGTACGCCCGCCAGCGTCAGCAGACCGTCCTCAAACATTGGACCGCTGCGGCGAACGGGACGCTTCACCCCCTGCTGTACAAACCACTGCGCCCACGTCGTGCGCTCCTCATCGTGCAGCAGCGGCATCTGCAGCAGTTGCTCAGGCGTGTCGATATGGCCGTGAATACGCAAAAACGCGCGGCTGCACACCGGCACCATCTGTCCGGAAATCAGCTTTTCACTCTGATAGCCCGCCCACTGCCCGTTACCAAAACGAATCGACATATCCGATGCGTCGCTCAGATAGTTACGATGGTTGGCATAGACCACGTTGATCTCGGTTTGGGGATTGGCGCGCATGAACGCAGGCAAGCGCGGGATAAACCACCCCATACCAAAAAGCGGGATCAGGCTGATGGTGACCTGACGCGTTTGCGCCTGCTCCGCCAGGTGCTCCGTCGCCTGGCGCAGCACGTTAAACGCCGCACGGATCGAGCGGTAGTATTCACGCCCGTGCTGGCTCAGCACCAGCCTGCGCCCCTGACGCTCCGTCAGCGGCATTTGCAGGTACCCTTCGAGCACCCTGAGCTGATGGCTGACGGCCGACGGAGAAATGTCCAGCTCCTGCGCGGCCAGCGTGACGCTGCCCAGCCGGGCAATGGCCTCAAAGGCACGCACAGCCCGAAGCGGCGGATCGTTTGCAAGGCGACTTTCTGCATACGCAGGCAGGCCAACCAATTGTTCTGTTTTATTCATATGTTGATTTCTTTAGGCTTTTCACCCAAAAACAGGTCTTCATTATATTTATATAAATCATAAAGATAGAACAATATCTATTTATCATAAGAAATAATAGATGTGTATTTTACAATTTTATTCATTTATTGGATGGTAGCCGCAGAACGAGCACTTTGCGGGTACAGACGTTGGATACACTCATACAACAACTGATCAACGGTGTGATGCTGGGAAGCATCTACGCGCTGATCGCGCTGGGCTATACCATGGTGTATGGCATTTTGCGCATTATTAACTTTGCTCACGGCGATATTCTGATGGTCGGCGCGCTCACCACGCTCTCCGCCAGTAATGCCCTGAATACCACTTTTCCGCATATGCCGCAGCTGTTGCAGCTCGGCGTTGCCCTGATGATTGCCATGGCCGTCTGCGCCCTGCTGGCGATGGCCGTGGAACGCTTTGCCTACCGTCGACTGCGCAACGCGCCGCGCCTCGCGCCGCTGATCTCGGGTATCGGCGTTTCGGTCCTGCTGCAAACCGTGGCGATGATTATCTGGACGCGCAACCCGCTGATGTTCCCGCAGATCCTGCCGATGGACCCTATCGCCGTCACGTCCGGCAGCGAAGCGCATCCTCCTGCCATCGTCACCGTCACCGGTATCGTCACCGTTGTCCTGGCGCTGGCGGTGATGACCGGGCTCTGGCTGCTGGTGGAATACACCCGTCTGGGGCGCGGCATGCGCGCCGTGGCGGAAAACCCGCGCGTGGCCACGCTGATGGGGGTTAACCCAAACGCCATCATCACCCTGACGTTTGCGATTGGCGGGGCGTTTGCCGCGCTGGCAGGCGTGATGATGGCCAGCAACTACGGTAACGCCAGCTTCTCGATGGGCTTTTTGCCCGGGATCAAGGCCTTTACCGCCGCCGTGCTGGGGGGCATTGGCAACATTCGGGGCGCCATGATTGGCGGCATTCTGCTCGGCATTATCGAAGCGCTGGGAGCAGGCTACCTGGGTGAACTGACCCACGGCGTATTTGGCAGCAACTATCAGGATGTCTTTGCCTTTATGGTGCTGATCCTGGTGCTGGTCTTCCGTCCGGCTGGCCTGCTGGGCGAGCGCGTGGCGAACAGGGCGTAAGGAATTCCATGACAACACTTCAACTCCAGACCCCGGCGACGACGCGCAAATTCTGGTCAGGCATGAGCCTGTTCTGCTTCGCGCTGCTGATTGCGCCCGTGGTAGCCACGCAGCTTGGCGGCAACTACTGGGTGCGCGTCATCGACTTCGCCCTGCTCTACATCATGCTGGCGCTCGGGCTTAATATTGTGGTCGGCTATACCGGCCTGCTGGACATGGGCTTTATCGCCTTTTACGCGGTCGGCGCCTACCTCGCGGCACTGATGGCCTCCCCGCACCTGCTGGAGGTGTTTCCGATCCTCGGCGTCTGGTTCCCGGACGGGCTGCACACCTCGTATCTGCTCATTATCCCGCTGGCCGCCCTCGTGGCGGCCGTCTGCGGGATTTTACTCGGTGCGCCCACGCTGAAGCTGCGCGGGGACTACCTGGCGATAGTGACCCTCGGCTTTGGCGAAATTATCCGCATCCTGATGCGTAACCTCGACCGTCCGGTAAACATTACCAACGGCGCAAAGGGCATTACCGGGGTGGATACGCTGAACCTGTTCGGCCTGAAGTTCAGCGGCGTATACCACTGGTTTGGTTTCAAAGTACCCGCGCTGTGGCTGTGGTACTACCTGCTGATGCTGGTGATTATCACGATCGTCTTCGTCTGCCTGCGCCTGCAGCATTCCCGTATCGGCCGCGCCTGGCACGCCATCCGCGAGGATGAAGATGTGGCCCGTGCGATGGGCATCAACGTGCGTAACTATAAGCTGCTCGCCTTTGCGATGGGCGCCTCCTTTGGCGGCGTAGCGGGTGCGCTTTTCGGCGCGTTTCAGGGCTTTGTCTCCCCGGAATCCTTCACCTTACAGGAATCGATTGCCGTACTGGCGATGGTGGTGCTGGGCGGTATGGGGCACATTCCGGGCGTGATCCTGGGCGCGGTACTGCTTACCGCCCTGCCGGAACTGCTGCGCAGCCAGGCAGCGCCGGTGCAGCAGGCGCTGTTCGGTACGGTGCTGATTGATCCTGAAGTGTTGCGACAGCTGTTTTACGGTCTGGCACTGGTGCTGGTGATGCTGGTGCGCCCGTCCGGCATCTGGCCGGTACGCCACAAGGAGGTGAAGGCATGAGTCTGTTAACCGTACGCAACATGTCAAAACGCTTCGGCGGGCTGACTGCCGTGGATGACGTTTCGATTACCGTGAACAGAGGCGAGATCTACGGGCTGATCGGCCCCAACGGCGCGGGAAAAACCACCTGCTTTAACCTGATCACCGGGCTTTATCCGGCGGACAGCGGCGAGTTTTCGATTGCCGATAAGCCCTACTTCCCGAAGCAGATAGAGAAAGTGACCGCCGCCGGGATTGCCCGCACCTTCCAGAACGTGCGCCTCTTCAACGAGATGTCGGTGCTGGAAAACGTGATGGTGGGCCGCCACGTGCGCACCCGTAACGGCCTGTGGGCCGCGCTGAGCCGCCATAAACGCGCTCGCGAAGAAGAGAAGCAGACCCGCGAGCTGGCCTGGCACTGGCTGGACTATACCGGCATTGCGCAGTTCGCCCACTATCGCGCCTGCGACCTGGCCTATGGCCATCAGCGTCGGCTTGAAATCGCCCGCGCGCTGGCAACGGATCCGCTGCTGCTGGCGCTGGATGAACCCGCCGCCGGGATGAACGCGGCGGAAAAAGTGGCGCTCGGCGAGCTGCTCATCCGCATCCGCGATGACGGCAAAACCCTGCTGATGATTGAACATGACGTCAAGCTGGTGATGGGCATCTGCGATCGCCTGACGGTGCTCGATTACGGCAAAACGCTCGCCACCGGCACGCCGGAAAGCGTGCGGCGCGACCCGGCAGTGATCGCCGCCTGGCTTGGAGGTAACGCCCATGTCTGAATTACTGAAGGTGGAACGTCTGGACGTGCATTACGGCGGCATTCAGGCCGTACGCGATGTCTCCTTTACCCTGCGCGAGGGCGAACAGGCTACGCTGATCGGCGCTAACGGCGCGGGGAAAAGCTCCACCGTGCGCGCCATTACCGGGCTGGAAAGCTTTAGCGGCAGCATTGTCTTCAGCGGTAAAGCGGTACGTAAACAGAGCCCGGAGACCCTGCTCCGCGACGGACTGGTGATGGTCCCGGAGGGCCGCGGGATCTTCTCCCGCATGACGGTTCTGGAAAACCTGCAGATGGGCGCCTGGCTCAGGCGTGACACTGTCACCGTCAGGGGCGAGATGAACGAAATTTTCGAACGCTTCCCGCGTCTGGGCGAGCGCCAGCATCAGCTTGCCGGGCTGCTGTCCGGCGGCGAGCAACAGCTGCTGGCCCTTAACCGCGCCCTGCTCAGCCGCCCGCGCCTGCTGATCCTCGACGAGCCGTCAATGGGCCTTGCCCCGAAGATGGTCGAGAACATATTTGCCGTTATTGCCGGGCTGCGCGAGCGCGGCGTCGCCCTGCTGCTTATCGAACAAAACGCCCGGCTCGCGCTGGAAGTGACCGACAGCGCGTGGGTAATGGACAGCGGCAGCATTGTTCATCATGGCGAATCGACAGCGATGCTCAACGACGACCAGATTGCACAGATTTATTTGGGCGAAATGCCCGTTTAACCACACCAGCCAACATCAGGGAAATACAATGAAAACAGTAAAAATCAGTGCGCTCAGCGCCGCTATTCTCCTCGGCAGCTTTGCCTCAACGTCCGCGTGGGCCGCTGACGGTGAAACCGTGGTCATCGGTCTGGCAGGCCCGCTGACCGGCCCGTCTGCCCGTATCGGGAAAGATCTGGAGAACGGCGCGCAGCTGGCCATTGACGACATTAACAAGCAGCACCCGACCATCGGCGGCAAAGCGGTGACCTTCAAACTGCAGTCCGAAGACGATCAGTCCGACCCGCGCACTGCCGTAGCCGTCGCGCAGCGTCTGGTGGATAGCGGCGTGGCAGGCGTGGTCGGTCACTGGAATACCGGCACCAGCATTCCGGCGGCCCGCATTTATCACGATGCAGGCATCGCCCAGGTGGCGCCGGTCGCAACCGGTCATGCCTATACCCAGCAGGGTTTTGACACCAGCTTCCGCGTGATGGGCCACGACGATGACGGCGGTCAGCTCGCCGGTCAGTACGCGGTTAACACCCTGAAAGCCAAACGCATTGCGGTGATCGACGACCGCACCGCCTTCGGTCAGGGGCTTGCAGACCAGTTTATAAAATCGCTGGAAGCCCAGGGCGTGAAAATAGTCGATCGTCAGTACGTGGATGACAAAACGGTCGATTTCAGCGCCGTACTGACCGCCATCCGCAGTAAAAACGCCGATGTGATCTTCTTCGGCGGCGTCGACAGCCAGGCCGCACCGCTGGCGCGCCGCATCAAACAGCTGGGCATGAACGCCACGCTGATGGGCGCAGGCGGATTCGTCAGCCAGACGTTCCTCAAGCTGGCGCAGAAAGAAGGCGAAGGCGTTGTGGCGCTGGAGCCGGGTCTGCCCGTTGATCAGATGCCGGGTGGTAAAGCGTTCGAGCAGGCGTACCAGTCCCGCTACCACACCCATATCGAACTGCACGCCCCGTTCGCCTATGACGCCACCCGCGTGCTGGTGGCGGCGATGGAAAAAGCAGACTCCGTTGAGCCGTCCGACTATCTGCCCGCCCTGCGCGCCATCAGCTACTCCGGCGTCACCGGACAGATCGCGTTTGATAAAGAGGGCAACCTGAAATCGCCGTCGTTCACGGTCTATAAGGTTGTCGACGGCAAATGGCAGCCGCAGACCGTGCTGGGCGGCGCAAAAGCGAAGTAACGCAGCGAGGCAATGTGATGAGTGATAATAACGAGCTGGGCATTCTCGCCCGCCGCAAAATTGAAGCCGAAATTATTAAGCCAATTTATGAAATCCTGGTGCGCGAGATAGGGAAAGACCGCGCCCAGGCGGTGATTGGTGAGGCCATTGAGCAGGCCGCGATTGATGCTGGCAAAGGGTTTGCCAGCAAAGAACCCAACGGCGCAAACATCAAGAGCTTTATCGCCCTGCAGTATCTGTGGGAGAAAGATAACGCCCTGGAGGTGAAGGTGATTGACGCCGACGACCAGCAGTACAACTACAACGTGACCCGCTGTCGCTACGCGGAGATGTACCACGAGATGGGGCTGGGCGAAATTGGTCACCTGCTCTCCTGCGCGCGCGATGAAAAATTCATCGTGGGCTATGCGCCCGACGTAGAGCTAACCCGCACCACGACCATTATGCAGGGCGGCGCGTGCTGTGATTTCCGCTACCGCTGCAGTAAGGACAAGCCATGATCCGCGTCAACGCCGAACGGCTGTGGTCAACGCTTGAGATGATGGCGCAGATCGGCGGCACGCCCGCCGGTGGCGTCACCCGTCTGGCACTGAGCGAGGAAGATCGCGTTGCGCGTAATCTGCTTCGCGACTGGGCGCTGGACGCCGGTTTTACCTGTGACGTCGACAGCATGGGCAATATGTTTATCCGTCGTGCGGGGAAAAATCCGCAGCTTGCCCCGGTCTTGACCGGTTCGCACGTGGATACGCAGCCGCTGGGGGGGAACTACGACGGGGTTTACGGCGTGCTGGCCGGGCTGGAGCTGCTGCGAACGCTCAACGACCATCACATTGAGACGGAACGTGACGTTGTGCTGGTCAACTGGACCAACGAAGAAGGCGCGCGCTTCGCGCCAGCCATGCTCTCTTCTGGGGTCTGGACGGGGCAATTTAGCGAAGCATACGCCCATGCCCGCGCCGATCACGATGGCATCACCGTGGGTGAAGCCCTGGATAACATCGGCTACCGGGGTGAAGCCCCTGCCCGCGCGTTTCCGGTTTACGCCTGCTACGAGCTGCACATCGAGCAGGGCCCGATTCTGGAGGACGAAGGTCTGGATATCGGGCTCGTCCGCGCGGCAATGGGCCAGCGCTGGTTCACCCTGACGCTGGACGGGTTTGCCGCCCACGCGGGCACCACGCCGATGCACAGCCGCCGCGACGCGCTGACCGCCTTCGCGGAGCTGGCGCTGAAGGTGGAGGAGATTGGCTATCGGCATGCGCCGGACGGACGGGCGACGATCGGTATGGCGCAGGTTACGCCAAACTCGCGCAACGTCGTGCCGTCTCGGGTGGTCTGCAGCGTGGAGTTTCGCCATCCGGCGCTGACGGCGCTGGAAGCCATGGAGGCAGCGCTGCATAAGGTGGCTGAAAGCCTGAGCCTGCGCGGGGTGGCGGCTGTCGTTGAGCGCATCTTTGACTACGCGCCCATCGCGTTTGATGCCGAATGTCTGGCCCGCACGGAGAAGGCCGTGGCGGAACTGGGCTACTCGGCGAAACCGATGGTCTCCGGCGCGGGACATGACGCCTGCTATGTCAGCAAAATTGCCCCTGCCAGCATGATTTTTATCCCCTGCGTGAAGGGCATCAGCCATAACGAAGCGGAAAGGATCCTGCCGGAGTGGTCGGAAAAAGGGGCGAACGTGCTGTTGCACAGCGTGTTGGCCGCGGCCCAGGAAAAATAAACCGGGTGGCGCGGCTCGGACAACCGCGCCCGTAGGCCCGGTAAGCGCAGCGCCACCGGGCGTGTTTTACCCCTTCGGCACCTTCGCCAGGCTGAACCAGATCCCCACTGCCAGCAACAGCAGCATTCCGCCCGCACTGCCCAGCGCCACGCTGTGGGAAGTAATAAACGCACTTTTCGCCGCCTCAATCACCGGCTCCGCGAGGGACGGCGTCAGTTCCTGCGCCACCTTCATCGCTTCACCAATCGATGACGAGGCTTTATCGACGAGCGAGGCATGCAGCCCCTGCGGCAGCGCAATCGACGCCGAGAAGCTGCGGGTCAACAGCAGGCCAAAAATGGCGATCCCCAGCCCGGCCCCCAGCTCATAGGACATGGTTTCAATGGCTCCGGCGGCAGCCGCCTTCTCTTTCGGCGCGGCCGCCATAATGGCCGAGGTCGAGGCCAGCAGCGCGCTGGCGGCACTGAAGCCGAGCAGCACCATCAGCCCCCACGCCTGCCACTGCTGCGTGCTGAAGTCGAGCGTCGACAGGCCGATAAAGCTGACCGCGCTCAGCCCCATGCCACCCGCAGCGACAATGCGTAGCCCCAGACGGCCCACCAGCACACCGGCAATCGGTCCGCTGAACCCGCTGGCCACCATTACCGGGAGCATAAACATGCCCGCCTCGAACGGCGTAAAGCCATGGACAAACTGCAGCTCCTGCGCCATCAGCAATTCAAAGCCCACCAGGGCGATCATCGCCGTCATCGCCATGACCACGCCGCTTAAAATGATGCGGTGACAGAACAGGCGCATGTCGATCATCGGCACGCGGGCGCGAAGCTGGATGCGCACAAAAATAAACAGCATCACGGCCCCCGTCAGCAGGGTACACGCCACCAGCCACGGCGCCAGAGCGCCCTTAAGCGCGGTTTTGGCGCTGTAGACCAGAAGCAAAATCGCCACAATCAGCATGATGGCATGGCTGATATTCAGCGGCTGCTCCGGTCGGCCCTGCTGACGGGGGACAAAACGCGCGGCCAGCGACACCACCACCAGCACAATCGGTACGTTGATCAAAAACACCGATCCCCAGTAAAAATGCTCCAGCAGCATACCGCCAATCAGCGGGCCAAACGCTGCCCCGCCGGAACCGACCGCCGCCCAGACGCCGAGCGCGATGTTGCGATCTTTCGCGTCGGTAAAGAGCGTGCGGATCCCCGCCAGAGTGGCAGGAATGATCATGGCCGCACCAATCGCCAGCGAGGCGCGCGCCGCGATCAGCCACCCTGCTGAGGGGGCAAACGCTGCCGCCAGCGATGACAGGCCAAACAGCGTACTGCCGATCATCAACAACCGTTTAAAACCGATGCGGTCACCCAGGGCGCCCATCGGCAGCACCATTCCCGCCATCACCAGCGAGTAAATATCGATGATCCACAATAGTTCATTGCCGCTGGCGCCCAGCGTCATGCTCAATGTCGGCGCCGCTACGTGCAGCACCGTCGCGTCAATCGCCACCGGGATATACACCAGCACGATAATCACTAACGCTAACCACTGACGAAACATAAATTTCCTTTTCATCTCAAACCTGGACACATGTCCAGATTGCGATCCTACGTAAAGTTGAACGCGTGTCCAGCTTTTTGTTACACTCGTTTCATTCCTATTGAGAGTAGTGAAAAAATGCAATATTTGAGCAAGGAAGAGAGACGGGAAGCGATCCTGCAGGCCGCGATGCGCGTGGCGCTGGCCGAGGGGCTGGCAGCCATGACGGTACGGCGAATTGCCGCTGAAGCGGGCGTCGCGACCGGACAGGTCCACCACCACTTCGCCTCCGGCGGCGAGCTAAAATCGCTGGCCTTTGTGCGCGTGATCCGCGAGCTGCTGGATGCCGACGTGGTGGGTGAAAACGCCAGCTGGCGGGAACGGCTGCACAGCATGCTCGGCAGTGACGACGGCGGGCTTGAGCCTTACATTCGCCTCTGGCGGGAAGCTCAAATTCTCGCCAGCCGGGATCCTGAAATCAACGCGGCTTACGCCCTGACTATGGAGATGTGGCATCAGGAGACCGTGGCGATTATCCGCGCCGGGGCGGAGGCCAACGCCTTTACGCTTACCGATCGCGCGGAAAATATTGCCTGGCGATTGATCGGGCTGGTTTGTGGGCTTGATGGGATCACGATTTTAAATATGCCCGAAATGGACGATGCGGCGTTTAATAAGCATCTCGATAAACTTATCTCCCTCGAATTGGGTTAATACTCCCAACGGAGTATTATTTACCGCGAGTTTTACAATTAGTAACACATTAAGCGAACCCATATTTCCTTTCGAATCTCAGGGGTTCGCTTTTTTATCTATCCTTTCAGTTGTATCCAAAAACATCCAATAAACCAACCAGCACACTCACATCTATCTAACTGTTTTCATTTGTTTTCTCTTCATTCTGGCGAGCAAGAGGGTGATATGTCACAACAAAGTGAGAAGAGTAATCCGCATCTGTTAAGTAACTGGAAACCGGAAAATGTGCAATTTTGGGAAAACAAAGGAAAACATATCGCGCGAAGAAACCTGTGGATTTCCGTCGCCTGTTTGCTGTTAGCGTTTTGCGTCTGGATGTTATTTAGCGCCATTGCCGTCAATCTGAATAAAGTCGGATTTAATTTCACCACCGATCAACTTTTTATGCTAACGGCATTACCTTCTCTCTCCGGCGCGATATTGCGCGTCCCCTATTCGTTTATGGTGCCCATATTTGGCGGACGATACTGGACGGTATTGAGTACCGTCATCCTGATCATTCCCTGCGTCTGGCTGGGGATGGCCATTCAGAACACCGCGACGCCTTACTGGATCTTTATCGTGATTGCCCTGCTCTGCGGCTTTGCAGGCGCCAACTTTGCCTCCAGCATGGGCAACATCAGCTTCTTCTTCCCCAAAGCAAAACAGGGTAGCGCGCTCGGTATTAACGGCGGGCTCGGCAACCTGGGCGTCAGCGTGATGCAGCTGGTCGCGCCGCTGGTGATCTTCCTGCCGATGTTTACCTTCCTGGGCGTGGAGGGCGTACCGCAGGATGACGGTTCCACCCTGTGGCTGGCCAATGCGGCCTGGATATGGGCGCCGCTGCTGCTGCTGGCCACCCTTGCGGCCTTCTTTGGAATGAACGATATCGCCAGCTCCAAGGCCTCTATCGCCAGCCAGCTCCCGGTGCTGAAGCGCTTTCATCTCTGGCTGCTGAGCCTGCTTTATCTGGCGACCTTCGGCTCGTTTATCGGCTTCTCGGCGGGCTTTGCCATGCTGTCAAAAACCCAGTTTCCGGACGTCAACATTCTACACCTCGCCTTCTTTGGCCCCCTAATCGGTGCACTGGCGCGATCAGCGGGCGGGATGATCTCTGACAAACTGGGCGGCGTGCGGGTCACGCTGATTAACTTCGTTTTTATGGCCCTCTTCAGCGCCCTGATCTTCCTGACGCTGCCCGGCTCTGGCTCCGGCAGCTTCGTCGCGTTCTACTTGGTCTTTATGGGGCTGTTCCTCACCGCCGGGCTCGGCAGCGGGTCGACCTTCCAGATGATCGCGATTATTTTCCGCCAAATCACGCTCGACCGCGTCAAAAAGCAGGGCGGTACGGACGAGCAGGCGCAGCACGAAGCGGTGACAGAGACCGCCGCCGCGCTGGGCTTTATCTCCGCTATCGGCGCCGTTGGCGGGTTCTTCATTCCCAAAGCCTTTGGCACCTCGCTGGCGATGACCGGATCGCCGGTCGGCGCCATGAAGGTGTTCCTCGTGTTTTACATCGTCTGCGTGCTCGTTACCTGGCTGGTGTATGGCCGCAAATCCGCAAAACAAGAATAACTACACGTCCGAAGCAGGAGAAATGTCATGAGCAAACTGTTGGATCGCTTTCGTTATTTCAAAACAAAGGGGGACAGCTTCGCCAACGGGCACGGGCAGGTATATAACACCAACCGCGACTGGGAGGACGGCTACCGTCAGCGCTGGCAGTTCGACAAGATCGTGCGCTCCACCCACGGCGTGAACTGTACCGGCTCCTGCAGCTGGAAGATTTATGTCAAAAACGGCCTGGTGACCTGGGAAACCCAGCAGACCGATTACCCACGCACCCGCCCTGACCTGCCCAACCACGAGCCGCGCGGTTGCCCGCGTGGGGCGAGCTACTCCTGGTATCTCTATAGCGCCAACCGTCTTAAATACCCGCTGGTGCGCCGCAGGCTGATTGAACTCTGGCGCGAGGCGCTGGCGCAGCATACCGATCCGGTGCTGGCCTGGGACGCCATCCAGAGCGATCCGCAAAAGGCGCAAAGCTACAGGAAGGCGCGGGGTAAAGGCGGGTTTATCCGCTCGAACTGGAAAGAGCTGAACCAGCTGATTGCCGCCGCCAACGTCTGGACCATCAAAAACTATGGTCCGGACCGCGTGGCCGGTTTTTCCCCTATTCCGGCGATGTCGATGGTCTCCTACGCCGCCGGCACGCGCTATCTTTCCCTGCTGGGCGGTACCTGCCTGAGCTTCTACGACTGGTACTGCGACCTGCCGCCGGCGTCGCCGATGACCTGGGGCGAGCAGACCGACGTGCCGGAGTCCGCCGACTGGTACAACTCCAGCTACATCATTGCCTGGGGCTCGAACGTGCCGCAGACCCGAACCCCGGACGCCCATTTCTTCACCGAGGTGCGCTACAAGGGCACCAAAACCGTCGCCATCACGCCGGACTTCTCGGAAGTCGCGAAGCTGAGCGACCAGTGGCTGTCCCCCAAACAGGGCACCGACAGCGCCCTCGCCATGGCGATGGGCCACGTGATCCTCAAAGAATTTCACCTCGATAACCCAAGCGACTACTTCCTTAACTACTGCCGCCGCTATACCGATATGCCGATGCTGGTGCTGCTGGACGAGCAGGAAGACGGTCGCGTGGTGCCGGGACGTATGCTGCGCGCCTCGGACCTTGTCGACGGGCTGGGGGAAGCCAATAACCCGGAGTGGAAGACCGTCGCCTTTGATATTGCCGGAAATCTGGTAGTACCAAACGGCTCCATCGGCTTCCGCTGGGGAGAAAAAGGCAAATGGAACCTGGAGCCACAGGCTGCGGGCCACGACACCGAACTGACGCTGTCGCTGCTCATTACCCACGACAGCGTGGCCGATGTGGCCTTCCCCTACTTTGGCGGCAACGAGAACCCGCATTTCCGCAGCGTGAAGCAGGATCCGGTGCTGACGCGCCGCGTGCCGAGCAAAACCCTGACCCTCGCCGACGGCAGCGAGAAGCGCGTGGTCAGCGTTTACGATCTGGTGCTGGCGAACTACGGTCTCGATCGCGGTCTGGAGGACAGCAACGCCGCAGAGAGCTATGACCAGGTCAAAGCCTATACCCCCGCCTGGGGCGAGCAGATCACCGGCGTGCCCGCCCGGCTGATTGAAAAAATCGCCCGCGAGTTTGCCGACACGGCGCACAAAACCCACGGCCGGTCGATGATCATTCTCGGTGCAGGGGTGAACCACTGGTACCACATGGACATGAACTACCGCGGGATGATCAACATGCTGGTCTTCTGCGGCTGCGTCGGGCAGAGCGGCGGCGGCTGGTCGCACTATGTCGGCCAGGAGAAGCTGCGCCCGCAAACCGGCTGGCTGCCGCTGGCCTTCGCGCTGGACTGGAACCGCCCGCCGCGCCAGATGAACAGCACCTCCTTCTTCTACAACCACGCCAGCCAGTGGCGCTACGAGAAGCTGACCGCGCAGGAGCTGCTCTCTCCGCTGGCGGACGCCTCGAGGTTCACCGGCCACCTGATTGATTTCAACGTCCGCGCCGAGCGCATGGGCTGGCTGCCGTCGGCGCCGCAGCTCAACCTCAACCCGCTGCACATCAAAGCCCGCGCGGACGCGGCGGGCATCACGCCGCAGGAGTACACCGTTCAGGCGTTAAAATCGGGCGATATCCGCTTCGCCTGCGAGCAGCCGGACAACGGCAAGAACCACCCGCGCAACCTGTTCGTCTGGCGCTCTAACCTGCTCGGCTCGTCCGGGAAAGGCCATGAGTACATGCTGAAATACCTGCTCGGCACCGAGAGCGGGATTCAGGGCGAGGATTTAGGCTCAACCGACGACGTGAAGCCTGAAGAAGTGGAATGGCAGACCGCCGCCATTGAGGGCAAGCTCGACCTGCTGGTGACGCTCGACTTCCGCATGTCCAGCACCTGCCTGTTCTCGGATATCGTCCTGCCGACCGCCACCTGGTATGAAAAAGACGATATGAATACCTCGGACATGCATCCGTTTATTCACCCGCTCTCGGCCGCCGTCGACCCGGCGTGGGAGTCCCGCAGCGACTGGGAGATCTACAAGGGCATCGCCAACGTCTTCTCCGAGGTCTGCGTCGGGCATCTCGGCACCGAAACCGACGTGGTGTTACAGCCGCTACAGCATGACTCCCCGGCGGAGCTGTCGCAGCCGTTTGACATACAGGACTGGCGCAAAGGGGAATGCGATCTGATCCCCGGTAAAACGGCGCCGAACATCGCGGTCGTCGAGCGGAACTACCCGGAAACTTACGAACGCTTCACCGCCCTCGGCCCGCTGATGGATAAGCTCGGCAACGGCGGGAAAGGCATATCGTGGAACACGCAGAGCGAGGTCGATTTCCTCGGCAAGCTCAACTACGTCAAGCTCGACGGCCCGGCGAAAGGCCGCCCGCGCATTGAAACTGCCATTGACGCTTCAGAGGTGATCCTCGCCCTTGCGCCGGAAACCAACGGCCAGGTGGCGGTGAAGGCCTGGGAAGCGCTCGGCGAGCTGACCGGGCGCGATCACACCCATCTGGCGCTGAACAAGGAAGATGAGAAGATCCGCTTCCGCGATATCCAGGCGCAGCCGCGTAAAATCATCTCCAGCCCGACCTGGTCCGGCCTGGAGAGCGAGCACGTCTCCTATAACGCGGGCTATACCAACGTTCACGAGCTGATCCCGTGGCGCACGCTGTCTGGCCGCCAGCAGCTGTATCAGGATCATCCCTGGATGCGCGCGTTCGGAGAGAGCCTGGTGGCCTATCGTCCACCGATTGACACCCGCAGCGTCACCCATATGCGCGAGATCCCGCCGAACGGCTTCCCGGAAAAAGCGCTCAACTTCCTGACGCCGCACCAGAAATGGGGCATTCACTCCACCTACAGCGAAAACCTGCTGATGCAGACCCTCTCGCGCGGCGGGCCGATTGTCTGGATCAGCGAAACCGACGCCCGCGAGCTGGGCATTGAGGACAACGACTGGATCGAGGCCTTCAACGCCAACGGTGCCCTCACCGCCCGCGCGGTGGTCAGCCAGCGCGTGCCGCCGGGCATGACCATGATGTATCACGCTCAGGAGCGCATCCTGAACATTCCGGGCTCAGAGGTGACCGGACGGCGCGGCGGGATCCACAACTCGGTGACCCGCGTCTGCCCGAAACCGACGCACATGATCGGCGGCTACGCCCAGCTGGCGTACAGCTTCAACTACTACGGCACCGTCGGCTCCAACCGCGACGAGTTCATCATGATCCGCAAAATGAAAAACATTAACTGGCTGGACGGCGAAGGTCGGGATCAGGTACAGGAGGCGAAAAAATGAAAATACGCTCACAGGTTGGCATGGTTCTGAATCTCGATAAATGCATCGGCTGCCACACCTGCTCGGTCACCTGCAAGAACGTCTGGACCGGGCGTGAAGGGATGGAATATGCGTGGTTCAACAACGTGGAGACCAAACCGGGGATCGGCTACCCGAAAAACTGGGAGGATCAGGAGGAGTGGCAAGGCGGCTGGATCCGCGGCATTCACGGCAAGCTGACCCCACGCCTCGGCGGCAAAATGGGCGTGCTGTCGAAGATTTTCGCCAACCCCGTTCTGCCGCAGATTGACGATTATTACGAACCCTTCACCTTTGACTATCAGGATCTGCACCGCGCCCCGGAGGGGGATCACCTCCCTACCGCCCGCCCGCGCTCGCTGATTGACGGCAAGCGGATGGACAAAATCGTCTGGGGGCCAAACTGGGAGGAGCTGCTGGGGGGCGAGTTCGAAAAACGCGCCCGCGACCGTAACTTCCAGAAGATCCAGAAGGAGATGTACGGCCAGTTCGAAAACACCTTCATGATGTACCTGCCGCGCCTGTGCGAGCATTGTCTCAACCCGAGCTGTGTCGCCACCTGCCCGAGCGGCGCGATCTACAAGCGCGAAGAGGACGGCATTGTGCTGATCGACCAGGATAAATGCCGCGGCTGGCGCCTGTGCATCAGCGGCTGTCCCTACAAGAAAATCTACTTCAACTGGAAGAGCGGCAAGTCAGAGAAGTGCATCTTCTGCTACCCGCGCATTGAGTCCGGCCAGCCGACCGTCTGCTCGGAAACCTGCGTCGGGCGCATCCGCTATCTCGGGGTGCTGCTGTATGACGCAGATCGTATTGAAGAGGCGGCCAGCACCGAGCATGAAACCGATCTGTACGAGCGCCAGTGCGACGTGTTCCTCAACCCGAACGATCCAGCGGTCATTGAGGAAGCGCTGAAGCAGGGTATTCCGCAGAACGTGATTGACGCCGCCCAGCGTTCCCCGGTCTACAAAATGGCGATGGACTGGAAGCTGGCTCTGCCGCTGCACCCGGAATACCGCACCCTGCCGATGGTCTGGTACGTGCCGCCGCTGTCGCCGATTCAGTCCTACGCGGACGCCGGCGGCCTGCCGCAGAGCGACGGCGTTCTTCCCGCAGTCGAAAGCCTGCGCATTCCGGTGCAGTATCTGGCGAACATGCTCAGCGCGGGCGATACCGGCCCGGTGCTGCGCGCCCTGAAGCGCATGATGGCAATGCGTCACTACAAGCGTTCCCAGACCGTGGAAGGCGTGACCGATACCCGCGCCATTGAAGAGGTCGGCCTGACCGAAGCGCAGGTTGAAGAGATGTACCGCTATCTGGCGATTGCCAACTACGAAGACCGCTTCGTGATCCCGACCAGCCACCGCGAAATGGCGCGCGACGCCTTCCCGGAGAAAAACGGCTGCGGCTTCACCTTCGGCGACGGCTGCCACGGCTCCGACACCAAATTCAACCTCTTCAACAGCAGCCGCATCGACGCGATCAACATCACCGAGGTGCGCGAACACGGGGAGGGAGAGTAATGCAGATCCTCAAAATCATCGCGCTGCTGATCGAGTATCCCGATGAGACCCTGTGGGAAAACCGTGATGAAGCGCTTTCGTTAATTGCGCAGGACGCGCCCATGCTGCTGCCGTTTGCCAGCCAGCACCTGAGCGCCCCGCTGCTGGATAAACAGGCCGAATGGTGCGAAGTGTTTGAGCGCGGTCGCGCGACGTCGCTGCTGCTGTTCGAGCACGTTCACGCCGAGTCCCGCGATCGCGGCCAGGCGATGGTCGACCTGATGAGCCAGTATGAGAAAGCGGGTCTTGAGCTGGACTGCCGCGAGCTGCCGGACTACCTGCCGCTCTACCTGGAATACCTGAGCATCGTATCCGATGACGAAGCGCGTGAAGGACTGCAAAACGTCGCACCAATTCTGGCGCTGATCGGCGGCCGCCTGAAGCAGCGCGGCGTGGCGCACTATCAGCTGTTTGACGCCCTGCTGGCGCTGGCGGGAACGCGGCTTTCCAGCGACAGCGTGGCGAAACAGGTGTCCGGTGAAAAACGGGATGATACCCGTCAGGCGCTGGACGCCGTGTGGGAAGAGGAACAGGTGAAGTTTATCGAAGACAACGCCACATCGTGCGACAGCTCGCCGATGCAGCAATATCAACGACGCTTTAGCCAGGACGTCGCGCCGCAGTACGTGGACGTCAGCGCCGGAGGCCCAAAATGACACACTACCTGAACGTGTTTTTCTATGACATTTATCCGTACATCTGCGCCACCGTGTTTTTCCTCGGTAGCTGGTTGCGCTACGACTACGGACAGTACACCTGGCGCGCCTCGTCAAGCCAGATGCTCAGCAAGCGCGGGATGAACTGGGCCTCTAACCTGTTTCATATCGGGATTCTGGGGATCTTCTTCGGGCACCTGTTCGGCATGTTAACCCCGCACTGGATGTACGCCTGGTTTTTACCCGTCGCGGTTAAGCAGCAGTTGGCCATGATTGCGGGCGGAATTTGCGGCGTGCTGACGCTGATCGGCGGGTCGATGCTGCTGATTCGCCGCTTGTTCAACCAGCGGGTGCGTGCCACCTCCACCACGCCGGATATCATCATTATGAGTATCCTGCTGATACAGTGCATTCTGGGGCTATCGACCATTCCTTTCTCCGCGCAATATCCTGACGGAAGCGAGATGATGAAGCTGGTGGGCTGGGCGCAGGGGATTGTGACGTTTAAGGGCGGTTCATCAGAAATGCTGAGCGGCGTGGCGCCGATCTTCCGCGTGCATCTGGTGCTGGGGATGACGATCTTCCTCATCTTCCCCTTCACCCGCCTGGTGCACGTGTGGAGCGCGCCGTTTGAGTACTTTACGCGGCGGTATCAGGTGGTGAGATCGCGCCGTTGATTTGTCGGGTGGCGGCTACGCCTTACCCGACCTACGTTCACACGCATGTAGGCCCGGTCAGGTGTAGACGCCACCGGGCCGCAATGTCAGAACAAAGTACTTCCGCTGACGACTGAAATAACCAACAGCAGAAGCAACACTGCGACAATCAGACCAAAAGCCAGTAACGCCGCATGAAAAGCGAGCGTGGCCCCGGAAAAAAACAGTGCACCACTCACCCCCCATCTGTTCTCTTTGAGCATCCCAGCCGTGAAGGCAAGCCCTAATGCCACAACGGATAAAATGATTCCGCTATTGATAAGAATGCTGTCGATATCGAACGCTTTCTTTTTTGCCTCAACGGCCGGCTGTTCTCCCTTTATGCCAGCAATGATCCCTTTTTTTACCGCCGAAACCTTTTCAGCCACAACAATTTCAAGCGCCGTCGACTTTGTCGAAAAAGGACCAAAGGTGAACTGCACTAATGAGAGAAGCAGTGCAATAACCCCGAGTAACATTCCCACTGAACTGAATTTATTCCGCAACAAGATTTCCATATCAGCATGCCTTTGACGATGTTTAAACTAACCTGCCGGGTGGCGGCCTGTGTTCGGTCACCCGTAGGCCCGGTAAGGCGTAGCCGCCACCGGGCTATTTCCCGGCCTGCGGATGCGTATCAAACCCCGCCATCACCGCCGTCAGCTCGGCCAGGGTAAAGCCGTGCTTCGGGTCATCAACGCCCAGGCCAAACCGCTCCTGCAGCAGCTTATACAGCGCCTCCGCATCCGGCAAATGGATCTGCTCCTCCACATGACCGTTCTGCCACTGGGTAAAGTTGAAGTTGGTCAGCGTCAGCTTGCCGCCGTCCGGCAGATGGCGGCACATCAGCAGATGATGGCGGAAATGCGACTGCGGCCAGTGCGCCGACCAGAAATTCCCCATCACGTAATCGCTGAAATACTGCGTCGTCAGGTCAAAGTGGTACATCGACTGCCAGTGCTCGTGGTGTCGGAACTGCAGCACCCAGTCGTTGCCTTCGCTCAGCAGACGATACAGACCGTGCGGCGTCCCCTGCTCCTCGTTAGCGATCAAACGAATCGGCGCCGTCAGCGTCTGGCCGCCAAACCCCACGTCAGCGATCCAGCGCTCGCCGTTCAGCTCAACCAGCAGCAACCGGTGCGTGCGTGGCGGCATTTGCGGCGGGCTCGCTAATACCACGCGCCCCAATACGCTGCGCACGGTAAACCCGACGTCACGCAATACCCGCTCAAACAGGCCGTTTTGCTCAAAGCAGTATCCCCCACGACGGGCGGTCAGCAATTTGTCGACCAGACACTGGTCTTCGAGATGAATTTCGCGCGGCAGGACGACATCGATATTCTCAAACGGGATCGCGCAGTTGTGATGTAAATGCAGTGCGCGCAGGGTGTCTATATCAGCAGAAGCCGGTTGCTTCCAGCCGATGCGGGCGAAATAGGCGGTCAGAAAGGGGGACATATATCAGTTTCCTTTGATAGTGATGCTGTGTTTATAAACTAATTCTACGCGCTCACTTTGATTTACGTGCTTTTTCGTCATACTCATCGTTACAGATGAGGAGATCCTATGAGCCACTTTCGCCCTGTTGAATTACGTCATGCCAGCCGCCTGCTGAACCACGGCCCTACCGTGCTGATCACCAGTCGTGATGAAACTATAGACAGACGCAACGTAATGGCCGCCGCCTGGTCAATGCCCGTTGAGTTTGAGCCGCCGCGTATCGCAATAGTAGTAGATAAAAGTACCTGGTCGCGCGAGCTGATTGAGCGCAGCGGGAAGTTTGGCATCGTCATCCCCGGCGTGGCGGCGGCCAACTGGACATACGCGGTCGGTAGCGTCAGCGGGCGCGATGAAGACAAATTCAACTGCTACGGGATCCCGGTCGTGAACGGTCCTGAACTTGGCCTGCCGGTAATTGAAGAAAAATGCCTGGCGTGGATGGAGTGTCGGTTATTACCCGTGACCTCCGCGGCAGAGAAATACGACACGCTGTTTGGTGAAGTGGTTTCAGCGGCAGCGGATGAGCGGGCGTTTATTGCCGGACGCTGGCAGTTTGACGGGGATAAGCTCAATACCCTGCATCATCTTGGAGCCGGGACGTTTGTGGCGAGCGGGAAGATGGTGAAGGCGCTGGATTGAGAAAACCCTCCCCCTATTGGGAGAGGGTGACCGTACTACTTCGCACGCCGTGCAATAATCTCATCCGCAACATTCCGCGGGGCTTCCGCAAAATGATGGAACTCCATCGTATACGTCGCGCGTCCCTGGGACATCGAACGCAATGTCGTGGCATAACCAAACATCTCTGCCAGCGGTACGTCGGCGCGGATAATCTGGCTGCCGTACTGCTCTGCCATCCCCTGCACCATGCCGCGTCGGGAAGAGAGATCGCCCATGATGTTACCGGCGTACTCTTCCGGTGTTTCCACCTCCACGTGCATGATCGGCTCAAGGATCGCCGGATCCGCCCTGCGGGCGCCCTCTTTAAAGCCGAGGATCGCCGCCATGCGGAACGCCATCTCCGAGGAGTCGACGTCGTGATACGAGCCAAACGTCAGCGTCGCTTTGACATCAACGACCGGATAGCCCGCCAGCACGCCGCTGTTCATCGCTTCCCGCAGCCCTTTCTCAACGGACGGGATATACTCGCGCGGCACCACGCCGCCCTTGGTGGCATCTTCAAATTTAAAACCACTTCCTGGCTCCAGCGGCTCCAGACTCAGGACCACATGGCCGTACTGCCCTTTACCGCCGGACTGTCGGACAAATTTGCCTTCGATGTCCTTCACCGTTTTACGCAGGGTTTCACGGTAGGTCACCTGCGGACGACCGATATTTGCCTCGACGCCAAACTCACGCTTCATGCGGTCGACGATAATCTCGAGGTGTAGCTCACCCATCCCGGAGATAATGGTCTGACCGGACTCTTCGTCAGTGTGCAGGCGGAAAGACGGATCTTCCGCCGCCAGACGCTGCAGCGCGATGCCCATTTTCTCCTGATCGCCTTTGGTTTTCGGCTCAATCGCCAGCGAGATCACCGGGTCCGGGAACTCCATGCGCTCAAGCGTAATGACGGCGTTCGGATCGGTGAGCGTGTCGCCGGTGGTTACGTCTTTCAGCCCCACGCAGGCCGCGATATCCCCGGCGCGCAGTTCGTCCACCTCGTGGCGATCGTTGGCATGCATCAGTACGATTCGCCCGATGCGCTCTTTCTTACCTTTTACCGGGTTATACACCGCGTCGCCTTTACGCAGCACGCCAGAGTAGACGCGGATAAAGGTCAGCTGCCCGACGTACGGATCGCTCATCAGCTTGAACGCCAGCGCCGAGAACGGCTCATCATCGCTCGGGTGACGCTCCGCGTGCTGCCCTTTTTCATCCACGCCATCAATGGCCGGCACGTCCAGCGGCGACGGCATCAGCTCGATCACCGCATCGAGCATGCGCTGCACCCCTTTGTTTTTAAACGCGCTGCCGCAGAGCATCGGCTGGATCTCGCCCGAGATAGTGCGAATACGCAGCCCTTTAATAATTTCCGCTTCCGTCAGGTCGCCGGTTTCCAGGTACTTGTCCATCAGTTCTTCGCTGGCTTCCGCCGCCGCAGAGACCATTTTTTCCCGCCATTCCTGGGCGGTACTGGCTAAATCGTCAGGCACGGGGGCATAGGTAAACACCATACCCTGCGTCGCATCGTCCCACAGAATGGTGCGCATTTTGATCAGATCCACCACGCCGGTGAAATGATCTTCGGCCCCCACCGGGATGACAATCGGCACCGGATTGGCCTTCAGGCGTTCCTGCATCATCCGCACGACGCGGAAGAAGTCGGCACCAGGACGGTCCATTTTGTTGACGAAGGCCAGACGCGGTACGTGATATTTATTGGCCTGACGCCAGACGGTTTCCGACTGCGGCTGCACGCCGCCCACGGAGTCATATACCATCACGGCACCGTCGAGGACGCGCATGGAACGTTCCACCTCAATGGTGAAATCCACGTGCCCCGGGGTGTCGATGATGTTAATCCGGTGCGGCTCATAGCCTCTGTCCATGCCTGGCCAGAAGCAGCTGACCGCCGCGGAGGTAATGGTGATCCCGCGCTCTTGCTCCTGCGCCATCCAGTCAGTGGTTGCCGCGCCATCGTGTACTTCACCCAGCTTGTGGCTCATCCCGGTATAAAACAGGATGCGCTCGGTGGTGGTGGTTTTACCGGCATCGATATGCGCGGAGATACCGATGTTGCGATAACGTTCGAGAGGGATGGGTCGGGGCATGATATTTCCTTAGTCAGTATGACGTGTTTGTGACGACCAGGATGGTCGTGCATTCGTTCGTTTGCTATAATAGTCCTATTGTACGAGTATTATCGAACTATTTTTTAAGGGTTGACCTATTGTTGATATAGCTCAATCTGACGCCATACGCAGGAAAACGATGATCCCTAACCACCCTGAAACTGAACAAATACTGCTGGAAAATGTGCTCTTTGCCCTCGGCAACCCGCTCCGGCTATCGATTATTCGCCGGCTCGCCGACGGCAGCGAACTGAGTTGTAACGCGCTGCGCCCGGAGGACGTGGTGAAGTCCACGATGACCCATCACTGGCGCGTATTGCGCGACAGCGGGGTCATCTGGCAGCGTCCGCAGGGACGCGAAAACATGATTTCATTGCGACGAGACGATCTGGATACCCGTTTTCCGGGGCTGATGGCGATCCTGCTGCAGGTTAAGTAATTTCAGTCCCTTCCAGGCGATAGACCGGGACCTGCCGGGTTGTTTTGGTAAGCGTATCGAACACCTCGGCGTTGGACGTCACTATCCGCATTCCTGTTTTGCGTAACCGTTGTACATCAGCCGCGATGCGCTGAATGCCAAACCAGAAAAGCCCGTCAAGCGCGGTTACAGACAGCCCGTTGTCCAGCGCCAGTTTGAGGCGTTCCTTTGGCGCTTTCACCTGCTGGGCAATTTGTCGGTAAGACGCTTCCGTCGCGCCCATGGCGTCACTGCGCTGGATCCGCGTCTTCAGGTGATAGGTAAACTCGTCAGGTATGCCGTCCAGATCCCGTTTAAGGCTGTAGACGCAGCCAAAGCGCTTGCCGTTAAACAGAACATTTTTCTGACTGAGCTGAAGCTCTTTCCTGACGGCATCAATCAACTGGGGCGCACGGGTGAGAAGCAGCCTGAAGGGCAGCTCGAAGCTGGTGACGTAGTCCACATTAAGCAACGCGAGGCGCAGCCGCTCCTCTGCACCGGCCTTTTGCTCACGACACTCCTCCAGAACCTCTGCCCACTGGCGCGTCAGGCGCTCCGGTTCGGCAGCTTCGGTCAGGAGATATTTTTCAATCTGATAATCAACTCTTCCGGTCATCGTGTGGTATCCCGTCGCTGTGGCTGCGGTAATTCTATACAGCGCGGTGAGTTTTATAAAGGACTGAACCGCAGCGACACGCTGTAAATGTCGTTGCGATTCAGTATCCTGACGATTCGAATCAGTGCGCCATAATCCAGCCCATCAGCAGCGTGGCGAAAATCACCGTTGAGGCACCGCCAATACGCGTCGCGATCTGCGCGAACGGCATAAGCGACATGCGGTTGGAGGCGGACAGAATGGCCACATCTCCCGTACCGCCCAGCCCACTGTGGCAGCAGGTCACAATCGCCGCTTCCACCGGATACATATTCAGACGCGACGCAATCACGTAGCCGCTCAGCGCCATCGCAATCACCACCGATCCGCATACCACTACATAGCCCACCGAGAAGACCGACACCACGCTTTCAAGCGGCACGTATAGCATCCCGAGGCCGATCATCAGCGGCCAGACCAGCGCAGCCGAAACGAATTTATAGCAGCTGTGCGCCCCCTGCTCCATTGAGGCTGGGATCACCCTGAAGTATTTACACAGGACGGCAATCAGGATCATCAGCACCGGGCCGGGAATATGGACCAGTTTTTCAAACAAGCCTCCGACGATGAAAAACGCGCACACCATCAGCAATCCGCCGCCCATCAGATGAAAATCCGTCTGCTGAGCGCCAGGCGCCCCGGCGAACAGGCTGGCGTCGTCTTTACTCCGCGTGAGCATGCCATTTCCCGAAAGCGCAGGACGTTTCGCCCCGAGACGCGCCAGCGAGCCGGCACAAATAATGGCGAAGATATTTCCGACGACCGCAGCGGGAGCCAGCTGCGCGACGTAGACGTCCGGCGTCTGCCCCAGGATTGCCGAATAGGCCAGAGACAGGGGCAAAATCCCCTCGCCAATTCCGCCGCCAATGATAGGGACAATGATAAAGAAGAAGGTGTGGTAAGGCGTATACCCAAACAGCGTCCCCACAATAAGCCCACTCAGCACGGCCATCAGTGTCCCCGCCACCAGCGGAACAAACATGCGCATCATGCCCTGGATCAGCAGCACCCGGTTCATCCCCAGAATGCTGCCGACCACCAGGCAGGCGATGACGAAATAGAGCAGATTCGCCTCCTTCATCAGCAGATGCACCGTATCAAGGGTTTGTTTCCCGAATGCGCCAAAATAGACCAGCACGGAAGGCACCATCAGACACAGGATCGCCGGGCCGCCGATGTCCTTCAGCACGGGGATTTGACGCCCCACTTTGGCAAACGCAAAGCCAAGGGTCATGATGACCGCCAGTCCGCCTATCATATTTTTTGGCAGCAGCCCTGCCCAGGCGGACGTCGCCACAATCGCGGCAATCCCGACGAACAGCATCAGCGGAACCGCGCCCACCTCGGTCGTGTTAAGCCCAAAAGCAAAACGCGAGGTCGACAGCGCGGAAGTCGGTACAGGATTATCTTTCATATAATCACCTGAAATTTGTGTTCGGATATACAGAGAAAGGAATAAGCGGAAAACTATTCCTGTTTCGAATAAATGTTCTTAAATAGAAAATAATGACTTTGGTGGCCTTTTCTCAAAAACAGGCTCAGCGTGAAATTAACATGGGCTTTCGAAGAGAAATGTGAACACAACAGCCCTTTCCTTTTAAATAATTTAATTCATTATTATGTAACTAAAGTTATTCATGACATTCAATGCAATTCTTTTGAAATTAATAAAACCAGAAGTAATGTGACCCTTATCACTACTGCTCCGTTAGCTAAGCACTAAATTAGCTCCCCAACAAAACACAGAAAACTCCGTGTCTTTATCATCCTTAAAGTTACTGTTTTTGCTCATCTTATTTCTGTTTCGTTTAAATATTCAGGAGTTAACCATGTCTCGTAAAGACGTTCTGTACACGCCTTATAATGGCGCCGTACTGCTGGAAAACCCGTTATTAAATAAAGGCCTTGTAGATTCAATTGGTCAACGCAACAGTTATGTGAAAACATGGGGTTGCGGAGGTTTTTTGAATGAGACGAACATTTACAGCAGAGGAAAAAGC